>NZ_CABVGP010000003.1:1200000-1509946 GCF_902497555.1 Amycolatopsis camponoti | reverse complement strand
CGTGCCGGAGTTCGGTCCGCGCCTGCAGCCACTCGTCGTGGCTCGCCGCGCCGCCGTCGCTCGTGTACACCCGCGTCGCGCCCGCCTGCCGCAGCCGGCTCAGCACCCGGCGGTCGTACGCGCCGAACGGCAGCGAGAACCGGCGCACCTGACGTCCGCACAGGTCGCCGAGCAGATTCGGCGCGTCGGTCAGCTCGCGACGGGCGTGGCGCTCGTCGAGGTGGCGCCAGTCGCGTGGCTCCCAGCCGTGCGAGCCGATCTCCATCCCCGCGCGCACGAGTTCGCGCAGGCCGCCGCGCTCGAGGTAGCCGCGCTGGCCGAGGCGGCCGGCGAGCGGGAAGAACTCCGCCGTCAACCCGCGGTCGACCAGCCTCGGCAGGGCGATCTCGACGTCCGACTCGTTGCCGTCGTCGAACGTGAGGTGGACGTCTTCGCGCTCGGCGACGGCCTCGAGCAGCTGCTCGAACTGCTCGACCGTCACCCAGCGCTCGTTCTCGCCCGGGTCGAGCTGACGCGCCGGCCGCCCGATCCCGTGCAGGGCGAGGTTCACCGTCACCACTCCCACCGCCTGCCACCGCGAGTAGTCGATTTGTTACCTCGATTAATCGCCATGGCAAACGGGTGAGTTACAGGATTCGGCGAAAATCAGCCCTTCCGGATTTCCAGGGTGCAGCACTTGGGTCCGCCGCCGGCTTTCCGCAGCTCGGAGATGTCGACGTAGACCGGCTCGTACCCCCGATCGGCGAGGAGTTCACCCAACCGGGTGGCCTCGACGGGCAGGACGACATTGCGGCCATCGGAGACGCCGTTGAGGCCGAAACACTCCGCGTCTTCTTTCGTCGCTCGCACGGCGTCGGGGAACAGCCGCTCCAGCACGCGGCGCGTGCCGGCCGAGAACGCCTCCGGGTAGTAGACGATCTGCGCGCGCGTCGTGTCCGTCGCTTCGGCGAGCACGAACAACGCCGTGTCGAGGTGGTAGTACAGCGGGTCGACCAGGTGCAGCGAGACGACCGGGACGCCGAGGACCTCCTGGGCTTCGGCGTGCGCGGCCGGGTCGGTGCGGAAGCCGGTGCCGGCCAGCAGCAGGGTGCCGGTCCAGGCGAAGTCGCCCTCGGCCTCGTTGATCTTCTCCGGCATGGTGATGTCGCGGTAGCCGTGCTCGACGAACCAGCGGCGGAAGTGCTCGGCCTCGGCGGCGCGCTGCGGCGCGCGGAACCGGGAGCCGAGCACGCGGCCGTCGACGACCGTGCCGGAGTTCGCGGCGAAGACCATGTCGGGCAGGCCGGGCTGGGCGTCGATCTCCTCGACGGTGTGGCCGAGGCGGCGGTAGGTGTCGCGCAGCTCGGTCCACTGCGCCATCGCGACGTCGGCGCTGACCGGCTGGGTCGGGTCCATCCAGGGGTTGATCACGTAGTCCACCGCGAAGTGGCGCGGGGGGCACATCAGGTATCGACGGGTGGTCGGTACGCGCATTGGCGATGATCCCTGCATGATTGTAGGGTAAGGGGCGCCTAATATCGCAATCAATCGCTGTTCGCTGCGCGTATCTGTGCTAAGTGTTGCGTGTGAACACCATCGACCAGCGAATCGTTTCGTGCCTCGTGGCGAACGCGCGCTCCAGCTACGCGGAGATCGGCAAAGTGGTCGGCCTGTCCGCCCCGGCGGTGAAGCGGCGGGTCGACCGGCTCCTCGAAACGGGCATCCTGCGGGGCTTCACGGCGGTGGTCGACCCGGAGGCGCTGGGGTGGGGAACGGAGGCGTTCGTCGAGGTCACGTGCCAGGGCAACATCACGCCGGCCCGCATCCGCGCCCGGCTGGAGCCGCTGCCGGAGGTGGTGGCGGCGTACACGGTATCGGGAGCGGCGGACGCGATCGTCCACCTGCGAGCGGCGGACATCCATCACCTGGAGACGGCGCTGGAGCGGCTGCGCGGGCTGGAGATCGTGGACCGGACGGTATCGACGGTGGTGCTTTCCCGGCTGCTGGAGCGGCCCCCGACCCCGGAGAGCTGAGCGGGCGCGCGCCTCCGGCCCCCTTCTTCCAGCCTAGCGGCGCGTACCGACAGTTCTGGGCGGATGCGCGCGGGGTGCGCGGGACCGGTCCCCAGGTCGCGGCACTTGTGGACAGGTCCGCGCGCTTTCGCCCAGCCCCGTGGCACCTGGCGACAGCCGCCGCTTCTTCCACCGGCCGCAGCGCAGGTGGACAAGTCCGCGCGCTTTCACACCGCCCCGCGGCACCCGGGGACAGCCGCCGCATCTTCCACAGGCCGCGGCACTTGTGGACAGGTCCGCGCCCCGGGGCATCGGGGCCGCCGAACTGTCGGCCGTCGCCGATACGCTGGACACCGGGGCCGGAGGCCTGCTCAGCTCGCGAGAGCCCGCAGGACCAGGGGTGCCTCGTCCGGGTGCAGGCGCAGCTCGGTGCGGCCGCCCGCCGCGTGGAACGTCACCGCCTGCCGGTCGACCGCCTGCATCGTCAGCTCGCCCGGGTCGAACTCCGCCGGTTCTCCCCCCACCGGGAGCCACCGCACCGGGCCGTCACCCACCGCCAGCCTGCCTCGGCGTTCGCGACCGGCCGTCAGCTCCTCGAAGCGCAGTACGCACGGGATCTCGACTCGCGCGCCGCGCGCGAGGGCCGCAGCCCGGGATCGGCGACGGCGGCCGCCGAACAGCTCCGTCATGTCGATCATCGTCAGCAGGTTGCCCACCAGCACCACCAGCAATTCCCCCATGCACCACTAATACCCTGACGCGATGACCGACAGCATCGTCAGCGAGCACACCGGAGGCGTCGCGCTGCTGACCGTCGACGCGCCCGGCAGCCGCAACGCGCTCACCCTCGACCTCTCCGCCCAGCTCGCGGCCGCCGTCGAAGCCGCCGAACAGGACGAGTCGATCCACGCCGTCGTCGTCACCGGCACGCCGCCCGCCTTCTGCGCCGGCGCCGATCTCGCCGCGCTCGGCCGCGCCGACGAAGCCGGCCTGCGCGCCATCTACGAGGGCTTCCTCGCCGTCGCGCGGTGCGCGCTGCCGACCATCGCCGCGGTCGGGGGCGCCGCCGTCGGGGCCGGGCTGAACCTGGCGCTCGCCGCCGACGTCCGGCTCGCCGGGCCGCGCGCCAAGTTCGTCGCCCGGTTCCTCGAGCTCGGGCTGCACCCCGGCGGCGGGATGACGTGGATGACGCAACGCCTGGCCGGCCCCCAGCAGGCCGCGGCGATGACGTTGTTCGGGCAGCCGCTCGACGCCGATGCCGCCGTACGGGCCGGGCTGGCCCTCAAAGTCGTCGAAGGCGACCTCATCGACGCCGCGCTGGAGCTCGCCGCCCCGGCGGTCGCCGCGCCGCGGGAGGCGCTGCTGGCCACCAAGCGCAGCCTCCGGACGACCGCCTCGCTGGCCGCGCACGCCGACGCCGTCGACGTCGAGATCGAGCCGCAGCTCGCGTCGCTGGCTTCGCCGGAGTTCGCCGAACGGCTCGAGGCCATGCGGGCGCGGATCCGTTCCCACTCCTGATCCCAGCAGGTGGACACCCCTACGCGAGACACGAGTCACAGCGAGGACAGGGGTTTACCCGTTACCATCAGTTACACATATTTGTCGGACCAGCGCAGGAGAACCGGTAGCGCAGCAATGAGGTCGCTCCGGACGCCGGGAGTCTAGGAACATCGTGGTCGGGCGCGAGCTAACCTCGTGGTAGGGCCTGGTGATCCGCGTGTCACTGCACCGGGCAGGCGACCGATGGCCGCAACGTCGGGAGAGAGGGAATCCCTGACCCATGAGCACGAGTGCGAACGGCAACGGCGCTGGTCACGGCTCGCTCGCCGCGACCAGGCCGACCGAGATCAGCAAGCTGGACCGGGTCGTCATCCGGTTCGCCGGCGACTCGGGTGACGGCATGCAGCTGACCGGCGACCGCTTCACGTCCGAGGCCGCCGCGTTCGGCAACGACCTGTCGACGATGCCGAACTTCCCCGCCGAGATCCGCGCGCCGCAGGGCACGATCCCCGGCGTCTCGAGCTTCCAGGTGCACTTCGCCGACTACGACATCCTCACGCCCGGCGACCGCCCGGACGTGCTGGTGGCGATGAACCCGGCCGCGCTCAAGGCGAACCTCGGCGACGTCCCGCGCGGTGGGACGATCATCCTCAACACCGATGACTTCATCAAGCGCAACCTGACCAAGGTCGGCTACGCCACCGACCCGCTCGACGACGACACGCTCGCGCCCTACCAGGTGCACCGGGTCGCCATGTCGACGCTGACCCAGGGCGCGCTCGCCGACACCGGCCTCGGCAAGAAGGACGCCGAGCGCTGCAAGAACATGTTCGCCCTCGGCCTGCTGTCGTGGATGTACCACCGGCCCACCGAGGGCACCGAGCGGTTCCTGCGCGAGAAGTTCGCGAAGAAGCCGGACATCGCCGAGGCCAACATCCTGGCCTTCCGGGCCGGCTGGAACTACGGCGAGACCACCGAGTCGTTCGCGACGACGTTCCAGGTCGCGCCGGCGAAGCTGGCCCAGGGCACCTACCGGCAGATCACCGGCAACACCGCGCTCGCCTACGGGATCGTGGCCGCCGGGCAGCGCTCCGGCCTGCAGATCCTGCTCGGGACCTACCCGATCACGCCGGCGTCGGACATCCTCCACGAGCTGTCCAAGCACAAGAACTTCGGCATCATCACCTTCCAGGCCGAGGACGAGATCGCCGGCATCGGCGCCGCCCTCGGCGCGTCGTACGGCGGCGCGCTCGGCGTCACCTCGACGTCCGGCCCGGGTGTCGCGCTGAAGTCCGAAGCCGTCGGCCTCGGCGTGATGGTGGAGCTGCCACTGGTCGTCATCGACGTCCAGCGCGGTGGCCCGTCGACCGGCCTGCCGACCAAGACCGAACAGGCCGACCTGCTGCAGGCGATGTTCGGCCGCAACGGCGAGTCGCCGGTCCCGATCGTCGCGCCGCTGTCCCCCGCGGACTGCTTCGACGCGGCCGTCGAGGCCACCCGGATCGCGCTCAAGTACCGCACGCCGGTGCTGCTGCTCTCGGACGGCGCGATCGCCAACGGCTCCGAGCCGTGGCTGATCCCGGACGTCGAGACGCTGCCCGACCTGCGCGTCGAGTTTGCGTCCGAGCCGAACGCCGACAACGACTCCGGCGAGTTCTGGCCGTACGTGCGCGACCCCGAGACGCTCGCCCGCGCCTGGGCCATCCCGGGCACCCCCGGGCTGCAGCACCGCATCGGCGGGCTGGAGAAGGCCGACAAGACCGGCCACATCTCCTACGACCCGGACAACCACGACAAGATGGTCCGGCTGCGGCAGGCGAAGATCGACGGCATCGACGTCCCCGACCTGGTCGTCGACGACCCGAGCGGCGGCAAGGCCCGCGTGCTCGCGCTGGGCTGGGGCAGCTCGTTCGGCCCGATCGGCGCGGCGTGCCGGCGGGTGCGCAAGCTCGGGATGCCGATCGCGCAGGCCCACCTGCGCCACCTCAACCCGCTGCCGACCAACCTCGGCGACGTCCTGCGCAGCTACGACAAGGTCGTGGTGCCGGAGATGAACCTCGGCCAGCTGTCCCTGCTGCTGCGCGCGAAGTACCTGGTGGACGTCCACTCGCACACCAAGGTCGCCGGGATGGCGTTCAAGGCCGAAGAGCTGCAGAACCTGTTCTCGGAGATCATCACGAGCATCACTACGGAGGCGGCGAAGTGACCGCGATCGACATCGGGCTTCCGGCCATCGGTGGCCTCGACCTCGTGCCCACCACCGAAGAGCCCCAGAAGGCCAAGGACTACAAGTCCGACCAGGAAGTCCGCTGGTGCCCCGGCTGCGGCGACTACGTCGTGCTCAACGCGGTGCAGTCCTTCTTGCCCACGCTGGGCCTCAAGCGCGAGAACATCGTGTTCATCTCGGGCATCGGCTGCTCGTCGCGCTTCCCGTACTACCTCAACACCTACGGCATGCACTCGATCCACGGTCGCGCGCCGTCGATCGCGACCGGGCTCGCGACCACGCGCCCGGACCTGTCGGTGTGGGTCGTCACCGGTGACGGCGACGCGCTGTCCATCGGCGGCAACCACCTGATCCACGCGCTGCGCCGCAACGTGAACATCAAGATCCTGCTGTTCAACAACCGGATCTACGGTCTGACCAAGGGCCAGTACTCCCCGACTTCGGGCCAGGGCATGGTCACCAAGTCGACGCCGATGGGGTCGGTGGACACGCCGTTCAACCCGCTCTCGCTGGCGATCGGCGCGGAGGCGTCGTTCGTGGGCCGGGCGATGGACTCCGACCGCAAGGGCCTGACCGAGGTCCTGCAGGCCGCGGCCGAGCACCGCGGGTCGGCGCTGGTGGAGATCTACCAGAACTGCCCGATCTTCAACGACGGCGCGTTCGACGTCCTCAAGGACGCCGACGAGGCCGCCACCCGGCTGATCCCGCTGCGCGCGGGCGAGCCGATCCGCTTCGGCCCCAACCAGGAGTTCGGCGTCAAGCGCGGCGAGTGGGGCGGCCTGGACGTCGCGAAGGTCGCCGACATCGGCGAAGACAACGTCGTGGTGCACGACCCGTCGATCCAGGACACGTCGTACGCGTTCGCGTTGTCGCGGCTGGGCGACCAGAGCCTCAACCACGTCCCGACGGGCATCCTCCGCCAGGTCGAGCGCCCGACGTACGACGACGGCGCCCGCGCCCAGGTCGAGCAGGCCCGCGCGGCCCGCAAGCCCGACCTGCAGGGCCTCCTGCGCGGCAAGGACACCTGGACGGTCGCGTAGCTTTTCGCTTCTCCGAAGGCCGCCACGCCCCGCGCGTGGCGGCCTTCGCCGTTTCGGGGGTTGCCAGACTTAGGACACGTGTCCTAAGTTTTGGGTCATGCGACCTTTCGTGTTCTTCGACGTCCGGACGTCCGATGTGGACGGCACCAAGCGGTTCTTCGGCGAGTTGCTCGGCTGGCAGACGTCCGGTGCCCTGCTGACCGACGGCGGTGCGCCGTGGGGCGGCCTGACCGAGCTGGCTCCCGGCGACGACCGCGCGCCGCAGTGGCTGCCCTACGCGCCGGTGTCCGATGTGGACTCCGCGGCGGCGAAAGCCGTGGCGTTGGGCGGAAAGATCGTGCGCGAGCGCACCGACCTTCCGGTCGGCTCCCTGGTCGTCGTCACCGATCCCGGCGGCGCGGCCCTGGTCCTGTTCCAGGCGGCGTGAAACGACGAAGGGCCGCCCGGAGGCGGCCCTTCGTCACGGGAAAACTCAGCTGAGCGGCCGGAACCCGACCCGCTCGGCGTCCTCGGCGGTCCGGAACCACACCTCGGCCACCATCTTCGGGAACTGCGCCGATTCGTCGGTGCAGTACCGCAACGCCGTCACGCTCGCCTTCACCTCGAACCCGTCACCCGGCCGGCCGCCACCGGGCCGCGGCATCGCCGAACCGGGGCCGAACGGGCCGGGCGGGACCGCGTCGGCGGGCTGCTGCCGCGCGGGCGGGGGCTCCGGTGCCGCGAGGGCGGCCTGGTTCGGCTGCACCGACGGCTCGAACAGCGAACCGCTGTGCCCGCCGGAGTGGTCGGTCTCGCGCCGCTCGACGGTGCGCATCGACGGCTGGATCGGTTGCGGCGTCTCGAATCCGCCGCGCAGCGCCTCCCGGGGCTGCCGCTTCGGCAGCACCTGCGTCGCTTCGGCCGGGGTCTCCGGCGGCACGTCCGGGTCGCCGTCGTCGCCGGCGAACGCGTACTGCGGCGCCTCCTCCGGCTCGTCCTCGTCGACCTGGTCGCCGCCGACCGACAGGTAGCGCGTGCGCTCCATCGGCTCCTCGAACGCCGAGCGCTCCGACGGCGGCTCGTGGTCGAACCAGTCCGGCGCCGGCGCGTCCTCGCCCGGGGGCTGGAACAGCGATCCGGCGGCGGGCTCCGGGTCGAGCTGCTGCTCGAGCCGGGAGAGCGCCGGCGTGACGGGCTCGAGTTCGTCTTCGGGCGCCAGGTACTCGGTCGCGGCGGCGCGGTACGGGTCCTCGGCCTCCGGGTCGGCGACCGGGGCCATGACCTGGGTCTCCGAGGCCCGGTACGCAGCGTCGTCCTCGCGCTCGAGGTCCGGCTCCGGCCGGAAGGCGTCGTCCGGGTCCGGGTGGCTGCCCGGCGGGACCTGCGAGTCCAGCTCGGCGAAGTCCGCGTCGATGTCGTCGTGGACGTCGTCGCGGTTGTACGGCGCCGGGGCGACGAGCGTCCCCGGGTAGGAGGTCTCCTGCCGCACGGGCTCCGGCTCCGGGCGCGGCTCGGGCCGCGGCTCCGGCCGGAAGACCTCGGTGCCCGGCGCGGCCAGCCCGGCGGCGTTCGCGGGCGTGCGCGCGGCGTCGGCGTGGGCCTGCGCCAGCGAACTCTCCAGCTTGCGAACGCTCCTGCGGAGCGGCAGCACCAGCACCAGCCAGGTGAGCAGCACCCCGACGAAGAACGCCGCGAGACTCCACAGCCAAACCTGTCCGAAAATGGACATCTCTTTCCTGCCCCTGTTTAGTGCGTGCGCGCGACCAGGTAGTCGGCGACCGACTCGCACGCGTCCCGGGCGGGTGACGCGGGCAACGCGGCAAGCTCGGCTCGCGCGCGCTGAGCGTAGTCGGAAAGGGTGACGCGTGCTCGATCGAGTCCGCTACTCGCCCGGAGCAGCTCCAGGGCTTCCTGGACGACGGCGTCGTCGGCGATCGGGCCCGACAGCAGCTCGATGAGCCGCGGGTCCGTGCCCGGGTCGGCCAGCGCGTACAGCATGGGCAGCGTCCGGACGCCTTCGCGCAGGTCGGTGCCCTGCGCCTTGCCGAGCTCGTCGGACGGCGACGCGATGTCGATGATGTCGTCGGAGATCTGGAACGCGGCGCCGATGATGTCGCCGAAGCGCCGGAGCGCGCCGATGTGCTCGTCGGCGGCACCGGACATCATCCCGCCGAACCGGCCGGAGGTGGCGATCAGCGAGCCGGTCTTCTGCCCGATCACGGTGAGGTAGTGCGCGACGGCGTCGTCACCCGGTCCGGGGCCGACGGTCTCGCGCATCTGGCCGGTGACCAGCTCGCCGAAGGTCTCGGCGATGATCCGCGCCGCGTCCGTGCCCAGGTCGGCGACCAGACGGGAGGCGTGGGCGAAGAGGAAGTCGCCGGTGAGGATGGCGATGGTGTTGTCCCAGCGCGAGTTGACGCTCTCGGCGCCGCGGCGCATGTCCGCCTCGTCCATGACGTCGTCGTGGTAGAGCGTGGCGAGGTGCACCAGCTCGACCGCGGCGGCGGCGATCACGACGTGGTCGTCCTGCTTCGGGCCGAACTGCGCGGACAGCAGGGTGAACAGCGGACGGAAGCGTTTGCCCCCCGCCTCGACCAGGTGCAACGCGGCGTCGTTGACGGCCTGGACGTCACTGCGGACGACCTCGCGCAACAGCTTCTCGACGTCGGCCAGCCCGGTGGCGATCGTGCGCAGCAGGGTCTCGTCGGCGATCTGCAGGCCGACCGACGCGCGCAGGTCCTCGAGGGCGCCACCCGGCGCAGCGGGGAGGGATCCCGCCCCGGGGGCTGGGGAAGGCACAGACACGTCGGCTCCGCTCTACTCGTGCACCGGTCGGGTTATCGCCTTGAGCGTAGTGGCTACCCCGCGCCGCCGTTTACCCGCTGTCCTGCGGAAACGGTGACGAACATGACACCTCGGCGCCGAGTGGCGTCGTCACCCGGAGCGACCTCGACGGCGACCCGGAAGCCGAAGCCGCCGGGGTGGTGACTGTAGGTGAGTGTGCCTTCCGGGTTGAAGGACTGTCCGCCGAGGTCGTCGGCCTGCGCATCGAGATACAAGGGTGTATCCGGATACCGCCGGGATTATCCGAAGGGTGGTTCATGATCCACGAAGGGGTGATCAGCGGTTTCGGGCGCAACGGACGTCTCCGGCGGGCGGATATTCAGCTTCGAGGAAGAGCGTCGCTCTCCCCGATCGTCAAGGAGGACGCGACATGCGCAACACCATCGGCGCACTCACCGGCACAGTGATCTTGGCCGGGTTGGCCCTGGCCGCACCCGCCCAGGCCGCGCCCCAACCGGGCGTCGCCCAGATCGGCTCGGCCGACTTCACCAAGGGCGACACGGCGATCAAGGTGCCGGTCCAGGGCAAGTGCTCGGTCGACGGCCCGACGAGCGCAACGGCCCAGAAGGTGACGAAGACGGGCATCGTCTTCGGCGGCGGCACCTCGTCCTGCACGACAACGGTGACGGACCCGGAAACGGACGCGACCTCGACCAAGTCCACGGCGACGGGCAAGGCGTTCGAGCTCTCGGCACTGGTGAGCGCGGGCGGGCCGCGGATCAAGCTGGCGACGTACACGGTGACGTGCACGGCAACCCAGACGCAGACGAACGCGAACTGGAGCTACGGCGGGATGTCGGGCATCACGAACCCGCCGAGCCCGGTCCCGGTGGGGTACACGACGCCGATCAAGAAGTCCAACGGAACGGTGCTGGCGAACGCGGTGTTCAACATCCAGAACCTCCCGGGCGACGGCAGCATCGGACTGACGATGCTGCGGATCGACTTCCTCCCGGCGTCGGGAATCAGCGGCCAGGTGGTGCTGGGCCACACATCCTGTTCACCCACGCCGTAACAGCGATTCCGGGGGCCGCAGCCGGTATGCGGCCCCCGTTTCTTTCCCGGCTTTCGGGGTGGGGAACCCTGGTAGTCTGCTGGCCGTCGGATACGCAGGGTGCGCGGGGTGAAGCACACTGCAAGCTAGGGGAGAGCTGATGACGACGGGGTCGAGGGATGCCTGAGGGACCGATTTACGACCCGCGGGGTGGGCCGGGGGTACCGGTGGGTCCGGTTGTGCGTGAGGCTGGGTCTTATGGGGGCGGGGCCGGCGGTGCGGGGTTCAGCTACGACGAGGCGACACTTCGTGAGTTGATGCACGAGTGGAACGACTTGGCCAACGAGTTCAAGCTCGACCAGGAGCACGCGATCGTCCTCGCGCGTACCCAGGGTCCTGGTGCCGAGTACGCGAGCGGCGGTAATGCCGAAAGAATCCAGCTTTCGGGGAATGCGCTGATCCAGACACTCAGCCAGCGCGAAGACTACTGCCGGAGTATGGCTGCCAAGTTCAAGGCTGCTCTGGGAAAGTACGCAAGTACTGAGGACGACCAGGCCGCCGAAATCAAGCAGACCGGAGGTAGCCTCTGATGCGCGGCACCATCCTCGTACTCAGCGCATTGCTACTCGCCATTGCGGCCTGCTCGACCACGAATCCGGGTACCCCGTCACCTGCAGGCGGTACAGCGAGCACGAACACCTCATCTGAGACCGGAAGCAACGTGCCTGGTCCGGGGGTCCCCAAGGTCCCAAGTCCGATCGATATCACACGATTCAAGCAGAACCCGTGCAATGCGCTGAACACCAACCAAGTCGCGGGCCTACTGGGATCCGGAGTATCCGGGAAATCCGACTTGCAAGCACCTGCCGGACCCAGTTGCGCTTGGGACTCACCTGACGTATCCCAGGCCGGCATAGCGGTCATCTTCACGGGAGCGGACCAACTTGGCCTGACCAGCGTCTATGCGGCAAAGGGCAAGCAGTACCAGTTCTTCCAACCCCTGACAGCCATCGATGGTTTTCCGATTGTGGCGTACGGCGTGAACGACGAGCGAACCACCCGCGGCCGCTGCGCTGTTGCCCTGGGAGTGAGCGACACGCAGGTTGTGGACATCCATGTTTCACAATCTGAGGGCAATATCGGGAAGAAAGACCCCTGTGAGGCAGCTCACGACATCGCTTCACAGATGCTCGGCAACCTCCGTGGAGCGAACTGATGGCCACCGAAGGCCCACTGACGGCAGCCCAAATCTACGAGCAGATCACCGGCGGAAACGGCAGCCAGTCGCTGGGAGATGCTCATGACAGCGCTACCCACCTGACCAATCGGATGATCGAGCGGGCTCAGCGGATCAACGCTCTGCGCGCCAAGACCATGTCGGGGTGGCAGGGTGACGCGGGGCAATCTGCCGCTGATGCCACTCTTCCTCTCGTTCAAGCCGCCGCTGATGATGCTGTTCATCTTGAGACTGCTCGGACTGCTGTGGGTGCTCAGATGGATGCCTTCGGGACCGCCAAGAACTCCGTCAAGCCCGTTTCCGCTCAACCTCCCGAGATCACCGCGGTGGATGTCCTTCACGCCATCAACGGAGATGGCATTGGCTCCTACAAAACCAAAGTCGCCGGCTGGCAAGCCGACAGCCAGGCCAACATCGATGCCTTCAGTGCCTATCACTCCGCCAGTGGCACCAATGGTGAGCAGATGCCCGCCCGGTACGCGCAGCTCTCGAACTCGGGCTCCCCCATCGGGATGACCGAGGACACCCAGCGCAAGGCCGGCCCCACCGATACCGGTGAGTGGGCTCGAAACCCGCGGCAGCCGCAAGTACCCGCGCAGCAGAACCGGCAGACCGTCCAACCCGGACAGAACCAGGTTCGCAACCAGGTGCAAAACCAAGTCCAGAAACAGAACCAGACGCAAAACCAGAACGTCCGGCTGCCCGGCAGCAACGACCCGGACGGCACCTACGCCAATAGCTACGTCCCCAAGCCCGTCGCCGCTCAGGGTGGGTATCAGTTCGGGCCCACCGGGCAGCCCGGGAGCAACGGCGGCAACCTCGGCGGGAACACCTTCGGACCTGGCACCGGTGGCTACACCGGCGGCGGATTCGGGCCCGGCACCGGCGGATACGGAAGCGGCACGAGCACCGGCTACCGGCCAGGCGGAGTGGCAGGCACCGGGCCGGGCACCGGATCGGGAACAGGAACGAACCCGGGCACAGGCATGCGTGGCCCCGGACCGAACACCGGCGCCCGGCTCCCGGAAGAACGCCTCCCCAACTCGGCGCCACCCCGCGGAGCCACCGGGCAACGAGGCGCCAACGGCATGCCCATGACCACCCCCGCCGGCGGGCGCAAAGACGAAGACAAAGAAAAGAAAATTGCCGCCTACCTCCGCAACGCCGACCCCGACGAAACCTTCGGCGGGTTCACCGAAAAGCCGATGCCTCCGGTAATCGGCGAGCACCGGCCCAAGAACTAGACACCATGCTCAAAGCCGAACTCACGCTGAACACCCTGCTCACCGCCCTGCGCAACGCCGGCGGTGGCGACTCGCACCCGGTCTTCGCCCAAGGACTCCGGTACGTCCCGCCCAGCGCCGAACGCGGGGTGAACCGCGAAGCCTTCGAAGAACTCAGCCACCACGGCTTCACCCAAGGCGACGGCTACACCCCCGAATTCGAAGACGTCCTCCGCATCATCGACGACCCGGCACGAGAGTTCTACGCCTATGCCCGCGACACCGAAAGCCAGATCGGCATCCTCGTCGCCGCGCTGAACCGCTCCGCCGTCAGTGTTGTCTGCCGGGGCGAGACCGTCGAACTCAGCGAGGTCTCCCCCGATACCCACCCCGCCGACGCCCTCGTCGCACGACTGCCACCGTGGCAAAGCGCGCCGATCAAGCCCTTCTCGCTTCCGCAAAAGGACTTTCAACCGCACGAAGAAAGCGACATCTTCGACGACGCCCCTGCCCGGAGCCGGGAGGCGCAGGAACTCGATGCCTTCTTCCAGCAGCCCCACTTCGGCCTCGGGCAGCTCTACGCCGGAACCACGACGGTCCACTACCTCGATCTCGACGCCGGGCGCGTCGGGATCTCCCTCGCCGATGGCTACATCAGCGTCCTGCCCGGCGAACCGAAGCAACTGAGCCACAAACTGAAGGCCGCCACCCCCGCGTAGCGAGAGTGGCGGCCCGGAAACGAAACACAGCTCAGGAGGCGAACCCGCCCGCGCCGGCCCAGCCGAGGGCGAAGGCCGGTACCAGGCCCAGGATCAACGTCACCGCCGTGCCCAGGAAGATCGCCGTTCCCGTGCCGAAGCCCGGGACCGATACCGAGGGGCCGTCGGCCGCCGGCTCGGAGAAGTACATCAGGACGATCACCCTCAGGTAGAAGAACGCCGCCACCGCGCTGAACACCAGCGCCACCACGACCAGGGGGGCCATTCCGTCCGACAGTGCCGCCGAGAACACCACGAACTTGCCGACGAAGCCCGATGTCAACGGAATGCCCGCCAGGGCCAGGAGCAAGAACGTGAAGACGCCCGCCAGCAAGGGTGACCGCTTCGCCAGCCCGGCCCACGCTGAGAGGTGCGTCGCCTCGCCCGAAGAATCGCGGACCAGGCTGATCACGCCGAACGCCGCCAGCGTCGTGAAGCCGTACGCCAGCAGGTAGAACAGCGTGCTCGACAGCCCGTCGCGGGTCATCGCGATCGCGCCGATCAGGAGGAAGCCCGCGTGGGCGATCGACGAGTACGCGATCATGCGCTTGACGTCCGTCTGGGTCAGGCCCAGCACCGCGCCGATCACCATCGAGATGATCGCCACGCCCCAGAGGACGCCGCGCCACTCCCAGCTGGTCGAGCCGAACGCCACCGACAGCACCCGCAGGATCCCGCCGAACGCCGCGACCTTCGTGCACGCCGCCATGAACGCCGTCACCGGCGTCGGGGCTCCCTGGTACACGTCCGGGGTCCAGGTGTGGAACGGGCCGACCGAACCCTTGAACAGCAGGCCGACCACCAGCAGGCCGAGGCCCGCGAACAGCAGCGTGTCCGACCGGTCCGAGCCCGCCGCCGCGGCCGCGATGTCCGCCAGCTTCACGGAGTTCGCGTAGCCGTACAGCAGCGCCAGCCCGTAGAGGAAGAACGCCGAGGAGAACGCGCCGAGCAGGAAGTACTTGACCGCCGACTCCTGCGACAGCAAACGCCGCCGCCGTGCGAGGCCGCACATCAGGTACAGCGGCAGCGAAAGCACTTCCAGCGCGATGAACATCGTCAGCAGGTCGTTCGACGCGCAGAACGCCATCATGCCGCCGAGCGCGAACAGCGTCAGCGGGAACACCTCGGTCTGCATGACCGTCGCCGTCTGGGCGCGGTCCTGGACCGTGCCCGGGCGGATGCCGGCCTGCGCGACCAGCGCGCCGCCCGGCTCGACCACGCGGTCGGAGATCAGCAGCACCGCGCCGACCGCCAGGGCGAGCAGCGTGCCCCAGAGGAACAGCGCCGGCTTGTCGATCGAGATCGCGCCACTGAACGTCTTGACGCCGCCCGCGGGCGCGTCGCCCGTGGCGTAGAGGATCAGGCTGACGCCGGCCACGACGATCGCCAGCAGGCTCAGCCCGACCTGCAGGCCGAACCGCGAGCGCTTCGAGGCGAACGCCTCGACCAGCACGCTGACGCACGCCGCGCCGAAGATGATCAGCATCGGCAGGACCGCCGGGTAGTCCACCGACGGCGTCACGATCGCCGGCTCCGGTGCCTGGGTCAGGAGGATGTCGAGCACGGTTACTTGCCTCCCTGGACCGCGGACAGCGTCTGCTGCACCGTCGGGGTGACTGTGTCGAGCACCGGCTTCGGGTAGAAGCCGAGGAAGAGGACCAGGACGACCAGCGGCGCCAGGATCGCGATCTCGCGGCCGTTCAGGTCGCGGATGGCCTTCTTCGCACCCAGCTCCGGCGCAATGGCGGTGCCAGGCCCGCCGCCGACGCCCACGAGAGCGTCACCGCGGACCGGGCCCTGCATGACGCGCTGGTAGAGCCAGAGCACGTACGCCGCGGCGAGGACCATGCCCACCGTCGCGAGGATCGTGTACACCGGCTGGTCGACGAACGCCCCGATCAGCACCAGGAACTCCGAGACGAAGGAGTTGGTGCCCGGCAGCGAAAGCGTCGACAGCCCGGCGAGCAGGAACAGGCCAGCCAGCAACGGCGTCACCTTGGCCATGCCGCCGTAGTCCGAAATGCGAGTCGACCCGCCGCGCGCGACGACCAGGCCGATCACCACGATCAGCATGCCGGTCGCGATGCTGTGGTTCAGCATGTACGTCGCCGAGCCGACCATCGCCTGCTCGTTGAACGCGAAGATGCCGAGCGAGATGAAGCCGAAGTGCGCGATCGAGACGTAGGCGATGAACCGCTTCATGTCCCGCTGGCCCGCGGCGAGGATCGATCCGTAGAGGACACCGATCACCGAAAGCACCAGCACCAGCGGCGCCAGGGTCTTGCTCGCGTCCGGGAACATCGGCAGGCAGTAGCGCAGGAACCCGAACGTGCCGACCTTGTCCAGCACGCCGACCAGCAGGACGGCGACGCCGATCGGCGCCTCCCCCGCCGCGTCCGGCAGCCAGGTGTGGAACGGCACCAGCGGCGCCTTGATCGCGAACGCCAGGAAGAACCCGAGGAACAGCCAGATCTGGGTGGACAGCGGCGCGTCGCGGACGACCGTCACCAGCGTGGCCCAGTCGAACGTGCCGTGCCCGAGCTTGTCCTTCGCGAGCGAGTACGCCCCGATCGCCGAGGCCAGCATGATCAGGCCGCCGAGGAACGAGTAGAGGAAGAACTTCACCGCCGCGTACTGCCGGTTCGCGCCGCCGTAGCCGCCGATCAGGAAGTACATCGGGATCAGCATGATCTCGAACAGCACGTAGAACAGGAAGACGTCGGTCGCGGCGAACACGCCGATCGTGAGCGCTTCCTGCAGCAGGATCAGCGAGAGGAACCCGCCCGCGCTGCGGCCCGCCGGCAGCTTGTCCAGCGTGCCGAGGCCGCCGACGACGATCGGCACCAGCAGGGCGATCACCGCGATCATGATCAGCGAGATGCCGTCGGTGCCGAACGCGATGTGCACCCCGAAGCTCGGGATCCAGTCGAAGCTCGACGTCATCTGCAGCCGCGCGCCCGAGGGCGAGTAGCTGAGCCAGAACGGGATGATCAGCAGGAACTCGAGGATCGAGAACGCCAGCGCGGCCAGCACCGCGGCGCGGTCGTTCCCCTTGAGGAACGCCAGCACCAGGGAGCCGGCGAGCGGCACCAGGATGAGGATCAGCAACCAGGTCATCAGGAGAACCTCACCAGCAGGAGAGCCGCCAGAAGCAGGAACGCGCCGCCCAGCATGGAAAGCGCGTAGGACCGGACGAACCCGGTCTGGAGCCGCCTCAGCCGGCCGGAGCCGCCGCCGAGGGAGGCGGCCAGGCCGTTGACCGCACCGTCGACGCCGCGGTTGTCGACGAACACCAGCGCCCGCGCGAGCCAGGTGCCCGGACGGGCGACCAGCGTCTCGTTGAGGGCGTTGCCGTAGAGGTCCTTGCGAGCCGCGCGGGTGACGAACGAGACCCGCTCGGGCCGCTCGACCGGGACGTCACGGCGGAAGATCAGGTACGCGATCAGCACGCCCAGCACGGAGAACACGATCGCCGCGATGGAGATCACCCCGGCGCTCAACGGCGAGTTGTGCGCTTCCTCCAGCTCGCCGACCGAGGGCGTCAGCCAGTGGGCGAAGCGGTCACCGAGGGCGAAGAACGCGCCGGCACCGACCGAACCGACCGCCAGCACCGCCATCGGGACCCACATGATCGCCTTGGACTCGTGCGGGTGGAAGTCCCGGCCGTCGCTGGACTTGATGTCCTTCCAGCGCTCCTTGCCGAAGAACGTCATCACCATCAGGCGCGTCATGTAGAACGCGGTGAGCCCGGCGCCCAGCAGCGCGGCGCCGCCCATCACCCAGCCGCGCCAGCCGCCCTGGCTGAACGCCGCTTCGATGATCGCGTCCTTGGTGAAGAAGCCCGACAGCGGCGGGATGCCGATCAGGGCCAGGTAGCCGAGGCCGAACGTGATGAACGTGATCGGCATGTGCTTGCGGAGGCCGCCGAACTTCCGCATGTCGACCTCGTCGTTCATGCCGTGCATGACCGACCCGGCCCCGAGGAACAGCCCGGCCTTGAAGAAGCCGTGCGCGACCAGGTGCATGATGCCCAGCGCGTACGCGATCGGCCCGAGGCCGACGGCGAGCATCATGTAGCCGATCTGGCTGACCGTGGAGTACGCGAGGACCTTCTTGATGTCGTCGTACGCGCAGCCGATGATGCACCCGAGCAGCAGCGTCACCGTGCCGACCAGCGTGACGATCAGCCTGCCGTCCTCGGTGGCGTTGAAGATGTCCTTCGAGCGGGCCACCAGGTAGACACCCGCGGTGACCATCGTCGCCGCGTGGATGAGGGCCGACACCGGGGTCGGGCCCTCCATCGCGTCCGGGAGCCACGCCTGCAGCGGGAACTGGCCGGACTTACCGCAGGCACCCAGCAGGAGCAGGATCGCCATCGCGGTGATCGCGCCCGGCGAGAACTTGCCGTCGGCGACCGCCTGGAAAACCTGCGCGTAGCCGGTCGAGCCCGCGTACTTGAACATGATGAAGATCGCCAGCGCCAGCCCGACGTCGCCGACGCGGTTCATCAGGAACGCCTTCTTCGCCGCGGTCGCGGCGGACGGGCGGCCCTGGTACCAGCCGATGAGCAGGTAGGACGCGAGACCCACGCCTTCCCAGCCGAGGTACAGCGTCACGAAGCTGTTGCCCAGCACCAGGATCAGCATCGAGGCGACGAAGAGGTTCAGGTACGCGAAGAAGCGGTACCGGCCTTCGTCGTCGGCCATGTAACCGATCGAGTAGAAGTGGATCAGCATGCCGACGCCGGTGATGAGCAGCACGAACGTCAGCGACAGCGCGTCGATCCGGAGCCCGAAGTCGATCTGCAGCGCGCCGGCCGGGATCCACGAGTACAGCTTGGTGTCCGTCGTGGTGCCCGTGTTCGCGGTGAAGAACAGGATCAGGCCGTAGACGAAGGCCAGCGTGACGGTGGCACAGCCGAGCAGATGCCCCCACGCCTTCACGCGCTTGCCCGCCAGGAGCAGGATCAGGGCGCCGAGGGCAGGAAAGGCCACCAGCAGCCACGATGATGCGGTCACTCGGGGGTCTCCTAGTACTTCAGCAGGTTGGTGTCGTCGACCGAGGCCGAGCGCCGGGTGCGGAAGATGGCCATGATGATCGCCAGGCCGACCACGACCTCGGCGGCCGCGACGACCATGACGAAGAACGCCATGATCTGGCCGTCGAGCCCGCCGTTGATCCGGGCGAACGTGACCAGCGACAGGTTCACGGCGTTGAGCATCAGCTCGATGCACATGAACACGACGATCGCGTTGCGCCGCACCAGCACGCCGACCGCGCCGAGCGCGAACAGCAGCGCCGACAGCAGCAGGTAGTACGTCGGGGTCATGCCTTCTCCCCTTCGGATTCCGAGCTGTCCGAACCGACGAGCGCGTGCGCGTCCGGGTGCTCGACGTCGTCCGCGACGAGCTTGCGTTCCTTCGCCAGCTCGATCGCCGAGGTGGACTCGATGATCGCCGAGAGCGACTCCGGGGCGATCGAACCGTCCGGCAGCAGCGCCGGCGTCGCGACGGAGTTGGCCGTGGCGAAGACACCCGGGCCGGGCAGCGGCGACGGCCGGTCGTGCTCACCGCGGAAGCGCAGCAGCACGAGCTCCTTCTGCGTGAGCTTGCCGCCCTTGGCGTGCCGGTCGGTGAAGGCCAGCACCATCGCGCCGATCGCGGCGGTGATGAGCAGCGCCGACGTCAGCTCGAACGGGAACAGGTAGTCGGTGAAGATCAGCCGGCCCAGGCCCTTCGGCCCGCCGCCCGCCGAGGTGGCGGAGTCGAGCGGGATGGCCGGGGTGACGTTCTCCATGGCCCGGTAGATGCCGGTGGCCAGCAGCGCCGCCAGGCCGATGCCGAGCACCGTCGCGGCCAGCCGCTGTCCACGGAGGACTTCGACGACGGAGTCCGAGCTTTCCCGGCCGACCAGCATCAGCACGAACAGGAACAGCATCATGATCGCGCCGGTGTAGACGATGATCTGCGTGAAGCCGAGGAACGGCGCCGACTGGATCATGTAGAGCGCGCCAAGGCTCAGCATCGTGACCACCAGCCACAGCGCCGAGTGGACGGCGTTGCGGGAGAAGATCATGCCGAGGCCGCCGAGCAGCGAAAGCGGGCCGAGGATCCAGAACGCGATGGCCTCGCCGGTCGAGACGCCGGCCGCGGCGCCCGTCGGGGCCTGGGCCAGGAGGGCGGCGATCACTTGACGCCCTCCCCGCGTGCCAGTTCGGGCCCGTTCACGTAGTAGTCCTGCTCGTTCTCGCCCAGCCGCATCGGGTGCGGCGGCTGCTCCATGCCGGGCAGCAGCGGGGCGAGCAGGTCTTCCTTCGTGTAGATCAGCCGCTGGCGGTCGTCGTCGGCCAGCTCGTAGAAGTTGATCATCGTCAGCGACCGCGTCGGGCACGCCTCGATGCAGAGGCCGCAGCCGATGCAGCGCAGGTAGTTGATCTGGTAGTCCGCGCCGTACCGCTCGCCCGGGGAGAACCGGGCTTCCTCGGTGTTGTCACCGCCCTCGACGAAGATCGCGTCCGCCGGGCACGCCCACGCGCACAGCTCGCAGCCGACGCACTTCTCGAGGCCGTCCGGGTGGCGGTTCAGCTGGTGGCGCCCGTGGTACCGCGGGGCGGCGGGGGCGCCGGCCTCGGGGTACTCCTCGGTGGCGACCTTCTTGAACATCATCCCGAAGGTGACGCCGAAGCCCTTGACGGGATCAAGAAACCCCATCTTGCGCTCCTTCCTTTGCGGTACCGACGGCCGCCGGCTTGCGGCGGGCCGCCTTGGCTTCGGCCTTGGCCAAAGCCTTCTGACGCGGGGTGGTCTGCGGAACCTTGAGGTCCAGCGGCGGGACCGGGAAACCGCCGCCGGTCACCGGGATGGTCTCGCTCTCCTCTTCGCGGCCCGACGCGCGGACGTAGAAGAAGAGCGCGATGACGATGAAGATGGCGACCGCGGCGATGATGATCGACGCGGTGTTCCAGGCGATGACCTTCGCGAAGGTCACCATGACGATCCAGACCAGGTTCAGCGGGACCAGGACCTTCCAGCCCAGGCGCATGAACTGGTCGTAGCGCAGGCGGGGCAGCGTGCCGCGCAGCCAGATGAACCCGAACAGCAGGACGAACATCTTCGCGAAGAACCACAGCACCGGCCACCAGCCGGTGTTGAGGACGTTGTTCCCGATCAGCGACAGCGGCCACGGGGCCATCCAGCCGCCGAGGAACAGCGTCGTCGCGAACGCCGAGACGATCACCATGTTGACGTACTCGGCGAGGAAGAACATCGCGAACTTCATCGAGCTGTACTCGGTGTGGAAGCCGCCGACCAGCTCCGACTCGGCCTCGGGGAGGTCGAACGGGGCGCGGTTGGTCTCGCCGACCATCGAGATCAGGTAGATCACGAAGCTCGGGATCAGGTAGAGGAACCACGCCGGCTGCTGCTTGGCGACGATGTCGGCCAGGTCCAGCGAGCCGGACTGCAGGATGACCGCGACGATCGACAGGCCCATCGCGATCTCGTACGAGATCACCTGCGCGGCCGAGCGCATGCCACCGAGCAGCGGGTACGGCGAGCCCGAGGCCCAGCCGGCGAGCACGATGCCGTAGACGCCGATCGAGGAGCAGGCCAGGATCACCAGCGCGCTGACCGGCAGGTCGAGCAGCTGCAGCACGGTCCGCTCACCGAAGATCGACACCACCGGGCCGAACGGGATGGCCGCCAGCGCGATCAGCGGCGGCACCACGCAGATGACCGGGGCGAGGAAGTACACCTTGCGGTCGGCCGTGTCCGGGATGATCTGTTCCTTGAACGGCAGCTTGAGCGCGTCCGCCAGGGACTGCAGGTAGCCGTTCGGGCCGACGCGGTTGGGGCCGGGCCGGTTCTGCATCCGGCCGACGGCCTTGCGCTCCCAGACGATCAGCAGGATCGTCAGGATCGGGCCGATCAGCAGGATGACCACGGACTTCAGCAGGATCATCCACAACGGGTCGTCCGCCAGGAGCGCCGCCCGCGTCGCGGCGTCGGGCACACTCCCGACGGCGACCTCGGTGAGCAACGGTGTCACTGTTCACCCCCAGCGAGGTTCACGACGGCGCCGTGCCCGGCACCGAGCGTCTTGAACACGGCGGAGCCGTCGGAGTTGCCCGGCAGCCACACGACGCCGTCAGGTAGGTCCGCGATCTCCAGCGGCAGCGTGATCGCACCGCGTTCGGTGCTCACCTTCACGGTCGTGCCCAGCCCTTCGGCGGTCTTCGCGGACAGCCGCGCGACCGGCTTGCGCTGGGTGCCCTTCAGGTGCGGCTCGCCGTCCTGCAGCGACCCGTTGTCGATCAGCTGGCGCCAGCTCGACAGGACCGCCTGGCCGGCGAGCGGAGCCGCCGTGGCGCCTCCGGTCTCGGCCTCGACGTTGCCCCAGCGCAGGGCCGAAGCCGGGCCGAGCTTCTCGAAGTCGCCGCGGGAGGCGGCCGGCGTCTGCGTGAACAGGTCGGCGTCCATCTCGACGGCGAGGGTGTCGAGCACCCGGCAGTCCGGCAGGGCGCCGGTGCCTTCGAGCGTGACGTCGAACGGGCGGGTGCGGCCCTCCCAGTTGAGGTAGCTGCCCGCCTTCTCGTCGGACGCGGCCACCGGGAGCACGACGTCCGCGCGCTCGGTCACCGCGCTGTGGCGGAGTTCGAGGCTGACGACGAAGCCGGCGTTGTCCAGCGCGCGCAGCGCGAGGTCCGGGTCCGGCAGGTCGAACGGGTCGACGCCGCCGACGACCAGGCCGCCGAGCTCGCGGGCCGAAGCCGCCTGCAGGATGCCGGTGGTGTCGCGGCCCGGCGCGGCCGGGATCGGGACGCCCCAGGCGTTTTCGACGGCGACGCGGGCCGCGTCGTCGCCCACCCGGTGCCCGCCCGGCAGCAGCGTCGGCACGCAGCCGGTGGCGAGGGCGCCGCGGTCGCCGGCGCGGCGCGGGATCCACGCGAGCCGGACGCCGGTGCGCTCCACCAGGTCGTGCAGGGCGGAGAACAGGCCGGGCACCTGGGCGGCGCGCTCGCCGACCAGGACGACGGCGTGCTCGCCGCGCAGGGCCTCGTCGAGGTCCGGCGCGTGCTTGGCGATGCCGTCGATGGCGGCGGGCTCGGTCCCGGGGACGCAGGCGAGCAGCTCGCCGAACGTCTTGTGCACCGACGAGGTAGTCCACTGTCCCAAGTGGACGACGCGGGTGCGGTTCTTGCGGGCCGCCTTGCGCAGCCGCAGGAACACGATCGGCGCTTCGTCCTCGGGCTCGAACGCCACGCACAGGACCGTGCGGGCCCGCTCGATCTCGCCGAAGGTGACGCCGGACTCCGGCGTCACGCCCACGACGTGCGAGGTGAGGAAGGCCAGCTCCTCGGCCGAGTGCGGCCGGGCGCGGAAGTCGACGTCGTTGGTCTGCAGGGCGACGCGGGCGAACTTCGAGTACGCGTAGGCGTCCTCGACGGTCAGCCGGCCGCCGGTCAGGACGCCGACACCACCGTTGGAACGGGCCGCGGTGAGGCCCTCGGCGGCGGCGCGCAGCGCGTCGGTCCAGGAAGCTTCCTCCAGCTCACCGGTCTCGCGGTTGCGGACCAGCGGGCGCCGGATGCGGTCCTCGGCTCCGGTGTAGCGGAAGGCGAACCGGCCCTTGTCGCAGATCCACTCTTCGTTGACTTCGGGGTCGTCGCCGGCCAGCTTGCGCTGGACCTTGCCGCGCCGGAAGTCGGTGCGCTCGGCGCAGCCGGACGAGCAGTGCTCGCAGACGCTCGGCGCGGACACCAGGTCGAACGGGCGGGAGCGGAACCGGTAGGCGGCGCTCGTGAGGGCACCGACCGGGCAGATCTGGATGACGTTGCCGGAGAAGTAGCTCTGGAACGGCTGGCCGCTGGTGGTGCGCGAGGCCAGGTCCAGGACGTCCGCCGTCTCCGCGGTGCCGATCTGCTGGTGGGCGCCGCGTTCGAGGAGCTCGATGAACGGGTCGCCGGCGATCTCGCGGGAGAACCGGGTGCAGCGCTGGCAGAGGACGCAGCGTTCGCGGTCCAGCAGCACCTGCGTGGAGATCGGCAGCGGCTTCGGGAACGTCCGCTTGGTGTCGACGAACCGCGACTCCGCGCGGCCGTGGGCCAGCGCTTGGTTCTGCAGCGGGCACTCGCCGCCCTTGTCGCAGATCGGGCAGTCCAGCGGGTGGTTGATGAGCAAGAGCTCCATCACACCCTGCTGGGCCTTGTCCGCGACCGGCGACGTCAGCTGCGTCTTGACGACCATGCCGTCGGCGACGGTCATCGTGCAGGACGCCTGCGGCTTCGGCATCGGCCGGCCGCCCATCTCGACCTCGACCAGGCACTGGCGGCAGGCGCCCGCCGGGTCGAGGAGCGGGTGGTCGCAGAACCGCGGGATGACCGTGCCGAGGCGCTCGGCCGTGCGGATGATCAGCTCGCCCTTGGGGGCGATGACCTCTTCGCCGTCGATGACCAGCTTGACGTGGCCTTCGGGGACCGGCGTCGCGGCCGTTTCGGGCTTGTCGGGCGCGATCGTCATGATGCCTGCGCTCCCACGAGTTCGGGCTTGGTCTGTTCGTGCCGGTTCTTCTCGCACAGCGCGAGGAACTCCTCGCGGAAGTACTTGATGCCGCTCTGGATCGGCGACACCGCGCCGTCACCGAGGGCGCAGAACGACCGGCCGAGGATGTTGTCGCAGACGTCGAGGAGGGTGTCGATGTCCTCTTCGGTGCCGTGGCCCTCGACCATCCGCTCGAGGATCTGCGCCAGCCAGTACGTGCCTTCGCGGCACGGCGTGCACTTGCCGCAGGACTCGTGCTCGTAGAACTGCGTCCACTTCATCACGGCCCAGGGCACCGACACCGTCTCGTTGAAGACCTGCACGGCGGTCGTGCCCAGCATCGACCCGGCTTCCGCCGCACCCTCGAAGTCCAGGGGAACGTCGAGGTGCTCGGCGGTGAACATCGGGGTGGACGAGCCGCCCGGGGTCCAGAACTTGAGCGGGATGCCGTCCTTCATGCCGCCCGCCATGTCGAGCAGCTCGCGCAGCGTGGTGCCGAGCGGGCACTCGTACTGGCCGGGCTTCTCGACGTGGCCGGAGATCGAGTAGATCTTCGGGCCGGGCGACTTCTCGCGGCCCATCTCGCGGAACCAGCTGGAGCCGCCGTTGACGATGAACGGCGCGCTCGCGATGGTCTCGACGTTGTTGACCGTGGTCGGCGCGGCGTACAGCCCGGCGGCCGCGGGGAACGGCGGCTTGAGCCGCGGCTGGCCACGACGTCCCTCGAGGGAGTCGAGCAGCGCCGTCTCCTCGCCGCAGATGTACGCGCCGGCGCCCGCGTGGACGGTGATCTTGAGGTCGAAGCCCGACCCCAGGATGTTCTCGCCCAGGTAACCCGCCGCTTCGGCTTCGCGCACGGCCGCGTTGAGGCGGCGGATGCAGTGCAGCGCCTCGCCGCGGACGTAGATGAAGCAGTGGTTGGACCGCATCGCGTACGAGGCGATGATGCAGCCCTCGATCAGCGAGTGCGGGTCCGCCATCATCAGCGGGATGTCCTTGCAGGTACCCGGTTCGCCTTCGTCGGCGTTGATCACCAGGTAGTGCGGCTTGTCGAAGTTCGGCGGCATGAAGGACCACTTGATGCCGGCCGGGAAGCCCGCGCCTCCGCGGCCGCGGAGGCCGGAGTCCTTGACCACCTGGACGAGCTGCTCCGGCGTCCCGGCCAGTGCCTTGCGGACGGCGGTGTAGCCCTCGAGCGCCTCGTACGTCCCGATCTGCCAGGAGTTCGGCGACAGCCAGCGCTTCGTCAGAACCGGAGTGATGGGGTCAGCCATTACTTCTTCTCCACTTCTGGCAACGGCACATCGGAAGCCACCGGGGCGACCCAGCCGCGGTCCTGCGCGAGCTTCGCGCCGCGCAGCGTCTCGACGGCCTGCGAAGGACCGTCGACGTCCGTGCGGTACTGGCGCTCGTCCTCCGGGAAGAACCCGGCGAGCTGCAGTTCGGCGCCCTTGAAGCTGGACAGCGGCGCCCCGCGCGTCGGCGCCGGCTTCTTGCCCGCCCGCAGCGCGTCGACCAGCGCGACGGCCTTGTCCTCGGTCTGGTTGTCGAAGTACTCGTAGTTGACCTGGATGACCGGCGCGAGGTCGCAGGCCGCGAGGCACTCGGCGTGCTCGAGGGTGACCGAGCCCGGCTCGTTCGGCGTGCCCGCGGTCTCGTTGTGCCCCAGCGGCTTCTCCTCGGAACCGAGGTGCGTCTGGAGCTTCTTGTAGATCGCGTCACCGCCCATGGCCGCGCACAGCGTGTTGGTGCAGACGCTCACGAGGTGCTCGCCGCACGGCTTGCGCTTGTACATCGTGTAGAACGTCGCGACCGCGCTGACCTCGGCATCGGACAGCTCGAGCTGCTTCGCGCAGAACGCGATGCCCTCCTGGCTGACGTAGCCCTGCACCGACTGCACGAGGTGCAGCATCGGCAGCAGCGCCGAGCGGGACATCGGGTAGCGCGCGATCAGGTCCTGGGCCCTGGCCACGACACCTTCGTCGAAGATGTCTTCGAGCGGGGTGTCTTCGATGATCCCGGCGGCGACCGCGGGGTCGGGCGCGATGGCGATCACGTCGGTGTCCGGGCCGGCCGCCGCGTGCGTCGTCACGGCGTCGTTGGGGCCCGGCTCGGGAACAGCTGTGCTCATCGGTCCACTCCCCCCATGACGGGGTCGATCGAGGCGATCGCGGCGATCACGTCCGCGACCAGGCCGCCTTCGGCCATGGCGGGCATCGACTGCAGGTTCACGAAGCTCGGTTCGCGCACGTGGACCCGCAGCGGCCGCGTGCCGCCGTCGGACACCAGGTGCGCGCTCAGCTCGCCGCGCGGCGACTCGACCGAGGTGTAGACCTGCCCGGCCGGCACCTTGAAGCCCTCGGTGACCAGCTTGAAGTGGTGGATCAGGGACTCCATCGACTGGCCCATGATCTTCTTGACGTGCTCGAGCGAGTTGCCCATGCCGTCGCTGCCGATGGACAGCTGCGCGGGCCAGGCGACCTTCTTGTCCTCGACCATGACCGGGCCCGGCTCGAGCTTCTCCAGGCACTGCTCGATGATCTTGAGGCTCTCGTGCATCTCGTGCACCCGGATCAGGTAGCGCGACCAGCAGTCGGCGCCGTTGTCGACCGGGACGTCGAAGTCGAACTCGTCGTAGCAGGAGTACGGCTCGGTCTTGCGCAGGTCCCACGGGAGGCCCGCCGACCGCAGCACCGGGCCGGTGACGCCGAGCGCGAGGCACGCGTCGACCGGCAGGTACCCGACGCCCTTGAGCCGGTTGCGCCAGATCGGCTGCCCGGTGAAGAGCTTGTCGTACAGCGGAAGGCGTTCCTTCATCGTCTTGACGAATTCGGTGACCTTCTCGCGGTAGTCCTCGGGCATGTCCTGCGCGAGGCCGCCGGGGCGGATGAACGCGTGGTTCATGCGCAGGCCGGTGAGGTGCTCCAGCAGGTGCAGCACGATCTCGCGCTCGCGGAAGCCGAGCGTCATCGCGGTGGTGGCGCCGAGCTCCATGCCGCCGGTGGCGATGTAGACCAGGTGCGAGCCGATGCGGTTGATCTCCAGCAGCATCACGCGCAGCAGCTGCGCGCGGCGCGGGGCCTCGATCTGCAGCAGCTTCTCGACACCGAGGCAGTACGCCATCTCCGTCGAAAGCGGGGCCAGGTAGTCCATGCGCGTCACGAAGGTGACGCCCTGGGTCCAGGTCCGGTACTCGCAGTTCTTCTCGATGCCGGTGTGGAGGTAGCCGATGACCGACCGCAGCTGCGTGACGGTCTCGCCCTCCATCTCCAGCACGAGCCGGAGCACGCCGTGCGTCGACGGGTGCTGCGGGCCCATGTTGATGACCATGCGCTCGTCGTGCGCCGCGTCGGCGATGACGTCGTCCCAGTCGCCGCCGGAGACCGAGTAGACGCGGCCTTCGGTGGTGTCGCGGCTGTCGGCCTCGGGAACTTCGGTGGTGTCTTCGTTAATCGTCACGAGTACGACCTCCGCTGGTCCGGCGGCGGGATCTCCGCGCCCTTGTATTCGACCGGGATCCCGCCGAGCGGGTAGTCCTTGCGCTGGGGGTGGCCGTCCCAGTCGTCCGGCATGAGGATGCGGGTCAGCGCGGGGTGGCCGTCGAAGACGATGCCGAACATGTCCCAGGCTTCGCGCTCCTGCCAGTCGGCGGTCGGGTAGATCCCGACCAGCGACGGCACGTGCGCGTCCTCGACGTCGAGGGTGACCTCGAGGCGGATCCGGCGGCGGTAGGTCAGCGACGTGAAGTGGTAGACCGCGTGCAGCCGCTGCGGGACGTCGACGCCGTAGTCCACGCCGGACACCGAAGACAGCAGCTCGAACCGCAGACCGCCGTCGTCGCGCAGGACCTTCGCGATCTCCGCCAGCTTCTCGCGGTCGACGTAGAAGGTGATCTCACCGCGGTCGACCGTCGTCTGCAGGATCGCTCCGGCGGGGATCTTGTTGTCCGACAGCGCGGCGTAGAACTCGTCGGCGAACTGGTCGAACCAGCCGCCGTACGGGCGCTCGGCCGGCGCGGGGCTGTAGGCCGGGAGCCGGACGCCGCCGTAGCCGGAGGTGTCGCCGGTGCCGTGGACGCCGAACATGCCCTGGCGTTCGCGGCCGGTGACGACCGGTTCGGCGGGGCGCGTGCCCCGGGGCTCGAGGCCGCCTTCGGGACGGTCGGCGCTGGACTGCTCGCCGCCGGTCTCTGGGGTTTCAGTCATCGCTCTACTTCTTCGCGTACTTGATCGACGACGCGACGAGCTCGGTGCGGGCCCCGCTGGCGGCGCGGATGGCGGCGCGGCGGGCGTTGATCGGCTCGTCCTGGATCTTGGCGTGCAGCTTGAGGATCGCGTCCAGCAGCATCTCCGGCCGCGGCGGGCAGCCGGGCAGGTACATGTCGACCGGCACGACGTGGTCGACCCCCTGGACGACCGCGTAGTTGTTGAACATGCCGCCGGAGGAGGCGCAGACGCCCATCGCGAGCACCCACTTGGGCTCGGCCATCTGGTCGTAGATCTGACGCAGGACCGGCGCCATCTTCTGCGTGACCCGGCCGGCGACGATCATCAGGTCGGCCTGCCGCGGCGTCGCGCTGAAGCGCTCCATGCCGAAGCGGGCGATGTCGTAGCGGGAGCCGCCGACGGTCATCATCTCGATCGCGCAGCAGGCGAGCCCGAAGGTGGCCGGCCACATCGAGTTCTTCCGCGACCAGTTGACGAGACCTTCGAGGCTGGCCAGCAGGATGCCGTTGGGGAGTTTCTCTTCGAGGCCCATGGGTCTAGTTCCAATCCAGGCCGCCGCGCCGCCACACGTAGGCGTACGCGAAGCCGACCGTCGCGATGAACAGCAGGATCTCCACCAGGCCGAACGTGCCCAGCGCGTCCGCCTGCACGGCGAACGGGTAGAGGAAGACCATCTCGATGTCGAACAGGATGAACAGCATCGCGGTGATGTAGTAGGCCACCGGCATCCGCCCGGCGCCGACGAGCGGCTGCGGGGACGGTTCGATGCCGCACTCGTAGGCCTCGAGCTTGGCCTTGTTGTAGCGGCTGGGGCCGACGAGCGGGCCCAGCAGCACCGACAACACGGCGAACGCGAGCGCCAGCACGAACAACAGGACCAGGGGCAGGTAGGGCTTCAGGCTCGGGGCCTCTTGCGCCAGCTGCACCGTGTCGGTTCGGGTCAGCAACGTCAGCACGGGGTCTTCGCCATCCTTTCCGCGCCGATGCGGTTGTGCTTGTGGTGGGGAACCGCTTGGCCTCGTCGGCACCCTAAGGGACCTGGGTCACACCGCCGAGGGTCAGGGTCTCCTTACGGCCCGTGGCTGGACCGGGAGGGAAAACACAGCTCGCTTGTGAAATAGTTCACAAGCCACTCGTCGTGGATGTGAAGGGATTCACAAAGCATGGGGGGAGTCTAGGACGCGACTCACACTCTTGTCCCTAGGCCCCCGTGTTATAAGGGTGGCCTAACTTTTCCCGCCATCGTTGTCACGGCCCGATGACGACGCGCGCACGACCTGCACGAAGACCGGTCAAGATCGGTTGGCGGCCGGACAATCCGGACGTCAGCGTGTGAGCTATCCCACTGGCCGCACGGCCAACTTGCTGGGCCACTCGTGTGTCCGCGCGCGAAAAGGCGGTGCGGCAAGGGGCATCACGCGTGCTCGGACGGGCATCACGCGTGTCTGGACGGGCATCACGCCGATGCCCGCCGGATCACGCGTGATGCCTCTCTGGTCACGCGTGATGCCCCGCGGATCACGCGTGATGCCCCGGAGCGCACGGCCGCGCGGAAAGGCCCCGGCACGGAAGTCGTGCCGGGGCCCGTGGATCCGGGTCAGCGCGGGGTGGGCGTGACCTTCGCCAGCGCCGAGATCAGGCGGTCGACGCCGTCGCCGCCCTTGGCGTCGTAGCAGCCTGACAGGCCCTTGTAGACCAGCGGCAGGAGCTTGTTGATGCGCAGCCCGTACTTCGTGCACGCGTGCATGATCTTCGGCTTGCCGATGATCTTCGCGAACACGTTCCCCAGCTGGTAGTAGCCGCCCATCAGCTCGCCGACCGCGCGCGGGTACGCCTCCAGCGCCCGCTCGCGCGAAGGCCCTTCGCGGCGGGCAAGCGCCTGCACGACGACCTCCGCGGCGATCTGAGCCGACTCCATCGCCGCCGAGATGCCTTCGCCGTTGAACGGGCTGACCATGCCGCCCGCGTCGCCGAGCAGCAGGAGGCCGTCGCGGTAGTGCGGGGTGCGGTTGAAGCCCATCGGCAGCCCGGCGCCGCCGACCTTGCCGATCGCGTTCTCCTCGCGGTAGCCCCACTCCTCGGGCGTCCCGTCGAGCCACTGGCGCAGCAGCGCGCGGTAGTCGGTGTTCCGGAACGACGCCGACGTCGACAACATGCCGAGGCCGACGTTCACCGTGCCGTCGCCGAGCGGGAACGCCCAGCCGTAGCCGGGCAGCAGCTTCGGGTCGCGCGGATCCGACTTGTCCCACAGCTCGAGGTGGCCCTCGATGAACGGGTCGTCGTGGCGCGGGCTCTTGTAGTACTGGCGCACCGCCACGCCCATCGGGCGCTTCTCGTTCTTCTGGATGCCGACGCTCAGCGCGAGCCGCGCGGACACGCCGTCGCAGGCCAGGACCAGCGGCGCGCGGTAGTTGACCGGCGTCCGTTCCGGGCCGACCTTCGCCTCGACGCCGACCACGCGCCCGCTCGCGCTGGTGATCGCGCCGGTGACGGTCGTGCGCTCGTACAGCCGGGCACCGGCCTTCACCGCGAGCTTCGCGAGCAGGTCGTCGAAGTCGTGGCGGGTGCGGGAAACGCCGTACGGCGGGTAGCTCGTCAGGTCCGGCCAGTCGAGCTCCAGCGTCAGGTCGCCGGTGAGGATCCGCAGGCCGCGGCTGTGCACCCAGCCCGCGTCCTCGCTGGTGTCGATGCCCAGGTCGATCAGCTGCTTGACGCCGCGCGGGGTCAAGCCGTCCCCGCAGACCTTCTCGCGGGGGAACTCGGTCTTCTCCAGCAGGAGGACGTCGACGCCCGCGCGGGCCAGGTAGGTGGCCACGGTGGACCCAGCGGGTCCGGCGCCGACGACGATGACTTCGGCGTCCTGGTCTGCGGTGCGTCGCGTCATGAACGCGAGTTTATGCAGGCTTGCGCGCGCGGTGGATCGCCACGACGCCGAATGTGAGGTTCAACCACTCGACGTCGGCCCAGCCCGCGCTCGCGATGATCTCGCCGAGCGTGCGCTGGTCCGGCCACGCCAGCATGGATTCGGCCAGGTAGGAGTAGGCCTCGGGGTTCGACGACGTCCGCTTGCCGACCCAGGTCAGCAGCTTCAGCATGAACCGCCGGTGAATGAACCGGATCGGGGCGAACGGCGGGGTCGAGACCTCGCAGATCACCAGCCGGCCGCCCGGCTTGACCACGCGGGCGATCTCGGTCAGCGCGGCCTTCGTGTCGACGAAGTTGCGCAGCGCCAGCGAGATCGTCACGGCGTCGAAGCTCTCGTCGGCGAACGGCAGGTTGAGCGCGTCCGCCGCGACCATCGGGACGTTGCGGTGCAGCCCGGCGCGCAGCATGCCGAAGGAGAAGTCCGCGGCCAGGCACCAGGCACCGCCACGGGCGTACTCGACGGTGGACACCCCGGTGCCGGCGGCGAGGTCCAGGACCTTCTCGCCGCTTCGGGCGTCGAGCACGCGGGCGGTGGTGGTGCGCCAGCGGCGGTCGAAGCCGAAGGTCATGAACGAGTTCGCCCGGTCGTACCCGTCCGCGACACCGTCGAACATGGCGGCGACTTCGTGCGGGTCCTTGTCCAGGCTTGCGCGTGACATGGCTTGAGATTAGTCGGGCCGTCGGACGAACGTCGCCAGCACCAGCCAGCGAGGTGAAGGCGCGGGAAAAGGTTCAGGCCATAAATGATTACACTGGTGTAATCGATCGCCGACGATTACCGTCCCGGCCATGGAAGCTCCCCCGTCCGGCAGCGCGTTCCTGCTCGCGCAGGTCGGCGCGCACGCGGCGATGCGGTTCACCGAGCGGATCGGTGCGCTGGACCTGACGCCGCCGCAGGTCGGGCTGCTGCGGCTCGTCGCGTCGCGGCCCGGGCAGAGCCAGCAGGCGCTGGCCAAGCAGCTCGGCACGCCGGCGACGCGGCTCGTCCCGCTCGTCGACGGCCTGGAGAAGCGCGGCCTGATCGAGCGTCGCCGCAACGCCGAAGACCGGCGGCTCTACGCGCTGGAGCTGAGTGAGGACGGCCGCGCCCTGATGGGCCAGGTCGCCCGGGCGGCGGCGTCCCACGACCGCACGATCACCGCGGTGCTCACCGAGGACGAGCGCGCGACCCTCCACGCCCTCCTGACGAAGATCGCCGACGACCAAGGTCTCACCCCCGGCGACGCGCGGGGGCGGCTCAGCTGAACGCCGCCAGCATCCCGGCGACCGACGCGGGCCAGGTGAACTCCTCCGCCCGGGCCCGGGCCGCCGCGCGGCGCAGGTCCTCGGGGCTCTCCAGCAGGTCCGTCACCGCCGTGGCGAACGCGGGCGCGTGGTCGTCCACCGCCGCGCCGCAGCCCGGCCGCACGATCTCGCGCAGCGCCGACGACGCCGACACCACCACCGGCGTCCCGGACGCCAGTGCCTCCAGCGCGGCCAGCCCGAACGTCTCGTGCGGGCCGGGCGCCAGGGAGACGTCCGCGCTGGCCAGCAGCCGTGCGACGTCGCCGCGGCCGGACAGGAACCCCAGGAACGTCACCGGCAGACCCCGCGCCCGCCTCTCCAGCGCGCGCCGTCGTGGCCCGTCCCCGGCGACGACCAGCCGGACCCGCGCGCCGGCCTCGGTCAGCTCGGCGACGGTGTCCACGCTGCGCTCCACGTGCTTCTCCGGCGACAGGCGTCCACAGTGGACGAGCAGCGCGTCCGCTCCCCCGGCGAGGCCGGCGCGCCAGCCGTCGTCGCGCATGGCGGGCCGGAACGTCGCCAGGTCGACGCCGAGCGGCACGCGGTGGACGTTCGGCGCCTCGATCCGGTCGAACTCCGCGCGCGCGAACGCCGTCGTGCAGACGACCGTGTCGTAGCTCGCGGCCATCCGGCGGTTCGCGACGTCGGCGACGCGCCGCGCCACCGGCTCGGGCAGCAGGAACTGCTCCAGCAGCCGGTCGAGGCGCTCGTGGGAGATGACCGTGCTCGGGACGCCGTGGCGCCGCGCCCAGCCGCCCATCCCCCGCAGCGTCAGCCGGTCCGACACCTCGAGCCGGTCGGGTTCGAGTCTTCGCAGGACCGAGCGGACGCGGTGCGGGTCGACGGCGCGGTAGCCGCCGGTGCCCGGGATCTTCGGCGCCGGCAGGGAAAAGCGGCGCACGCCGGTCGGCAGGACCTCGTCGGCGTACCGGGTGCCGGGCACCACGAGCGTCACCTCGTGCCCGCTCGCGACATACCCGGCGCCGAGGTGGTGCAACGCCGTGCGCAGCCCGCCCGAGCGCGGCCCGTAGAAGTTCGCGAGCTGGACGATGTGCATGTCAGGCCGCGCGGGCGGCCCGGCCCTGCACGGCTTCGTAGTGCCCCATCAGCTCGCGGCAGATGGCGGGCCAGGTGCGGCCCAGCACCACCTTGCGCGCCTTCTCGCCGAGCCGCGCCCGCAAAGCGGGGTCGCGCAGGGCATCGACCTTCTCGATGAGCGCCGGGCCGAACCCCTCGCGGTCCGCGGGCAGCAGGTAGCCGGTGCGGCCGGGCAGGACGAGGTCCTTCGGGCCGCCCGCGTCCGGCGCGAGCACCGGCAGCCCGGACGCCATCGCCTCCTGCACCGCCTGGCAGAACGTCTCGTGCGGACCGGTGTGGACGAAGACGTCGAAGCTCGCGTACGCCTTCGAGAGCTCGTCGCCGTACTTCGCGCCGAGGAAGGCGGCGCCGGGCAGCTGCTCCCTGAGGTTTTCCAGTTCGGGGCCGTCGCCGACGACGACCAGGCGGACCCCCGGCATCCCGGCGAGCGCGGCGAGGCGGTCGACCTCCTTCTCGGGCGCGAGCCGTCCGACGAACCCGACGAGCAGCTCGCCGTCGGGTGCCAGCTCGGCCCGCAGAGCCGGGTCGGCGTGGTCCGGGGAGAACCGCTCGATGTCGACGCCGCGTGCCCAGCGGTGCACGCGCGGGACGCCGTGCAGCTCCAGCTGCTCGACCGCGTCGCTGGACGGCGCCAGCGTCCGGTCGGCGCGGGAGTGCAGCCGGCGCACCCAGCGCCACGCGGCCCGCGCGGCGATGCCGAAGCCGTACGCGGCGGCGAACCCGGCGATGTCGGTCTGGTAGACGGCGATCGACGGGACGCGCAGGCGTCTCGCGGCGGCCAGCCCGCGCGCCCCGACGACGAACGGCGAGGCCAGGTGCACGACGTCCGGGCCGAACGCGGCGAGCGCGTTGAGCACCGTGCGCGTCGGCACGCCGATCGGCAGGGAGTTGACGCCGGGGAAGTCCAGCGCGGGGATCCGGACGACCGGGGCGCCGCGGTAGGAGTCCGGGCCGGGACCGGGGGCGATGATCAGCACGTCGTGGGCGCGTTCGCGCAGGTGCTCGACGACCCGCAGGACGGAGTTGGTCACGCCGTTCACCTGGGGCAGGAAACTTTCGGTGACTATGGCGACTCGCACGTCTTGGACGATCGCACCCGATCCTGGCGGCGGCGTGACACTGCGGCCAACGCTGCCGGAACAGATCCGCCACGACATGTCATCTCAAGGTCGTGTCCCGGAAACCAGGGTGACCCAGACTAAGCAGGCATGACCCTCTTGTCCTCCCGGCCGCCGCGGCCCGTCGAGCCCGGCCTGCTGTCGAGGGCGCTCGAAGTGGCCGGACGGCTGGCCAACGACGCCACCGACGTGATCACCGCGACCGCCGGCCGCGGCGCCCACCCGTCGACGCTGGACTCGCCCTTCGACTGGGTCACCGACACCGACCGCATCCTGGAGCGCCACACGCGGCGCGTCCTGACGGCCGAGTTCCCGGGCATCCCGGTGGTCGGCCACGAGTTCGGCGCGGACCACGGCGCGGACGTCGCCGAGTACCGCTGGGTGGTGGACTCGGTGGACGGCACGGCGAACTACGTGGCGGGGGTGCCGTGGTGCGCGTACAGCCTGGCACTGGTGGACGCGGCGGGGCCGGTGGTGGGGGGGGTGGCGGACCCGTACCGAGCTCAGATCTACGCGGCGGCGCGCGGACGAGGGGCCCGCGCGAACGGCAAGCCGGTCAAGCTGGTGGACCGCTGCGTGACAGCGGGCGCGCTGGTGTGCACGGAGTTCGCACGGAGAGGCCCGTGGCCGGGAATGGGCGGCTTCATCGAGCGCGCGGCGGCGGCGCACGCCGGGGTGCGGGTGCTGGGATCGGCGGCGTTGTCGATCGCCCAGGTAGCGCTGGGCCACGCGGCGGCAGCGGTGCTGCACAGCTACCACGAGTGGGACGTGGCCGGCTCGGTGGCGATGGCGATCGAGGCGGGAGCGGTGGTGCTGGACAAGCACGGAGAGGACACGGCGTTGCCGACCGACGGGCTGCTGGTCGCGGCCCCGGGGGTGGCGGACGAGGTACTGGGCTGGTGGCAGGAGACGGCCGGGACGGGCTGAGTTGTCCACATCGGGTCCGGCTATCCACAGATTCGCCGCATCACCCTTTCGTGAAGCCCCCCACCGATAGACTGGAGCAGGGAACGCCCCCCAGGGTGTGGCGGGGGAATGTCTGGTCAGGGGAGGCCCGGCAGCGACCGCCCTGGACCCGCGACCGCCCCTCGTCCCAGCCGCAGTCAGCACCGGAGACCCCGGGTCAAGGGTGAGCGAAGCTCATCGCGAAGCGACGCCGAAGGCGCCCTTGAGGCCGGGTCTCCGGTGTTGAACAATCGAGCGACGAAGAGCGGGAGAACCTCGGAAGGCTCCGACCGCCCCCGGCAAATCGGGTTGCGGCCGCTGTGAGGATCGGAAGATGCCGACCCTCCACACCCAGCGGCTCACCCTCGTACCCCTCGCCGACGAGCACCTCGACCTGGAACACGAACTCGACTCCGACCCCGAAGTCATGCGCTACCTCACCGCCCGGCCCTCGACCCGCGCCGAGGTCGAACGAGCCCACCGGCGCCGGATAGCCACCGCACCCGGGTTCGGGTTCTGGATGGGCTTCGCCGGCGACGACTTCGCCGGCTGGTGGATCCTGCGCCCACCCCAGGGCCCGGACCAGCCGTACGGCGAAGGCGAAGCCGAACTCGGCTACCGCCTGCTGCGCCGCCAATGGCGAAAGGGCTACGCCCGCGAAGGCTCACTCGAACTGATCCGCTACGGCTTCGAAGAACTGGGCCTGGACCGCATCTACGCCCAGACAATGGCCGTCAACACCCCGTCCCGCGCGACGATGACCTCAGCCGGGCTCACCTTCAAGAGGGCGTTCACCTCGGCCGCCGACTACGACGACCCGGTCGAAGGCTCCGAGCAGGGCGAAGTCGAATACGAGATCACGCGGGAACGGTGGCTCGCTTCTCCACCCGGCGGATCCACCACAGCACCGGCCCCGCCACCAGCCACGTGAAGAGCACGAAGCTCCCCAGCGGCAGCAACGTCAGAGCCGCCGACCGCCCCGCCACCCGGGCCAGCTCCGGATCGGAAGCGTCGTACTCGATCCGCACCAGCTGACCGGCCGCCAGCCCGTCCGGGTACAGCACTCCGTTCGCCGGGCTGTGGACGATGCCGTCCGGGGTCTCGAAGTGGATGATCGTGCGGTCGAACGCCACCGAGTCCACCGTCGCGTTCGCCGTGCCGAGCTGGCCCTGGATCGCGCCGTCGTTGCGGATCGCCGCGAACAGGAGGCAGACGCACATCACGGTGAGGAGCGAGGCGACGCCGAGGGTGACCCACCACCCGACGCGCCTCACCCGCTCACCTCTCGTGCTCACGCCGCGAGCGTAGCGGTCCCGCTCAGTGCGCGTGTTCGGCGGCGAGATTCCGGTGGTTCGCCTGGATCTGGTCGTACGACTTCGGCTTCACGGACGCCGAACGCGCCGTGAACGCGGCGGGCGAAGCGCCGTTCGGGCCGACCGCCGGCTTGCCCGCCGTGTACAGCCACGTCTGGAACAGGTCGTACAGCGGCTTGCCCGAAACCTTCTCGGCCAGCGCGATGAACTCCTGGATGCGCCCGTGCGACCCGCCCTTCTGGACCTGCCAGGTCTGCAGGATCTTGAAGAACGCTTCGTCGCCGACGGCCGTCCGCAGCGCCTGCAGCGTCAGCGCGCCGCGGTCGTACACGGCGTTGTCGAACTGGTTGTCCGCGCCCGGGTCGGCCGGGACGAGCTTCCACAGGTCGCCGTCGGCCGGGTTGGAGTCGTACGTGTACTGCGCGAGCTCGGCGACCGAACCCTCGCCCTCGTGCTCCGACCAGAGCCACTCGGCGTACGACGCGAAGCCCTCGTTCAGCCAGATGTCGCTCCAGCGGCCGAGCGAGACGTTGTCGCCGAACCACTGGTGGGCGTTCTCGTGCGCGATCAGCGTCGTGTTGGAGCCCGCGCGGAAGTTGCGCGCGCCGTAGGTCGGCCGGGTCTGGTTCTCCAGCGAGAACGTGATGCCGCTGGTCACGACGCCGCCCTCGGCCTCGAACGGGTACGGCCCGAACTGCGTCGCCAGGAACGCGTCGATCTCCGGCGTCCGCTCGACGCTGGCCTTCGCCGCGTACAGCGAGTCGCCCAGGTCGGACCCGTACGCCGTGATGAACGGCTTGCCGTCCGGCGTCGTCGACTGGTTCAGCTCGTACTTGCCGACGATGAACGACGTCAGGTACGTGGCCTGCGGCTTCGTGCTGCGCCACTGCCAGCGGGTCCAGCCGGCGCGTTGCTTCGTGGTGCGGACCAGCGTGCCGTTGGTGACGGCGACGTTGTCGTCCGGAGCCTCGATGGTGACGTCGTAGGTCGCCTTGTCGGTCGGGTGGTCGTTGGCCGGGAACCACCACGCGGAGCTCTGCGGCTCGTCGACGCCGAGCGCGCCGAAGGAGCCCTTCTTCCACGCGTTGAGCCCGTCGACCTTTTCGGTGGACGGGGTGTCCGAGTAGGCGACGACGACGGTCGCGGTCTGGCCCTTGAGCAGCGGCTGCGCCGGCGTGACGACGAGTTCGCCGTTGCCGTTCTGGTTCGCGAACTGCGCGGGGCGGTTGTTGACCAGGACGCTCGACGCCTTGAGCGCGAAGTCCAGGTCGAACCGCGAAAGGTCCTGCGTGGCGGTGAGCAGCAGCGTGGTGGTGCCGGCGAGGACGTCGGTCGCGGGCTGGTAGGTCAGCCGGATGTCGTAGTGCAGCACGTCCGTCCCGCCGTTGCCGGCGTTCGGGTAGTACGAGTCACCGACGCCGGGAGCACCGGGCGCCGGGGCCGCACTGGCGGTACCGGCGAGCAGCACCGAGGCGACCCCGGCCGCGAGCACACCGAGGCCGGTGCGAGTTCTTGCACGCATTCGAATCCCTCCAACGGGTGAGGATCAGCGCGCTCGAACGTAGCCAGCCAAGGAGGTGCCAGGTACAGCCAAAGGAAGGTTCTTGCCTACTGGGATCAAGATCGGAAACCGCTTGACGTGCCGTTTTCCACCGAGACGGCCGTGTCGATCCGTCAGACCGCCGAAACCGCGCTCGACACCGCCGCCCGCAGGCGTCCGTGCAGGTCGCGGTGCCGGGAGCGGTCCACCCGGACCTCGACGACACGCAGCCCCGGCGCCGGCCGCAGGGCCGCGCGGAACTCCGTCAGCGTCTCAGCCACCACGTGCGGGACCCGGTACCCCGCGCACAACGCGCCCAGGTCCGCGCCGTGCGGGGTCCCGAACACCCGCTCGAAGCTCGCCGCGTGCTCCGGCGCGCCCTGCTCCAGCAGGGAAAAGATGCCGCCGCCGTCGTCGTTGCACACCACGATCGTCAGGTCCGGGCGCTGCTCCGCCGGGCCCGTCAGCAGACCCGACGCGTCGTGCAGGAACGTCAGGTCGCCCAGCAGCGCGTACGACGGCCCGCGGTGGACGTACGCCGCGCCGATCGCCGTCGAGACCGTGCCGTCGATGCCCGCCACCCCGCGGTTGCGGTGCACCAGGACGTCCGCGCGCAGCCGGCCGGCCAGCGCCACGTCCCGCGTCGGGTTCGACGAGCCCACCACCAGCAGCGAGTCCGGGGGCAGCGCGTCGACCAGCTCGGACGCCACCCGCAGCCCCGACGGCCACGGCTCCGTATCCAGCATCGACGTCACCGCCGACGACGCCGCCGCGTCCGCCCGGCGCCAGCTCGCCAGCCACTCCGGGTCGGCCGGCTTGGTCGGCTCGTCGAACCACTGCCCGACCTGCCGGACGTTGTGCGCGGGCGCCGGCCAGTCCGAGTCCGGGCGCACCAGCAGGACCTCGACCGACGGGTCCGAGATCACCTTCTGGATCTGCCGGAACACCGTCGGCCGGCCGAGGCACAGCACCTGCTCCGGCTTGTGCTTCGCGATGAACTCCTCGACGCCCAGCAGCCACGCGCCGGACGAGATCGCCGTGCCGCCCGACAGCCCCAGCCCGCCGGTCTCCGACACCACCGGCCAGCCGTGCTGCTCGGCCCACTCGCTGGCCGCCTGGACGCCGGTGTCGCACGCGATCACCAGGCCGTGGCGCGCCGAGGGCACCACGAACGACGGCAGCGCGCCGAAGTCCGGCAGCTCGGTCCAGCGGGAGCCGTCGGGACGGCCGTCGAGGGACTCGTACCACTCGCCGTCATCGTCCGGATCGGGCACGAGCGGCTCGCGGAAGGGGATGTTCAGGTGCACCGGCCCGCAGCGCCACTCGCCGTAGGCGGCGTTCCACGCCCGGCAGATCTGGCTGCGCCAGTACGAGTTCTGGCCGGCCCGCCGCTCGGCGACGGCCAGCTCGTCGAAGTAGCGGATCGCGTTGCCGTAGAGCTGGTGCTGGTCGATGACCTGGGACGCCCCGGCCGCGCGCAGCTCCGGCGGCCGGTCGGCGGTCAGGACGATCAGCGGGACGCCGGCGCGGTCGGCCTCGAGAACGGCGGGGTGGAAGTTCGCGGCCGCGGTGCCGGACGTGCAGAGCACGGCCACCGGACGGCCGGTGCGGGCGGCGATGCCGAGCGCGAGGAAGGCGGCCCCGCGCTCGTCGATGCGGACGTGGAGCTGGAGCTTCCCGGCCGCCGCCGCGTCATAGAGCGCGATCGACAGCGGCGCGTTGCGGGAGCCCGGGCAGAGGACGACGTGCGAAACGGTGTTGCGGACGAGTTCGTCGACGATCACCCTGGCCTGCGCGGTGGAAGGGTTCACCGGCAGGCTCCAAGCAGATCACAAGTGTCCACAGGTCCTATTCTCCCAAACGTGGATGACGCCCGAGTTTCCGAGCTGTTCGACCCGGCCGCGTGGACCGAGGTCGACGGTTTCGCCTTCACCGACATCACCTACCACCGTTCCGCCGAGAACCGCGGTGGCAAACGCGTGGTGCGCATCGCGTTCGACCGTCCGGAGGTCCGCAACGCCTTCCGGCCGCACACCGTCGACGAGCTCTACCGGGCGCTGGACCACGCCCGGATGAGCTCGGACGTCGGCTGCGTCCTGCTCACCGGCAACGGCCCCTCGCCCAAGGACGGCGGGTGGGCGTTCTGCTCCGGTGGTGACCAGCGTATTCGCGGACGCTCCGGGTATCAGTACGCGAGCGGCGAGACCTCCGACACGGTGGACCCCGCGCGGGCCGGCCGGCTGCACATCCTCGAGGTCCAGCGGCTGATCCGGTTCCTGCCGAAACCGGTGATCGCGGTCGTGCCGGGCTGGGCCGCGGGCGGCGGGCACTCCCTGCACGTCGTGTGCGATCTCACGCTCGCCTCGGCCGAGCACGCGAAGTTCAAGCAGACCGACGCCGACGTCGGCTCGTTCGACGGCGGCTACGGCTCGGCCTACCTGGCGAAGATGGTCGGGCAGAAGTTCGCTCGCGAGATCTTCTTCCTCGGCCGCGAGTACTCCGCCGAGCAGATGCACCAGATGGGCGCGGTCAACGCCGTCGTCCCGCACGCGGATCTCGAAAAAGAGGCCCTGACCTGGGCCTGGGAGATCACCCGCAAGTCGCCGACGGCCCAGCGGATGCTCAAGTACGCGTTCAACCTCACCGACGACGGCATGGTCGGCCAGCAGCTGTTCGCCGGCGAGACCACCCGGCTGGCGTACATGCAGGACGAAGCCGTCGAAGGCCGTGACGCCTTCCTCCAGAAGCGTGACCCCGACTTCAAGGACGTCCCCTATTACTACTGAGCTGCTCCCGATCGAGCTCGACGGCTCCGCGGAGTCGCTCGAAGCCCTCACCAGGGCCATCGCCGACGCGCTGGGCGGCGGCCGGGCCGTGCTGCCCTTCACCGACCCCGCGCTGCGCGATGCCATGAAGCCGGGCGAGCCCGCCGAGGCGGACACCGCCGTGGTCATCGCCACTTCGGGCTCGACCGGCGCGCCCAAGGGTGTGCTGCTCTCGGCCCGCGCGCTGGTCGCGTCCGCCGAGGCCACGCACGCGCGGCTCGGCGGCCCCGGTCACTGGCTGCTGGCCACCCCGGCGCACTACATCGGCGGCCTGCAGGTGCTGGTCCGGTCGCTGCTGGCCGGCACCACCCCGGCGCTGCTCACCGGCCAGGGCTTCCGGCCGGACGACTTCGCGGCCGCGGCGGCGCGGCTCAAGAGCGGCCCGCGGTACACAGCGCTCGTGCCGACCCAGCTGGTCCGGCTCCTCGACGACGGCGGCGCCGGGCTGGCCGCGGCGAAGGCGTTCGACGCGATCGTGGTCGGCGCGGCCGCGACGTCGGCGGCCCTGCGCGAGCGCGCGGCCGACGCCGGCGTCCGGATCGTGCCCGCCTACGGGATGAGCGAGACGGCCAGCGGCTGCGTCTACGACGGCTTCCCGCTCGACGGCGTCCGCGTCGACCTCGACGGCGGCCGGATCCGCATCGCCGGCGACGTCCTCGCGCACGGCTACCGCCTGCGTCCGGACCTGACCGCGGAGTCCTTCGACGGCGGCTGGTTCACGACGTCCGACCGTGGGGTTCGTCACGACGACGGCCGGATCGAGGTCCTCGGCCGGGCCGACGACATGATCAACACCGGCGGCGTGAAGGTGTCGGCGAACGCGATCGAGCGGGTGCTCGGCGCCCAGCCGGGCGTGCGCGACGCCTGCGTCGTCGGCCTGCCGGACCCGGAGTGGGGCGAGGCCGTGGTGGCGCTGGTCGTCCCGGAGGGTGAACCTCGGGAAGCGGACGAACTGCGCGCCGCCGTCCGGGCCGAGCTGGGTGCGGCGGCCACGCCGAAACGCGTCGAATACGGCGCTGAGCTGCCCCTTCGCGGGCCGGGCAAGATCGACCGCGCGGCGGTGAAAGCGAGACTTCAGTCGGGTTTGAGCGGCTGAATGGCGGCACTTCGTTGACATGTACGGCGTGCACCCGCTTGGCTACTCACCATGACGCGCTGGATGAGAACGGCCCTCGTCGGGACCGCCGTCACACTGGGGCTCCTGCTTCCCGTGGGCGCCGCACTGGCCGACCCGCCCGGAGCGGATCCCAACAGCGGCACGCTCACCTGGCAGCTGCCGACCACGGACTGACTTCGCGGGCTCTCGCTCGCGGGTGATCACCATGGCGTTGAATGGCGCCATGGCGAGCTTGAGCGAGTGGATCGAAGGGGCGCGGCCCCGGACGCTGCCGAACGCGGTGGCGCCGGTGGTGGCGGGCGTCGGCGCGGCGATCGCGCTGGACGCGTTCTCGTGGTGGCGCTCGGCCTTGGCGCTGCTGGTCTCCCTCTCGCTGATCGTCGGCGTCAACTACGCCAACGACTACTCCGACGGCATCCGCGGCACCGACGAGAACCGCGTCGGCCCGTTGCGGCTGGTCGGTTCGGGTGTCGCCGCGCCGAAGGCCGTGCTGACCGCGGCGCTGGTCGCGCTGGGCCTCGCCGGGGTGCTGGGCCTGGTGCTCGTCGCCCTCAGCGGGCTCTGGTGGCTGCTCGCGATGGGCGCGGTCTGCATCCTCGGCGCGTGGTTCTACACCGGCGGCAAGAAGCCCTACGGCTACTACGGTTTCGGTGAGATCGCCGTGTTCGTGTTCTTCGGGCTGGCCGGCGTCCTCGGCACGGTGTACGTCCAGGCGGGCCGGGTCAGCTGGGCCGCGCTGGCGGGCGCGGTCGCGGTCGGCAGCTTCTCGACGGCGGTGCTGACGGCCAACAACCTGCGCGACATCCCGACCGACGTCGAGTCCGGCAAGCGCACGCTCGCGACCCGCCTCGGGGACGGCGGAACGCGGCGGCTGTACCTGACGCTGATCGCGGTGCCGTACGTCCTGAGCGTCGTGCTCGGGATCTTCCACCCGCTGGTGCTGATCACCCTGCTGACGGCACCGATGCTGCTGAAGTCGGTCCGCGCGGTCGCCGGCGGCGCCCACGGGCGCGAGCTGATCCCGGCGTTGCGGGACACGGGCCTGGCGATGCTCGCCTGGGCGGTGCTGGCCGCGGTCGCGCTGAGCTTCTAGACCTCGATCAGCCGCAGGTCGTGGGCGGCGACGAGGGCCGCGGTGCGCGTGTGCACCCGCAGCTTGCGGAACAGCGCGCCCTGCAGGTTTTCCACCGTCCGCGCCGAGATCCCCAGCTCCGACGCCGTCTGCCGGGTCGTGTGGCCGGCGCCGATGGCCGCCAGGATCTCGCGCTCCCGCCGCGTCAGCGACAACGGGTACGGCCCCGGCAGCTCGGCCGGCGCACCGACCAGGCCGAGCCGGACGGCGTGGGCGACCGCGTGCGCCTGGCTGTGGACGTCGAGCTTCGCGAAGATCTGCTGCTTGTGGTTCTCGACGGTCCGCGGGCTGATCCCCAGCACCGCCGCGGCCTGCCGCGGGGTGTGACCGGCGCCGATGAGGCACAGCACCTGCCGCTCCCGCGTGGTCAGCGCCGGCGTCCGGGCGCCGGCCTGCTTGATGACGTCGAGCAGGACCCGCAGGCCGCTGCCGTACGGCACGACGGCGGCCGTCCCCGCGCTCGTGGGTCCGCCGTCGCCCAGGCCGACCAGCCGGACCGGCGCGGGCAAGGGATCCGAGCCGCCCGCGTCGGCTTCGAAGACGGCGACGTCCGGGGTCCGGCCCGCGCACACTTCGGCCAGCCGGGTCCGGGACGGCACGGTCCCCACGACGGCGACGCCGGGGACGCGCGCCAGGTTCTCCGCGAGCAGCTCGCGGAACAGGCGGTTGCCGTGCTGCACCACGACGCGTACGGCGGGCTTCGTCGCCATGCCCTACCTCGATCCGGTCGGCTCCCCTCGCGAACCGCCCGTTCGACAGTTTCGCACACCCGCCCGCGAAAGGGTCTGGACCAAATGGTGGTTCTGTCGCCTCAGGTCAGCTCGACGAGCGGGAACGCGCGGTGCCGCCGCGGGGGAACCAGGTAGTTCTGCCGCCGGGTCGCCGTGATGAAACGTTCCAGGCCGTGGTCCTCCTCCTCGAGGCCGAATTCGTCCAGCAGATCGACGGAAGCCTGGCTGCGCCGGAGATCCGCGAAGAAGTCGGCGCTCGGGAAGAATCCGGAGAACTGCAGCTTCGGTGTGTTGCGCCCGCCGCGGACGTCCATCGCGTCGAAGCCGGGGCCGTCGATCCGGAGGTGGATCGGGCGGCCTTCGGCGGTCCGGCCGGTGCGGTGCAGCTGCGAGACGTGCCCGATGCGGGCGAACCGCTCGGCGCTCGTGCGCGCGTAGTCCCGGCCGTTGAACAGGTTCCGCAGCACCGCGCCGCGCATGCCGAGGCTGCGCGGGCCACCGCCGTCGAGGAACGGGTCGGCCGGGTCCTCGGGCACCTGTGCCGGTGACTGGAACATGTACTGCAGCCGCTCGCCGAAGTTCTCGCGGTGGTCGACGTCCTCTTCGGGGTCGCGGCCGTCCACGTAGAACTGCTGGAGGTCGAGCAGGACGTGCGAAAGGTGTTGCACCGCACCGTTGTCGAAGTACCCGCCGGGTTGGGCGTTCGTCAGCCGGATCCCGTGGCCGCCCACGAAGGTCACGTCCTGCGGCGGCGCGCTCGCGTCCACCTGCTGGTCGGCGAACCCCATCCACATCGGGGAGAACGGGTTGACGAACGAAGCGAACGGCAGCCGGTTGGCGTCGGCGAGGTACCGCGGCAGGCCCATCTGCACGAACATCGCGCGGGACGAGGTGATCGTCATCCCCGCGTCGAACCGCGGCGACGCGATCGGGCGGCCGACGAGCCGGCCGCTGCCGCCCAGCCACGCGACGACGTCGGCCACGTAGCTCCAGTCGTCGCCGCGGACGGTGAACAGGACGTCGTTGTTCTCCAGCACGAGCGGCACGGTGAACTCGGGCCGCCGCAGTTCGAGCGCGTGCGCGCCGGGCGCGACGTCCGTGGGGCCCGCGACGGCCCGCTTCAGCACCGGCTGGTTCCCGGCGAGCGTGCGCGGCAGGTGCGCGTTCACGAGCGCCGCGGGGAACCGCGCGAAGTAGGTGTCGCTGTAGGCGACGTGGGTGAAGACGCCACCGGGCGCGTAGGGGTAGTTGCCTTCGATGGTGCGCAAGGCGGTTTCCATCCGGCCCGCGTCCGCTTTGGACGGTGCCCGGCCCAGCCGCGCGGTGACGAAGGTGGTGTGGATGGGCGGCATCCCGACCGGGACGCCGTCCAGGGTCTGCGCGGGCGGCATGAAGGGACCGAGGTCGAACTGGACGTCGGGGAAGGCGACGTCATCGGCGGCCCAGGCCATCCGCACCGGCACCCTGGCGAAGCCGGAGACCAGCTCGAGCGTGCCGAGCGCGGCCATCGCGCCGGCGACGACGCCGGTGCGGCGCAGGGCCGTCCGGCGGTCGACCGGCCGGGACCGGATCGGGACGATGCTCACCCCCGCGTCACCGCCGGCGCGGTGGGCGAGCGGACACTTCGACACGGGACGTTCGGGGACAGCGGACACGGCGACCTCCGGGGACCCGCCGCCCCTCGTCGGCGCCCGGCCACGGTAGATCTTCACGCGCGGCGGCCACCATGACGAGAAGAACCTAGGTATGCGCGGAAAACCCTAGGTACTCCACTGTCCACAAGGGATCAGCTCTCCGGGACGAACTTCCCCGTCGTCAGGAACTCCTCGAACAACGCCGCGTGCGGCGCCAGGTCGAGGTCCTGCTGCGCCACCCAGTCGTCGTTGTAGTACGTGTGCGCGTACCGCTCGCCGCCGTCGCACAGCAGCGTCACGACGCTGCCCGCCTGGCCGTCCTCGACCATCCGCGAGATGAGCCGGAACGCGCCGTAGAGGTTCGTGCCCGTCGAGCCGCCCGCCCAGTGCCCGGTGCGCTCGCGCAGCAGCCGGATCGCCGCCAGGGAGCCGGCGTCGGGGATCTGGAACATCTCGTCGATGACGCCCGGTACGAACGACGGCTCGCAGCGCGGCCGGCCGATCCCCTCGATCCGCGACGGCATGCCGGTCGCGTAGTCGAGCGCTCCCGTCTCCCAGGCGCCGAAGAACGACGAGTTCTCCGGGTCGACGACGCAGATCTTCGTCGTGTGGCGCTTGTAGCGGACGTACCGGCCGAAGGTCGCGCTCGTGCCGCCGGTGCCCGCGCCGACGACGATCCACGCCGGGACCGGGTGCCGCTCCGAGCGCATCTGCGCGAACACCGACTCGGCGATGTTGTTGTTGCCGCGCCAGTCCGTCGCGCGCTCGGCGTAGGTGAACTGGTCGAGGTAGTGCCCGTCGCACTCGGCCGCGAGCCGCTCCGCCTCGGGGTACATCGCCGGCGCCTCGTCGACGTAGTGGCACTCACCGCCGTAGAACTCGATGAGCGCGATCTTCTCCTTCGACGTGCGCCGCGGCACGACGGTGATGAAGCGCAGGCCCAGCATGCGGGCGAAGTAGGCCTCGGACACGGCGGTCGAGCCGCTGGAGGCCTCGACGAGCACGGTGTCCGGCCCGATCTGGCCGTTGACGAGCCCATACAGGAACAGCGACCGCGCCAGCCGGTGCTTCAGCGAGCCGGTCGGGTGGACGGACTCGTCCTTGAGGTACAGGTCGATGCCCCACTCCGGGGGCAGCGGGAAGACGTGCAGGTGGGTGTCGGCGCTGCGGTTCGCGTCGGCTTCGATGATCCGGACGGCCTCGCGGACCCAGCTGCGGGCGTGCAGGCGGCTCATTCGGAGTGGCCGGAGACGTCGCCGCGCAGCTGCGCCCGCAGGTCGGCACGGGCCCGGGCGCGCTTCTCGTTGCGCTTCGCCAGGCCGGCCGTGACGCGGGCGTTCAGCGGGCGGAACAGCAGCAGGCCCAGCGGCAGCCCGACCACCAGGCCGACGACCAGCGCGACCAGCAGCGGCACCCCGACCAGGGACAGCACCCACGCGATCGCCGCGACCAGCACGAACCGCGCCAGCAGGTACAGCGTCAGGTCACGGGCCAGCTGTGGGGGCTTCTCGTCGCTCACACCAACGCAGGCTACGCGCCGCCTTGCCGGTCCCGCTGCAGGCCCGCGTTGTTCGGGCGGCCCTCGAAGCGCGTCGAGAGCACGACGGTCGTGTTCGTCCGCCCGACGCCGGGGATGCGCCGGAGCCGGCCGAGGGCGCGTTCGAGCTCGTCGACGGTCGCCACGCGCACCTTGACCACGAACGCTTCGTCGCCCGCCACCGCGTAGCAGCTCTCGACCTCGTCGAGTTCGCCGAGCGCGTCGGCGACGTCGTCTTCGGTCGCGGTGTCGGTCGGATGGATGCCGACGAGGGCGGTCACGCCGAGGCCGACCGAGCTCGGGTCGACGACCGCGTGGTAGCCGGTGATCACGCCGCCGGCCTCCAGCTTGCCGACCCGCTCGTGCACCGACGACGCGGAGAGGCCGACGGCCCGCCCGAGGTCGGCGTACGTGGCCCGTCCGTTGATGCGCAACGCTGCGATGATCTTCCGGTCCAACTGATCCACGGCATCACTCTATGCGGTTGGACAATCCCCCATTGAGACCATGCCTCGCGGCCGATGACCGGGTCGAACGACATCTGAGCACGTCAGGTCACCGGAAATTAGTTGCACAACGTAAGCAACCTGTCCGTTTTGACCTTTAAGGGCTCTTTACTCTTGGACAACCGTTCGAGTACCCGACGGGTGAAGTGCAACGATTGCCGTGTTGGCTACCCCGGCGGAACGGGCCAGAAGGGCCCGGACGCCTCCGGTATAGCAGTGAGGTCGTTAAGGAGGCGGAAAATGACCGCGACGATGGGCGGACGACTGCTCACCCCTGGTGAGGTGGCAGCACTGTTCCGAGTGGACCCCAAGACGGTCACCCGGTGGGCCACCGCGGGCCGGATCGGCTCGATCCGGACCCCGGGCGGGCACCGGCGGTTCCGGGAGTCCGAGGTGAACGAGCTCCTCGCGGAGCTGACCACGGACGCCAGCGAACCGGCCCGCAAGGCCTGAACCATCTCGAGCGCCGGGCCGTGTCGGGTACGGGGACTTTCCCCGCCCCGCGCGGCCCTTCGTGTCCTGGTCGTCACCCCGCCCGACGGGGTTCGGGCCGAAACCGGCTCGACGGGTTAACCTCGGGGGACCCACACGGAAGGATCCGGCATGCTCGCTCTGCTCGCGGCGGTCGGCGCGCTGGTCGTCGCCCTGCTCCTGTGGCGGTCTTTCGCCGGTCAGCGGATGGTCACTTCGCCTCCGCGCCGCGCCCCGATCGCCCCGGACGACGACCCCGACTTCCTGCGCCAGCTGTCCGAACAGCAGCGCAAACGCCGGGACGAAGACTCCTGACCAGGCTTTGCGGGTCTGCCGCGCCCTGTCGTGAGTGGGAAACAGGGTTCTAACCCTGTTTCCCACTCACGACCTCAGCGGTAGCCCTGCGAGAGCGGGGTGGCGAAGCCGTCGGCGACCGTGGCGGCCAGTTCCAGCAGGGCCAGGCGGGTGTCGCCGGACAGGCGGTCCAGCTCGATCTCCGCGCCCTCTTCCAGGTGCGGGTCGAACGGGACCTTGCAGACCGCCCGGACCTTCGCGCCGAAGTGGGCCGACAGCTTGTCGAGGTCGACCGAGCCGCCCTTGGGACGGACCGAGTTGATCACCGCCACCGAGCGCTTCACCAGCTCGCCGTACCCGTGGGCCTCGAGCCAGTCGAGCGTCGCCGAAGCGCTGCGGGCACCGTCGACCGAGCCGGACGACACCACGACCAGCGCGTCCGCGACGTCCAGGACGCCCTTCATCGCCGAGTGCATCAGGCCGGTCCCGCAGTCGGTGAGCACGATGTTGTAGAAGTGCTCGAGCAGGTTGACCGTGCGCCGGTAGTCGTCCTCGGAGAAGGCCTCGGAAACGGCCGGATCCTGCTCGCTCGCGAGGATTTCCAGCCGGCTGGAGCCCTGGGACGTGTACGACCGGACGTCGCTGTAGCGCGTGATGCGGGCCGCGTCGCGCAGGAGGTGGCGGACCGTCGCCGTCGTCTCCAGCGGGAGCTTCTGGGACAGCGTGCCGCGGTCCGGGTTGGCGTCCACCGCCACCACGCGGTCACCGCGCAGCGAGGCGAACGTCGCGCCCAGCGTCGTCGTCACCGTCGTCTTGCCGACGCCGCCCTTGAGCGACAGCATCGCGATCTTGTAGCACCCGCGCAGCGGCTGGTTGACCCGCGCGATGAGGTCACGGCGCTGCGTGTCCGCCGGGCTTTCCCCCGGGTTGATCAGCTTGCCCGTGCCGACGTAGACGGCCTTGCGCCAGCCCGACTGCGGGGGCCGCTTGACCTGCTTGACCAGGTGCGCGGTCGACAGGTCGTGGCCGTGGCCCGGCTGCTGCGGCGGCGCCGCGTGCCGGCCGCCCTGGGGCTGCGGCAGGCCCGAAGGCTGACCCGGCTGACCCGGCTGCTGCGGGTACTGGGCGTGCGCCTGGGCGTACTGCTGCGCCGGGTCGCCGTACTGCGGCTGCAGCGGCGGGAGGTTCTGGTCGTAGCCGTAGCCCTGGGGCACCTGGTGCGGGCCGGACACGGCCGGGTTCGGCACCTGGTGCGGGCCCGACACCGCCGGGTTCGGCACCTGGTGCGGCCCGGACACCGCCGGGTTGGGCGGCGGCGGCACCGCCTGCGTCGGCTGCACGTCGAAGGCCCCGGACGTCTCGGGGTGCGGGTGCGAGTCCGTCCGGTCTTCGGCGAACAGGCTCGGCTTGGCCCCCTCGGGCTGCGGCTCGACCTGTTCGGGGTGGCCAGGAGCCGATTCTTCGCTGGGTCCGGTCACCGGTGTAAACCTCCGCGCACTCCGCCCGACATCGTTCCCCCTGGCGACGACGGTAGTCGGCGAACCCGCGGTCCGCTCAGCCCACCCCGGCGTACGAGTGCAGGCCCGCCGTGACGAGGTTCACGAAGAACAGGTTGAAGATCATCGCGGCGAACCCGACGATGTTGATCGCCGCGGCCCGGGCCCCGCGCCAGCCGGCGGTCGCCCGCGAGTGCAGGTAGGCCGCGTAGATGACCCAGGCGATGAACGCGACGGTCTCCTTGGGGTCCCAGCCCCAGAAGCGGCCCCAGGCCGACTCGGCCCAGACGGCGCCGCAGAGCACGCCGAAGGTGAAGACGGGGAAGGCGAAGATCGTCGTCCGGTAGGCGATCCGGTCGAGGACGTCGGCCGCGGGCAGCTTCGAGGCGAACCGGGCGAACTTCGTCTCGTCTTTTTCGTAGGCCGCGCGGAACAGGTACAGGACGCTCGCGACGCCCGGCACCAGGAAGACGCCGGAGCCGATGATGGCCGCCGAGACGTGGATGACCAGCCAGTACGACTGCAGCGCGGGCTGCACCGGCGCCGCGGTCGTGTACAGCAGCGTGCCGTTGATGAACATCAGGATCACGACGGGCAGCAGCAGGAAGCCGGTGAGGTGCCGGACCGGGAACTTCCACATCACGACGATCCAGGTGACCACCGTGATGAAGGTGACCGCCATGCCGTACTCGTACATGTTGCCCCACGGCGCGCGGTGCACGGCGAGCCCGCGCAGCACGATCGCCGACAGCTGCAGCAGGGCGCCGAGCACGAGCAGCGACGCGCCCATCTTGCCGATCCGCTCCGCGCGGCCGGTCGGGCGCTGCGCGGCCTGGACCTCCTCGATCGGCGGCCCGCCGGCCCCGACGAGCTCGCGCGCGCGGAGCTTGGCGCGCTCGGTGGCGAGCCGGCCCTTGGCGCCGAAGCCCTGCTCGATCAGCGTCATCATCAGCGCGACGACGTAGATCGCCGCGGCGGTGGTGTACAGCCAGTCGCTGTACTGCGACAGCGTCTCGTTGATCGGCATTGCCTCAGCCCTTCTGACCACTGATCAGGCGCTCGCTGATCCGGTGGAACTCTTCGCCGTACCCCGCCTGGTCGGTACGGGCCAGTCCGGCTACCTCGATCACGGTACCGGGGTCGTTTTCGGTCCCCGGCTTCACCCGCACCCACAGCCGGCGGCGCTTGACCAGCAAGGACGCGCCGAGACCGAGGAACATCGAGATGGCGAAGCCGAGCACGAAGCCCTGCGTCGGGTCGTGGGAGACCTGCAGGGAGACCCAGTGGTTGACGCCGTCGAAGCGGACCTTCGTGCCGTCGTCGAGCTTGATCTCCTGGCCGACCTTCATGTTCTCGCGGGCGATCTTCTTCAGCCGCCCGTCGTCCACGAGCGACTGGTCGATCTCGAACACCGACTGCCCGCGCCCGGCGTCGAGCCCGAGGTCGCCACGCATGATGTCGACGGCGACGGCGGGGTCCTTCAGCTCCGGCGCCGACGACGTCAGGACGTTGCCGTGCAGGAACGACGTCGGCGCGAACAGCCCGGTGATGGCGAGCTGGCGGGTCCGCCGCTGCACCTCGTCGGTGACGCCGGGCTGGTCGAACTTCGTCGCGCCCTCGGCGAGCATCGTGGTGGGGTCGACCGTGCGCCACTGCGTGTTCTGGGTGCGCTTGTCGCCGTTGGGGAAGGTCACCGTGAACTGCGGCGAGTAGCCCTGGCCGAGCAGGTAGACGCGGTCGCCCGCGGTCCGCAGCGGCGAGTTGACCTCGAGGCCGTACGGCCGCCAGGTGTTCGTGTCGAGGTCTCCGCCGGACTGGTACTGGATGTTCGCGTGGTAGTACTCCGGCTCGCCGGCCGGGGTGTACCGCACGGTGAAGTCGTCGACCTTCACGCAGAACGGGTCGAGGTCGGTGCCGTCGACGCGCAGGCCCGCGTTGAAGGAGTCGTAGTTGTAGATGCCGGAGTTGCAGAAGCTGTCGCCGTCGGCCTGGACGATGACCTGGCCTTCGTAGCCGTAGAGCTTGCCCAGGGCGAAGAAGACGATCAGGCCGAGCATGCTGAAGTGGAAGATCAGGTTGCCGGTCTCGCGCAGGAACCCGCGTTCGGCGGAGATCGTGCGGACGCCGTCGGCTTCCTCGCGCTCGACGCGGCGCCAGCCGGACAGGTGCTTGTGGACGGCGGCGATCTCGGCTCCGACGTCGGACTTGCCGCGGCCGAGCCGGTAGTGCGGCATCCGCGCGAGGTTGCGCGGGGTCAGCACCGGCTTGGCGCGCATCGCCTTGACGTAGTCGAAGCTGCGCGGGGTCAGGCAGCCGATGAGCGAGATCATCAGCAGCAGGTAGATCGCCGAGAACCAGATGCTGGAGTAGACGTCGTAGAACTCGAGCTTGTCGAGCAGGGTGCCCCACCAGCCGTGGGCACTGATGTACTCGTCGACCTTGGGGGCGTTGAGCTTCCGCTGCGGCAGGAGCGCGCCCGGCAGCGCGGCCAGTGCGAGCAGGAACAGCAGGACGAGCGCGGTGCGCATCGACGTCAGGCCGCGCCAGGTGTTGCGCACGAAGGCGAACGTGCGCTTCGCGGGCGTCGGGCCTTGCGGGGTCTTGGGGGGTGCCTCCGTGGTCGTCACAGCGGCAGCCTCAGGTCACCGGCGAGCTCGTTGCGCAGCCAGCCCATCAGATCCCCCCACACGCCCGTGACCAGCAGGACGCCGACGATCAGCAGCAGCGCGCCGCCGAAGATCTGCACCTGGCGGCCGTGCCGGCGCACCCAGTCGGTGGCGCGCACGGCCCAGCGGGCGCCGAGCGCGATCAGCAGGAACGGCAGCCCGAGGCCGAGGCAGTAGACGGCGATGAGCAGGTAGCCGCGGGCCTCGGCGCCGCCGGTCGCGCTGGCCAGCGTGGTGACGGCGGACAGCGTCGGGCCGATGCAGGGCGTCCAGCCGAGGCCGAAGATCGCGCCGAGCAGCGGGGCGCCCCAGACGCCGCCGCCCGGGACGCGGTGCGAGCGGACCTCGCGCTGCAGACCCGGGATCCAGCCGAGGAAGACCATCGCCATGGCGATGGTCAGGACGCCGCCGATGCGCTGGAGGAGGTCCTGGTTGAGGGTGAGCGTGTCGGCCAGCCAGACGAGGGTGCCCAGCGTGGCGACGAAGACGACGGTGAACCCGAGCACGAACAGCAGGGCGGCGCCCAGGACGGCCCAGCGGCCCTTCTTGCGCTCCTCGTCGGCGCTGACCGCGGGGGCGTCCGCCCCGACGAGCGCGGCGAGGTACGCGAGGTATCCGGGGACCAGCGGCACCACGCAGGGCGAGGCGAAGGAGATCGTCCCGGCCAGCAGCGCGACGCCCGCGGCGAGCAGCAGCGGTCCGGAGATCGCCAGCTCGGTCACGGAGTTCACCCCGTTGAGGGTAGGCAGTGAGGTCCTGGTGAGAACTCCGGGGGCGGTTCACAGGACCTCGGTCACAGCAGTTCAGGACCTTCGTCCCGGACGTTTCGGCGGCCGTGCGGCGGTTCACCACCCCGAAGCCCGATTGTGACTACGGACGGCAGCACCGCGTCAAGGCGGGAAAGATGCCTTGACCCGGCACTCCCGTCCGTGTTCTGGCTTCGGATCGGGGTGGTGGGCGGGGTCTGGGCGGGTGCCGGTTCCGCCCCCGGCTGCCGGGGTGCGTCCCTCGGTGCCGGTCAGGCCTGCTCCGACTCCAGGCGTTGCGTGACCGGGAGCAGGTCCTGGGCCAGCACCGGCCGCAGGAACACCGCCGCCACGCGGTGCTGTTTGTCGAGGATGATCGTCGACGGGATGATGTTGCGCGGGTAGCCGCTCAGCTTCAGCAGCACCCGGCCGTCCGGGTCGTAGATCGACGGGTACGTCAGCTGCCGGTCGCGGACGAAGTCCTGGGCCACCTCGCGCGCCGGGTCGCGGACGTCGATGCCCACCACCTGGACGCCCTGGGCCTGCTTCGCCAGCGACTCCAGCTCCGGGACCTCCGTGCGGCACGGCCCGCACCACTGGCCCCACAGGTTGAGCACCACGACCTTGCCCGGGAAGTCCGCCAGCGACAGCTGCTTGCCCTCGTTCATCAGGTCGTCGCCCGCGAGCACCGGGGCCGTCTGGCGCTGGGTGAGGTCGTAGGTGATGTCGACCTTGCCGCCCGGGGACACGAAGCTGAAGCTGCTCCCCTGCACCACCGCGTCCTTGCCCGCGCTGCAACCGGCCAGCGCCAGCACCGCGGCGACCCCGGCGACCAGCCGTTTCATGCCCCGGTCACCTTCGGGTCCGTCGTCCCCGCCGGCTCGCTGTAGACGATCTCGCGCAGTTCGTCGCCGTCGAAGACCAGTGACGTCAGGGACGCCAGCGAGCACTGGCGGCGCCGCGGGTCGTGCCACAGCTTCTTGCCCTCGAGGAACCGCCGGAGCGTCCAGATCGGCAGCTGGTGCGACACGCACAGCGCCTCGTGGCCGTCAGCCGCCTCCCGCGCGCGGTGGACCGCGCCGAGCATCCGGTGCGCGATCTCCAGGTACGGCTCGCCCCACGACGGCTTGAACGGGTTCACCAGCTTCGGCCAGTGCTTCGGCTCCCGGAGCGCGCCGTCGCCGACCGCGACGTGCAGGCCCTCGAACTGGTTGCCGGCCTCGATCAGGTTCTCGTCGGTCGCGATGTCGAGCCGGTGCGCCGCGGCGATCGGGCCCGCCGTCTCCTGCGCGCGCTGCAGCGGCGACGCGACGACGTGCACGAGGTCGTGGCCCGCGACGGCCTCGGCGACCGTCAGCGCCTGCCGCTGCCCGCGCTCGGAGAGCCGGTAGCCGGGGAGACGGCCGTAGAGGATCTTCTCGGGGTTGTGCACTTCGCCGTGGCGAAGCATGTGGACGACCGTGGTCACTTGACCGCCTCCGCCGCCGCGCGAGCCGCCGCCGGCAGAGCCGCTTCGATCACCGAGAACGCTTCGTCGTCCATGGCCGCGTTGACGAACCAGGCCTCGTACGCGCTCGGTGGGCCGTAGACGCCCGCGTCGAGCAACGCGTGGAAGAACGCCGGGTACCGCCACGTCTCGGACGCCTGCGCGCCGGCGTAGTCGCGCACCGGCTGGTCGCCGAAGAACACGCTGACCAGGTTGCCCGCGTACTGGACGTGGTTCGCGACCCCGGCGGCGCTCAGCTCGCGGCGGAAGAGGTCGCCGAGGCGCTTGGCGTTGGCGTCCAGCGCCGCGTAGACGGAGTGGTCGGCCGCGCGCAGCGTCGCGAGGCCCGCGGCCACCGCGACGGGGTTCCCGGACAGCGTCCCGGCCTGGTAGACCGGCCCGCCCGGGGCCAGCTTGGCCATCACGTCGGCGCGGCCGCCGAAGGCCGCCGCCGGCAGCCCGCCGGACATCACCTTGCCGAACGTGTAGAGGTCGCCGGCCACGCCTTCGAGGCCGAACCAGCCCGCGCTCGAGACGCGGAACCCGGTCATCACCTCGTCCATGACCAGCAGCGCGCCGTGCTCGTGGGCGATCTCGCGCAGGCCGGCGTTGAAGCCTTCGTCCGGCGCGATCGCGCCCATGTTCCCGGCCGCGGCTTCGGTGATCACCGCGGCGATCTCGCCCGGGTTGTCCGCAAAGGACTGCCGGACGGCGTCGAGGTCGTTGTAGGGCAGCACGATCGTGTCCGCGGCCTGGGCGCCGGTGACGCCCGGCGACGTCGGCAGCCCGAGCGTCGCGACGCCGGAGCCGGCCTGGGCGAGCAGCGCGTCGACGTGACCGTGGTAACACCCGGCGAACTTCACGATCTTCGACCGGCCGGTGAACCCGCGGGCCAGCCGGATCGCGCTCATGGTCGCCTCGGTGCCCGAGTTGACCAGGCGCACCTGCTCGACCGGCTCGACCCGGTTGATGATCTCCTCGGCCAGCTCGACCTCGCCGATGGTGGGCGTGCCGAACGACAGCCCGGCCGTCGCCGCCGCGCGCGCCGCCTCCACGACGTGCGGGTGCGCGTGGCCCAGGATCATCGGGCCCCAGGAGGAGACCAGGTCGACGTAGCGGTTGCCGTCGGCGTCCCACAGGTGCGGGCCCTCGCCGCGGACCATGAACCGCGGGGTGCCGCCGACCGAGTTGAACGCCCGGACCGGCGAGTTCACCCCGCCCGGGATGGCCGTCTTCGCGCGGTCGAACCATGCCTTGGACTGCTCGGTTCCAGTGCTCACCTGCCCAGTCTCGCAAACCCGGCTAAGGTGACCCGACGCCGCCCGGGAGGGGAACAGCCGGTGACCGAACGTGCGTCACAGCGCAACCCGTGGCTGGTGCTGGCCTGCTTCCTCGGCGTCGTCGCCGTGGTGGCCGTGGTCGGCGCGCTGGCCGCCACCTCGTCGAAGGAGGTCTACGCGCGGCTCGAGCTGCCGTCGTGGGCGCCGCCCGCGTCCCTGTTCGGTCCGGTGTGGACGGTGCTGTACGTCACGATCGCCGTCTCCGGCTGGCTGTACTGGCGCACGGACGGCGAAACCCGGGGCTTCGCCGCGTACGGCATCGGCCTGCTGGCCAACCTGCTGTGGACGCCGCTGTTCTTCGAGGGCGGCGCGGCGACGGCGGCGTTGGTCGACATCGCCGTGCTGGACGTCGTCGTGGTCGTGACGATCGTCCTGTTCGCCCGCCGGTCGAAAGCCGCCGCCGCGCTGCTCGTGCCGTACCTGGCCTGGATCCTCTACGCGACGGCGCTCAACACCGCGATCGTCGCGCTCGGCTAGCGCGCCGCCTGCTGGGTGATGGCCTGCGCGGCCACCGTCCCGTCGTCGCCCGCCTGGCCCTGGACGACGACCGTCGAGCCCGGCTTGAGGTCCGAGAGCTTGCCCTGCTGGGTCACGCCGACGGTCGTCGAGTCCGATGTGGACACCTTGACGTCGTTACCCTGCGCGGTTTTCACGTACACGGTGGTGCCGTCGACGTGGTCGACCGTGCCCGTCGTGCCGCGCCCGCCCGCGCCGCGGAAGCCGCCGCCCTGCTGGCCCGTGCCGCCGGTCTGGCCGGTGCCGCCCGCGGCGTTCTGCCCGGCGCCGCCGGTCCCACCCTGGCGCCCGGTGGGCGTCGAGGAGGAGGACGAGCCGAAGGCCGCGTGGGTCCAGGCGCCGCCACCGAAGGCGATCGCCAGCACCACGAGCCCGGCCAGCACCAGTGTGCTGCGGGAGAACGGCTTCGCGGCGCGGCGCATCTCCGCGTTCAGATCACCGTCGACCGCCGGGCTGGCGACGATCTGCTCCGCGGTCGGCTCGACGGCCGGCAGCACGGCCGTCGGCTCGTCCCCCGGCTGGGTCGTCGTGGAGGAAGACATGGCGAAGACTCCTTATTCGTGACGCAGGGCGTCGATCGGCCGCAGCTTGGCGGCCCGGTTCGCCGGGAAGCTGCCGAAGAACAGCCCGATCAGGGCGGATACCGCGAAGGCGAGCAGGATCGACGACGGCACCACGACGGGAGTGATCCCGGAGATGGTGAACCGGCTGCCGATGAGCCCGATCGCGACGCCGAGCAGCCCGCCGAACAGGCTGAGCATGGTCGCTTCGGCGAGGAACTGGCCGAGGATGGCCGAGCGTGGGGCGCCGATGGCCTTGCGGATGCCGATTTCGCGGATCCGCTCGGTCACCGTGACGAGCATGATGTTGGTGACGCCGATGCCGCCCACCAGCAGCGAGATCGCCGCGACCGCCGCCAGCAGGACGGTGAACGTCTCGGTCGCCGACGTCCGCGTCGCGAGCAGCTGCTCGGAGTTCTGGATCTGGTAGTCGGCGGTGCCGCCGAGCCGGATGCCGTGGCGGGCGTTGAGGATCGCGGTGATCTCGGACTGGGCCAGCGACACGGAGTCGGCGCTGGTGGCCTGGACCGCGATCTGGCTGAGGCTGCCGTAGCCGGCCAGGGAGTTCTGCACGGCCGAGATGGGCGCGATCGCGACGTCGTCGGCGTTCTGCAGGCCGGTGCTGCCCTTGGCCTGGAGCACGCCGACCACGGTGAACTGGATGCTGTTGAGCAGCACGTTCTTGCCGACCGCGTCGGTGCCGCTGCCGAAGATCGACTCCGCCGTCGTCGGCCCGAGGACGACGACCTTGCGCGCGGCCGTGACGTCTTCGGCGGTGAACAGTTGCCCCTGGGCCAGATCGCGGTTGGTCGTCGTGAAGTACGCGGGCTCGGTGCCGGCGACGCTGGAGATGTCGTAGGAAGTCTGCCCGTAGGTCGCGGTCGCCGTCGTGTTCACCACCGGCGAGGCCGCCTTGACGTCCGGCGCGCCGATCGGGTCGACGAGCGCGTGCGCGTCCTGGACGGTCAGCGGCCGCGCGGACGCGCCCTGCCCGCCGCCGCGCGCCGGGGAGACGTTGACGACGTTGGTGCCGAGGCCCTGGATGCTGGCCGCGATGGCCGCCGAGGCGCCGTTGCCGACCGCGACGAGCAGGATCACCGCGGCGACGCCGATGGTGATGCCGAGCGTGGTGAGCGCCGAGCGCAGCTTGTTCGCGGTGAGCCCGCGGACGGCGAAGCGCAGGATTTCGAAGAAGTTCACGTGAGCGCTCCGACTGTGCCGGCCACGCGAGTGACCTCATCCGAGACGATGAGGCCGTCGTCGACCCGCACCACGCGCCGCGCGTGCGCGGCGACCTCGTCCTCGTGCGTGATCACGACGATGGTGCGCCCGAGCTGGTTGAGCCGGTCGAACACGCCGAGGACGTCCGCGGTGCTGCGGCGGTCCAGGTTGCCGGTCGGCTCGTCGGCCAGCAGCATCGCCGGGCCGGTGACCAGCGCCCGCGCCACCGCGACGCGCTGGATCTGCCCGCCGGACAGCTCGCTGGGGAGGTGCTTGGCGCGGTCGGAGAGCCCGACCATGTCCAGCGCCGCCAGCGCGCGCCGGCGTCGTTCCGACCGCCGAAGTCCACTGTAGACGAGTGGGAGTTCCACATTGGACAGTGCCGACGTCCGCGGCACGAGGTTGAAGGACTGGAAGATGAAGCCGATCTTCCGGTTGCGCAGCAACGCCAGCTGCCGCTCGTTCAGCTTGCCGACACCGAAGCCGTCCAGCAGGTACTGGCCGGACGTCGGGACGTCGAGGCAGCCGAGCATGTTCAGCAGCGTCGACTTGCCCGAGCCCGAAGCACCCATGATGGCGACGTACTCGCCGGGCCACACGGTGAGCTCGACACCACGCAGTGCGTGCACGGCCGTCTCACCGGCGCCGTAGGTCTTGCGCAGTCCGGAGACCGCGATCACCGGGTTCACCCGCGGCCGCCGAAGCCGCCACCCGCACCGGTGCCCGTGCCGCGCTGGCCGCCGCCGGGGAAGCCCCCGGTCCCGCCGCCGGGGAACCCGCCGGTGCCGCCCGTCCCGGTGCCGGTCCGGCCGGTGCCGGTGGCCGAAGAGGCCCCGGTGAGCACGACGTTCTCGCCCTCGGTCAGCCCGGACGTGATCTGCACGGTGGACTCGCCGCGGATCCCGATCTGCACCTGGCGCGGGACGTTCTGGCCGTTCTCCTGCACGGTGACGATGTTGGTGTTGCCGGCCGTCGTCACGGCCGCGGCCGGCACGCTCAGCGCGTTCTCGGCCGAGGCGACGGTGATCACCACGCTCGCCGACTGGCCGGGCCGCAGCCCGTCCGGCGGGGCGGTCAGGGCCAGCTGCGCGCCGTAGGACACGACGCTGCCGCTCGTCGTGGGCGTCAGGTTGATGCTCGACACCGTGGCCTGGACCGGCTTGTCCGGCAGCGCGTTGAGCGTCACGGTGGCCTTCTGGCCCGCCTTGACCTTGCTGACGTCGATCTCGGCGACCGAGGTGTTCACGACCAGGCCGGTCATGTTCGTGATGGTGATGAAGCCGCTGCCGGTGCTGCTGGACGACGACGCGGCGCTCGAGTTCGACGAGCCCTGCCCGCCCTGGCCGCTGCCGCTGGACGACGACTGCGAGCCGCTGCTGCTCGCCGAGCCGCTGGAGGACTGCTGCCCGACCGTGCCGTTGACCGCGGTGACCGTGCCCGCGCCGGGCGCGTACAGCGTCGTGTTGTCGAGGGTCTCCTGCGCGGTCTGGACGTCGAGCTGGGCCTGGTCCAGCTTCGCCTGCGCCGACGTGACGCTGGTGGCCGCCGACTGCGCGCTGTTCTGCGAGTTCTGGCTGTTCTGCCCGGTCGCCGGGGTGTTTTCGGCGTCCTCGGCGGAGTCCAGGCTGTCCTGCGCGACGGCGAGGTTCGCCTTCGCGACCTGCAGCTGTTTCGACGCCTGCGTGCTGTCGATCGTGGCGAGCTTCTGGCCGGCGCTCACGACGTCGCCGACCTTCACGTCGATCGAAGTGACCTTGCCCGCGCTCGAGAAGTTCGCCGCGCCGGTGTAGCTGCTGGCGAGGGTCCCGGCCGCGGAAATGGTCTCGGTGACCGTCGCGCGGCGCACCGCGGTGCTGCGCGTCTGCGCCTGCGCCGTGTTCGGTTCGGGGCTGAATGCCTGGTATATCCCGAAAGCCGCTCCGGCCAGCAGTACGACCAGAGCACCGTTGATCACCCATGCCTTCGAGGCACGCACGCGCGTCATGCGGCAACAGTGTCGCCGCTGTTTAGCAATTGACTGTTCGTTCCCTGTGTGGGAGCTGTGTATCAGGCCTTCGGCTTCGGGTGCCGCGCACGGACCGCGAGCGAGAGCTGACGCACCGCGTCGACCAGCAGGATCGCGGCCACGGTGCCCAGCCCGATGGCGGCGGCGAGCATCCCGCCGAAGTACCGGTGCGACTCCAGGACCGCGCCGTCGTCGGTGCGCGTGACGACGGTGGCGGACCCGCCGTGCCAGAGCGCGTAGGCGGCCCACCCGGCGGCCACGGCGAGCACGACCTCCACGGCGGCGACGAGCGCCCGCCAAGGCTTGTGCAGCCGGTCCTGTGGGCCGGCTTCTTCCGGCGGCCAGAGCTCGGCCCCGGTGGGCTGCGGAAGGTCGATCACGAGAGGGATTTTCTCATGCTTCCTTCGGCGTCGCCCGGACGAGCCGGTCGAGCGCGTCCTGGAGGGCTTCGACGTCCTTCGCCCACGCGAGGACCACCGTGCCGTCCGCCAGCTCCACCGGCAGCGAGTCGTACTTGCGCGGGACCGACCATCCGCCGCCCAGCACCCGCGCACCGACCGGGGCACCGACGTCCGTCACCGAGGCGAGCTGGTCCGCCGCGACCTTCTCCCGGCCCTGGCGCAGCTGCTTCGTCGTGACTTCCAGCGAGAGGAACCGCCGCCGCGCGTAGACCCACGGCACGGTGATCGCGCACAGCCCGGCGCCGACCATCAGCCAGCCCACGATGTGCACCGGCCCGCCCGTGACCAGCTCGGCCAGCGCGCCGACCAGCGCGAACACCGGGCCCCACAGGATGGCGGCCCAGCTCACGCCGGACTCGGCGTAGAGCCGGTCGCTCACGGCTTCCGGCCGGCCTTCGGGAAGTAGGCGGCGACCGACGGCAGGTACATCAGGATGACCGCGATGACGAACACCAGCACCGCGAGCAGCGTCAGGTAGTTGATGATCGGCGCGACGACCATGATCAGCAGCACCATGACGACCGGCAGGACGGTCAGCACCGTCCGGGCCGAGCGGGTGCCTTCGCGGGCCTTGTACGCGAAGAGCAGGAACAGCAGCACGAACACGACCGACCCGCCGAGCAGGTACCACAGCAGCGTCGTGACGCCGTCCGCGATCATCTGCGGCGTGTACTTCGGGTCGGTGGTGCCCTTGACGTACTGGTCGATGACGGCCGACTTGCTGGTCAGCAGCTGGACGTAGCCGAGGATCAGCACGACGCCCCCGACGAGCCACAGCCAGAACGCGATCGCCACGGGCTTCGGCGGCGTCGCCTTGGGCGCCTTCTGGCCCGGCATCAGCGGGTCCGGCGAGCGGCCCTTCTTGCGTCGTTCGTCGTCGGTGAGACCGCTGAGATCTTCGGTGTCTTTGTCCGCCACGGCGGTGACTCTAACCGGTCAGTCCAGCCAGGCAGCGGCTTCGGCGGCCCAGTACGTGAGGATCATGTCGGCGCCCGCGCGGCGGATCGACGTCAGCACCTCGAGGACCGTGCGCTCGCGATCCAGCCAGCCGTTGGCCGCGGCGGCCTCGACCATCGCGTACTCGCCCGAGATGTTGTACGCCGCCACCGGGACCGGGGAGATGTCCGCGGCCGCCTTGACGACGTCCAAATAGGACAGAGCGGGCTTGACCATGATCATGTCCGCGCCCTCGGCGAGGTCCAGCTCGATCTCGCGCAGCGCCTCGCGGGCGTTGCCCGGGTCCTGCTGGTAGGTCTTGCGGTCGCCCTTGAGCTGCGAGTCGACGGCCTCGCGGAAGGGACCGTAGAACGCGCTGGCGTACTTCGCGGCGTACGCGAGGATGGCCTTGTCGCTGTGGCCGACCTCGTCGAGCGCACGGCGGATGACGCCGATCTGGCCGTCCATCATCCCGGACGGCCCGAGCACGTGCGCCCCGGCTTCGGCCTGCGCGACGGCCATCTCGGCGTAGAGGCGCAGGGTGGCGTCGTTGTCGACCCCGCCGTCGGCGTCCAGGACGCCGCAGTGGCCGTGGTCGGTGAACTCGTCGAGGCAGGTGTCGGCCATCAGCACGGTGGCGTCGCCGAGCTCGTGCCGCAGGTCGCGCAGGGCGACGTTGAGGATGCCGTTCTCGTCGACCGCCCCGGAGCCCTCGGCGTCCCGCGTCTCGGGAATGCCGAAGAGCATGAGCCCGCCGACGCCGGCGTTGACCGCGTCGACGGCGGCTTTCCGCAGCGTGTCGCGGGTGTGCTGGACGACGCCCGGCATGCTCGAGATCGCCTTCGGCTGGTCGAGCCCTTCGGCGACGAACATCGGGAGGATCAGCTGGCGTGGCCGCAGCGTCGTTTCACCCACCAGCCTGCGCATGGCCGGGGTGGTGCGGAGCCTGCGGGGACGATGCTCTGGGAACACCCTTCCAAGTTACTCCGGCGGTTCGGGCGCGGGTTCCGCAAGGGTGCTCAGCGGCGCTTTCCGCTCGGTGAATGGCTTGACGCCGTTCGGCACGGGCGATTCGGTGGAGGCGTGACCGAGTACGTCGAGCGCCTGCCCGTGCCGGAGCTGGCGGACGTGGTCCGGACGGTCTGGACCCAGCGCACCGGCGCGACCCCGTACGTCCAGCGGCACCTGCCCACCGGCGGCATCGAGCTGCACTTCCCGCTCGGTGGCCGGCCCCGCCTGCTCGGCCCGCTGACCGCGCCGCTGCTCGAGGTCCTGCCGGCGCGCACCACCCTCGTCGGCGTGCGCTACCGGCCCGGCGCCGCACCCCCGCTCCCGGTACCCCTCGACGAGCTGGTCGACCGGCACGTCGACCTCGCGGACCTGTGGGGTACCCGGGCCGGGACCCTCGCGGCGGCCGCGGCCGGATCGCTCGCGGCACTGCAGGACCGGCTGCCGCGCAGCGGGGTGGACCCGCTGGTGAACGCGGCCGTCGAGGCGCTCATGCCGTGGCGCCCGGTCGACATCGACTCCCTGGCCGGACGGCTCGCGCTGTCCCCCAGCCAGCTGCGGCGCCGCTGCCGGCACGCGGTGGGCGTCACGCCGAAGGTCCTCCAGCGGACGCTGCGGTTCCAGGGTTTCCTCGCGCTGGCCCAGGCGGGGTTGCGGAGCGCCGCCGGGCTCGCCGCCGACGCCGGGTACGCCGACCAGGCGCACCTCAACCGGGAGTGCCTGCGCCTGACCGGGCTCACCCCGCGCGGGCTGCTGGGCGGCAGCGTCGAGGAGTGCGCGTGCGGCCACGACCACTCGGCGTCCTCCCTGCCGTTCCTGCGCGATTCGTTCAAGAACGGGCGAGACGGCGTGCCTAGCCTGGCGCGATGATCCTCGTCACCGGCGGGCTCGGCATGATCGGCGCCCACACCGCCCGCGCCCTCCTCGCCCTCGGCCACGACGTGGTCGTCACCGCCCACCGCCGCGTCGAGGTCCCGTCCTTCCTCGCGGGGCGGGTGACGGTCGAGCAGCTCGACGTCACCGACCGCGAGACGTTCCTGGCGCTCGGTTCACGCCACGGGATCACCGACATCGTCCACCTGGCGGGCAGCGTTCCCGGCGAGGATCCGGTCGAGTTCTTCCGCACGGACACGACGGGCCTGCTCAACGCCCTCGCCGCGGCCCGGGCGTGGGGTGTCCGCCGGTTCGCCGTGGCGAGCAGTCTCGGGTGTACGTCGGGCGTCCCGAGATCCCGTGGCACGAGGGCTTGGACCTGCCGGCCGCCGCGTTGCCGCACCTGATCATCGCGTTCAAGAAGGCGGTCGAGCCCCTGACGACGCACGGCCTCGCGGGCAGCGGCGTCCAGCCGGTGGTGCTGCGGATCGGCACGGTCTGGGGCCCGCTCGTGGATCCGCGGTCCCCGTTCTGCCCGATCCCGTCGCTGGTCAACGGGGCTTCCCCACCCCCGGACCTGCACACCGACGACGGCGGCGACGTCTGCGACGCCCCGGACGCGGGCCGCGCGATCGCCCTGCTGACCACGGCTGAGACGGTGAACCACGAGGTCTACAACGTGTCGAGCGGCCGCCCGTTCACCTACGGCGAGTTCGCGGCCGCCCTGGGCACAACGCTTCCCCCGGGCGGCGCGAGCGGCCCGTACCTGGACATTTCGCGCCTGACGGCGGACACGGGGTTCAAGCCGCAGTTCGACGTCCCGGCTTCGGTGGCCGACTACCTCAAGTGGCGCGAGGACAACGCCCGCTGAAACGAGCGAAGGCCGCCCCGGCGAACCGGGGCGGCCTTCGTCACGCAGTACCTCAGGAGCGGCGGGCCCGCTTCGCCTTGCGCGGCGGCGGCAGGGCGCCCTCCGCGCGGAGCCGGGCGGCGTGCTCGGCCAGCGCGTCCACCAGGTGCGGCACGTCGGCCTTCTCCGGCTGGACGTCGACCCGGAGCCCGAACTCGACCGCGGTCTCCGCGGTCTTCGGGCCGATGCACGCGACCAGCGTGCGGGTGTGCGGCTTGCCGGCGATGCCGACCAGGTTCCGCACGGTCGAGGACGAGGTGAAGCAGACCGCGTCGAACCCGCCGGTCTTGATCATCTCGCGGGTCTCGGCGGGCGGCGGCGCGGCCCGGACGGTCCGGTAGGCCGTCACGTCGTCGATCTCCCAGCCGCGCTCGCGCAGGCCGGCCGACAGGGTCTCGGTGGCGATGTCCGCCCGCGGCAGCAGCACGCGGTCGACCGGGTCGAGCACGTCGTCGTACGGCGGGAACTCGGCCAGCAGGCCTTCCGATGACTGCTCGCCGGACGGGATCAGCTCGGGGATGATGCCGAACGAGCGCACCTTCGCCGCGGTGGCCGCGCCGACGCAGGCGATCTTCACGCCGGAGAACGCGCGGGCGTCGAGGCCGAACTCCTCGAACTTCTCCCACACCGCACGGACCGCGTTGGTGGAGGTGAAGACGATCCACTGGTAGCGGCCGTCGACCAGGCCCTTGACCGAGCGCTCCATCTGCGCCGGGCTGCGGGGCGGCTCGACCGAGATGGTCGGCACCTCGTGCGACGTCGCGCCGTGGCCGCGCAGGCGCTCGGCCATCTCGCCGGCCTGCTCCTTGGTGCGCGGCACCAGGACCTTCCAGCCGTACAGCGCGCGCGACTCCCACCAGGACAGCTTCGAGCGGTGCCCGGCGGCCTGGCCGATCGTGACGATCAACGGCCCGACGAGCTCGCCCGCGTCGTTGGCGACCTTCTCGAGCGTGGTGTCGAGGGTGCGCTGGGTGTTGATGGTGCCGTTCGCGGTCACCGCGACCGAGGTCGACGCCGGGACGCCGTTGCCGGTCAGCGCCGACGCGGCCTCGGCCAGGTGGGCCGACGAAGCGTGCAGCACCAGCGGGCCGGGCGAGGCGGCCAGTGCCGCCCAGTCGACGTCACCGCGGACGTCGACCTCGGTGTGCGTGCCACCCAGCGCGACGCCCGCGTACGCCGGGACGGCCGCACCCGGCGAGACGCCCGGGATGATGTCGAACACGGCGCTCGTGCGCGCGACCGCCTGCACCTCGGCCACGACGGCCGGGGTGGTCAGCGGGTCGCCCGCGATCAGGCGCAGCACCAGCCGGCCGGCCTTGGCCTCGGCGGTGAGGTCCTTGGCGACCTCGGTGGCCTCGCCGACGGCGGGCCGGACCTCGGCGCCCTCGGCGGCCATGGCCAGCACCGCCTGGGGCACGTCGGGGTCGGTCACCACGACCTCGGCCTTGGCGAGCAGTTCCTGGGCACGGACCGTGAGCAGGCCGGCGTCGCCGGGCCCGGAGCCCACGAACGCTACGCGCCCGGTGGTCTTTCGCGCGGGGGTCATCTGTGCGTTTCTCCTCTTGCGGCGTCCGTGCGCGAGTGCACGGACGCAGATCTCCTACGTCTTGGGAAGCGCTTCGGAAAGCGCTACTGAGCGGGACCGGAGAGGGCTCCGGCACCGAGGTCCAGCAGCTCGGCGGCCAGGTCCTTGCCCAGCTGGGCGGCCTGGTGCTTGTCGGCCAGCGCGATGGCCCGGACCATGTCCACCGCGCCGTCCTCGCCGTCGACCGCGGCGGTGCCGCGCAGCGAGATCCGTTCCACGACCTTGCCCTCGGCGTCGAGATCTTCGACGATCTCGGCGAGCGCGCCCACCGGCGCGCTGCACCCCGCCTCGAGCGCGGCCAGCAGGGAACGCTCGGCCGTCACCGCGGCCCGCGTGCCCTCGTCGTCCAGCGTGGCCGCGAGCAGCTGCTCGAGGTCCACGTCGGCGGTCCGGCACTCCACCGCCAGCGCGCCCTGGGCGGGCGCGGGCAGCATCTGGATCGGGTCGAGGGTCTCGGTGATCACCCCGACCAGTCCGACCCTGGCCAGTCCGGCACGCGCGAGCACCACGGCATCCAGCTCGCCGTCGGTCACCTTGCGCATGCGGGTGTCGATATTGCCGCGAATCGGCACGATTTCCAAACCGAGACCCAGCGCGTGCAGCTGGGCGGTGCGCCGCGCGGCGCCGGTGCCCACCTTCGAACCCGGCGGCAGCTCGCCCAGCGTCAGCCCGTCGCGCGCGATCAACGCGTCTCGCGGGTCTTCGCGCGGCGGCACGGCGGCGAGCGTGATGCCCGGCTCGGGTGCGGTCGGCAGGTCCTTGTACGAGTGGACGATGACGTCGACCTCGTTGCGCAGCAACGCTTCCCGCAGCGCCGAGGTGAACACGCCGACACCGATCGTCGCGATCGGCGCCATCGACCTGTCGCCGGGGGTGGTCACCTTGACGATCTCGACCTCGACGCCGGTGGCGCGGAGGGCATCGGCGACGATCCCGGTCTGGGTCAGCGCGAGCTTCGATCCACGCGTACCCATGCGAATGACTCTGGTCACTACTACTTCTTCTCCGGTGGGGGCTTCGGGCTCGCCACCGCGGCGGGCGCCTGCGGGTCGAGGCAGAACAGTTCGCGCAACGCGTTCGCGTAGTCGGTGTCGGCCGTCTCGGCGGCCAGCTGCTTGACCCGCACCGTCGGCGCGTGGAGCAGCTTGTCGACCACCCGGCGGACCGTGCGGCCGACCTCCTCGCGGACGGCGCCGTCCAGGTCGGGCAGCCGGTGGTCCAGCCGCAGCAGCTCGGCGTCGACGACCTCGGCCGCCCGGCGGCGCAACGCCGTCACCGTCGGGGTCACCTCGGCGCTGCGCTGCCCGGCGAGGTAGTCGCGCACCTCGTCGAGGACGATCCCGGTCGCCTTGGCCGTCTGGCGCTCGGTGGTCGGGGTGCCGGCTTCGCGCATCCGGCGCTGGACGGTGGCCAGGTCGACGACCCGCACGCCGGCCAGCTCGCCGACCGCCGGGTCGACGTCGCGGGGCAGGCCGAGGTCGCAGACGACCAGGTCACGGCCGCCGCGGGCCGGCACGTGCTCGGGGCCGAAGACCGCGTCCTGCGCGCCGGTGCAGCAGATCACGACGTCGGCGTCGCGGACGGCGTCCGCGACGAGCGACAGCGGGATCGCGCGGGCGGGCACGCCCTGCTCGGTGACGTTCGCGGCGAGGCGGCGGGCGCGGGCGTCGGTGCGGTTGGCGACGGTGATCTCGCCGATCCCGGCCTTGCGCAGCTGCGAGGCGCTCAGCGCGCCCATCGAGCCGGCGCCGACGATGACGGCGTGCTTGCCGGCGACGTCCCCGGCCGCGGCGAGCGCCTCGGAGACGACCGACGCGCCGAGCTGGTCGAGCCCGGTCTCGGAGTGCACGCGCTTGCCGACGCGCAGCGTGGTCTGGATGAGCTCGTGCAGCGTGCGGCCGACGGTGCCGGCCTCGCGCGCGGTGGCGTAGGCGGACCGGATCTGGCCGAGGATCTGCGTCTCGCCGACGACCATCGAGTCCAGGCCGGAGGTGACGGAGAACAGGTGCTCGACGGCGGCACCGGCGTAGTGGACGTACAGGCTGTCGTAGAGGTCGGCCGGTTCCATGCCGGCCTGGCGGGCCAGCACCGCGGAGACGTCGTTGAGGCCGCCGTGGAACGTCTCGACGACCGCGTAGACCTCGATCCGGTTGCACGTCGAGACGAGCATGACCTCGCTGATGTGCTCGGCCTGCTGCAGCTCGTCGAGGACCTTGCCGACCTCGGGCGCCGGCACCGCGACGCGCTCGAGCGTGCTCAGCTCAGCGCTCCGATGCGAAAGCCCGACCGCCAGGACGCTCATCCGCGTACCACCATTTCTCGTCCGCCGTCCGGGCCCGAACCGTTCCGGCCGCCCTTCCCATTGTCGGACGGCCTGACGGTGCCGGGTAATCCGGAATTGCCCTGATTGCCGGCGGCGTCATCCGCGCGGCGGGCCACGTGGAACGAGAGTATCTGCAGCTCGACGGCCAAATCCACTTTGCGGACCTCGATGTGAGCAGGAACCTGCAGCACGACGGGAGCGAAGTTGAGGATGCACTGGACACCGCCCGCGACCAGGCGGTCACACACCGATTGCGCGGCGGTGGGCGGGGTGGCGATCACGCCGATGGAGATCCCGCGCTCGGCGCACACCCGCGGGATGTCGTCCATGTGCGACACCGGGAGGCCGCCGACCGGCACGCCGATCAGGTCCGCGTCCAGGTCGAACAGGGCCTCGACCGGGAACCCGCGCCCCGGGAAGCCGCCGTAGTTGGCCAGCGCGTGGCCGAGGTTTCCGATGCCGACCACGGCCACTTTGTGCTGCCGGGTCAGGCCCAGGATCCGCTCGATCTGGCTGACCAGGACGCTCACTTCGTAGCCGACGCCGCGGGTGCCGTAGGAGCCGAGGTACGAGAGGTCTTTGCGCAATTTCGCGGAATTGACACCCGCGGCCTGGGAGAGCTCTTCGCTCGAAACGGTCGTCGCGCCCTGCTCGGACATTCCGGACAGCACGCGGAGGTAGACGGCGAGGCGGGCGACCGCGGCTTCGGGGATCGACTTCGCCCGGACGGCCTCGGGGGCATCCCCGGCGCGGCCGTTGCCGTCGGCGGGCACGGCCGGGATCTCGGCGGTCGGCGCGTTGTCGGCGTCCGGGGTGTCCTGGCGGCGCGACCGGCGCGGCGGCCGGCCCGGGGAGCTCGCTTCGTCGCGCCTCCCCCGCTGTGTCACCACGCCGTTGTCTCCTGCCCGCTGTGCACCCGGCGGCCATCGCCACGGCCGTGCCGAACTGTGTCTTGACCCAGGGCCCGGGGTCCGGTTCGATACGGACCGCCCGGGGGCGATGGTCCTACGGTAGACCACTTGTGAACGCGCGCACAAAGTCACAGGTCGGAGGCGGTTCCCGGCCGCGCACGATCATGACACGGCGTCAGAATCCTTGTCCGCCAGGCACTTCCGGGGCCGGCGGCCGCCGAGCGATGATCGGGTGCCGGCCCCGCGGCGCGACGAACGGGCGACCGGACGCTGTGAACGGCTCCGGCGTCAGCGGGCGTCGAGGGTCACCGAGTGCCAGCCGGTCGCCCCGTCCGGGACCGGGTCCGCGCGGTTCTCGGTCTGCGTGTAGCCGTCCTGGTCGGTCGCGCGGACGAACGCCTGGTGCGTCCCCTTCGGCACGTCCAGCTCGACCCACCACATGCGCCAGGTGTCCTTGCTCACCTCGGCCGACAGCACCGCCGGCTGCCACGGGCCCTGGTCCAGCCGGACCTCGACCTTCGCGATACCCGTGTGCTGCGCCCACGCCGTGCCGGCCAGCCGGACCTTGCCCGCCGTCACGCCGGCGAAGCCGCTCGGCGTGTCGATCCGGGACTCCGTCTTGATCGGCGCCTGCTCGGCCCAGCCGCGGTTCAGCCAGTACGCCTGCCGCGCGTCCCACTTCGTGAATTCGAGGGATTCGACCCACTTCGTCGCGGAGACGTAGCCGTACAGGCCCGGGATGACGATCCGCGCCGGGAAGCCGTGCTCGATCGGCAGCGGCTGGCCGTTCATGCCGATCGCCAGCATCGCGCCCCGCTGCGGGTCGAGCGCGACGTTCGCCGGCGTGCCGCACGTCCAGCCGTCGACGCTGGTGGCGAACATCTGCTCGGCGCCCGGCCGCACGCCGGCTTCGTCCAGCAGGTCCACGAGGTCGACGCCGAGCCAGGTCGCGTTCGAGATCAGCGGGCCTCCGACCTCGTTGGAGACGCACGTGAGCGTGACGCGGCGCTCGACCAGCGGCCGGTTGCGGATGTCGGCGTAGGAGAACGTCACCTCCTTGTCGACCATGCCGTGGATCTTCAGGCTCCAGTCCTCGGTGCGGATCTGCGGGACGACCAGCGCGGTGTCGATGCGGTAGAAGTCGCCGTTCGGGGTGAGGAACGGCGGCGAGCCCAGCTTCGCGAAGTCGGCGTCCGCGGGCAGCGGCGGCGCGGTGCGCGCGGGGACGAGCGGCCCGACGGCGGCCCGGGAGTCTTCGGCGTTCTTGCTGGTCCCGGCCACCTGGCCGACGACGGCCGCGATCCCCGACCCCGCGGCGACGCCGATCCCGGCGCGCAGGAACTTCCGGCGGTCGAAGCCCCGGTCGTGCACGAGGTCCGCGGGCAGCGCCACCCGGTGCAGCATCGTGAACACCACGAGCCCGGCGACGAGGGCCGCGACCGGCGCCAGCAGCGAGACCTGCCCGAGGTCGCTGCGCGCGTAGACGGCGGCGACCCCGGCGGCGCCCAGCAGGAAGACGAGGACCTGCCCGGCCCGCGGTGTCCGGCGCGAGAGCTGCCCGGCGAGCAGCGCGAACAGAACGAGCACGACGGCCAGCCCGACCTTGAGGATCGGCTTGTCCCAGGTGCCCAGCGTCCGCTCGGCCCACTTCACGATCCCGGTCGGGCTGTGGTCGATGACGTAGTTGGCGACCGCGATGAACGGCGACGCGGTGTACCCGACGAAGCCCGCGACGAAGTGCCCGACCCCGAGGGCCGCGGCCAGCGCGAGGAGCCCGATGAGGGTGGCGACGGGCAGCGAAAGCCGCCTCGGTGCCTCGGGCGGCGCTTCCTGCAGAGTGCTCACGCCTCCATCTTCGGAGCGGGAGCGGTAAAAGGCTGCCGGGAACCGCTTACGAGCGTGTTACGGCTGGGGCCCGGCGCAAGTTGTCGTGAGTGAGAAACAGTGTTCTAACCCTGTTTCTCACTCACGACCGGTTCATGCCAGCGCGCGCCGGAGGCGGTCCTCTTCCACCCGCCAGTACCCGTGCTCGGCGCCGTCGACCAGGATCACCGGGACCCGGTCGCCGTACTCCGCCCGCCACTCCGGGTCCGTGTCGACGTCCGCCGTCTTCCACGGCACGTCCAGCTCGCCGCAGATCCGGGCGACGTCCGCCTCCGCGACCTCGCAGAGGTGGCAGCCCACCCGGCTCATGACCGTCACTTCGTGCGCCATGTCGTCCTTATTACCGCAATTACCGCAACCGCACGCGGCGCAGCTTGCCGGTGGCCGAGTGCGGCAGCGACTCGGCGAACTCGACCGCGTGCGGCACCTTGTACCCCGCGAGGTGGGCCGCGCAGTGGTCGACGACCTGCTGCTCGGACAACGACGCCCCGGCCGCCGGCACCACGAACGCCTTCACCGCTTCGCCGCTTCGCTCGTCCACGACCCCGACGACCGCGGCCTCGGCCACCTCCGGCAGCTCGGTGATCACGGCCTCCACCTCGGTCGGGAAGACGTTGAAGCCGTTGACGATGATCAGGTCGTTGGCCCGGTCGACCAGGTGCAGGTCGCCGTCGACGTCGAGGTAGCCGACGTCGCCGGTGCGGAACCAGCCCTCGTCGTCCGGCCCGTGGCCGCCGTCGGGCCAGTAGCCGGAGAACAGGTTCGCGCCGCGGATCGAGACCAGCCCGGTCTCGCCGTCGGCCTCGAAGACGTCGTCGACGTCGTCCGGGTCGAGCGGCACGGCCTGGTCGGTGCCGTCGCTGTCGACCAGCCGCAGCTCGACCCCGGGCAGCGGCCGCCCGACCGAGCCCGGCTTCGGGTAACCGGTGACCAGCGTGGACGTCACCACCGGCGCGCACTCGGTGAGCCCGTAGCCCTCGTAGACGTCGACCCCGGTCGCCTCGCGGAGCGCGCCCAGCACCTTCGGGTGCAGCGGCGCGGCGCCCGACGTCATCCGCCGGACGGTCGCCAGCTTGCCCCGCAGCTCCTCGGTGCCGAGCGCGGCGAACTCGGAGTACATCGTCGGGACGCCGGTGATCGTCGTGACGCCGTGTTCGGCGCAGTCGTCCAGCGTGCGCTGCGCCTCGAAGCGCTCCGACAGGATCGCCGTCGCCCCCACCGACACCGCCTGCAGCAAGCCTGGGCCGAGGCCGTAGACGTGGAAGAGCGGGATGGTGATCAGCACGCGGTCGTCGTGCGTGAGGACGCCCTCGACCCCGCTCAGCTGCTCCAGGTTCGCCAGCAGCGCGCGGTGCGAGAGCATCACGCCGCGCGGCGGGCCGGTGGTGCCCGAGGTGTAGGAGACGACGGCGATGTCCTCGCCGGCGCCCGCCCGGCCGTCGTCGACGAATTCGACTGGGCCATCCGGGTCGGATTCCGGAGTGAGACCCGTCACGCCGTCCGGCAGCGTCTCCTCGGTGTCGCGCGTGATGACAACCTTGGCACCGCTGTGCGCGAGCAGCTTCTCGAACTCGGGCGCCGGCGCCTGCGGCGACAGCGGCACGACGACCGCGCCGGCGCGCAGCGCGCCGAAGATCGCGACCACGAAGTCCACCGCCGTCGGCAGCCGCAGCGCGACCCGGTCGCCGGGCTCGATCCCCGCGTCCACGAGCCGCCCGGCCTGCGCCCGCACGAGCGCCTCGACCTGGGCGTACGTCAGGCCTCGCCCGGTGCCCGTCTCGCGCACGGCCGGGTGATCCGGCCACGTGGCCGCGGCCCGCGTGAGCAGCCCGCCGACCCCTGCCTGCGTCCCCTCTGGAGCACTCACCCGCGGTCCACCTCTCCTCGCCCGGCCCAAACCGTTGCAAGTCTGTCATTCGGAGCGACGTCATGGGTGCCGGCCGCGAGCGTCGCGTCTGTGCAACCTCGGAGCCACTACCTACTTCGCGGTAACTACACGTATGCTGCACTGCGTCGCGGGGTGTTGTTGATCACCGCCGCGACCGGAGAGAGGGAGTCGCCGTGACGAACTTGCCTGCCCACGACGTCGTGGGGCACGCGAGCCGGCAGGCCCCTGCTCGTCCGGGTTCCGGGGGTACCGTGGCCCAGCACAGGGCCGAAGCCGCCGCCGGAGGTGCCGCCCGATGACCGTGCCGACCGCCGTGAGCCGCGGCCCCGTCTTCATGTTCGCCGAGCGCGTGTTCGGCCGATCGCCGTCCGTGCCGCTGAGCAGGCAGGCGGTCGACGAGGAGCGCGCCGAGGCGGCGAAGGCGGAGGCCTGGGACCTGGTGCGCGCCGCCCAGGACGGCGACTCGTCCGCGTTCGGCCGGCTCTACGACCGCTACGTCGACGTCGTCTACCGGTACGTGCTCTTCCGCCTGGGTGACCGCGACCTCGCCGAGGACGTCACCAGCGAGACGTTCCTGCGTGCCCTGCGCCGGATCACGTCGGTGAGCTACCAGGGACGTGACGTCGGCGCCTGGTTCGTCACCATCGCCCGCAACCTCGTGCTCGACCACGTGAAGTCGAGCCGGTTCCGCCTCGAGGTCGTGACCGACGAGGTGACCGAACCGGGTTCGGCGCCCTTCAGCGTCGGCGCGAGCGTCCAGGCGGGCCCGGAGCAGGAGGCGATCAGCCGCGCGACCCGCACCGAGCTGCTCCGCTGTGTCGCCGAACTGGGCGATGACCAGCGGGAATGCATCATCCTGCGGTTCCTGCAGGGCCTGTCGGTGGCGGAGACGGCCGAGATCATGAACCGCAACGAGGGCGCGATCAAGGCGCTCCAGCACCGCGCGGTACGCCGATTGGCACAACTCCTGCCCACCGGATTGCGCTGATCCCGCGAACTTTTCGACCCGTCGACCGAAACCGGTAACCCTGACGCCTTCTTAATCGTTACTCCAGCCAGACCGGTGTCAGGACCGGCCAAGGCCCGGATGGAGCAGCGCAGTGAGGTTTGCGCGTGAGCGAGCCGACGTAGAGCGGTTCGCGCGTGCCCTGGAGCCGTCCCCGGTACGCCGGGACGGCGAGTTCGCCGACGAGCTGGCTCTCGTCGGTGCGCTGCGTGAGCTCGGTGCGGCCGGGGCTCCGGACCTGGAGACGCGCCAGCGGATCCGCGCGGAGATCGCGGGCCGGTTGGAGACGGCGGCGGCCACCCCGCGTCGGAGGTGGCGGCCGCGGACCGCCGACCTGGTGGCCGCCGCGCTCTTCCTCGTGCTCGTCCTGTCCGGCCTGGCGCTGGTGCTCTCGCGCAACGCGTTGCCGGGCGACCCGCTCTACGGCGTCAAGCGGGCGGGCGAGTCGACGGCGCTGGGCCTGACCTTCGGCGAGCAGGCGAAGGCGCACAAGCACCTCGAGTTCGCCACCAACCGCGTCACCGAGCTCGGCGAGCTGGCCGAACAGGGCGCGAGCGAAGCCGACTACCGGACCGCGTACGAAGACTTCGCGAGCGACCTCCGCGCCGGCGTCGCCCAGCTGGCCGCGGTGGCGACCAGCGACGGCAGCGGCACGCAGGCGCTGGCCGACGTCCGGCTGTGGGCGCGGAACCAGGCGGCGCGGCTCGCGGCCGACCAGCCGAAGGTCCCCGCGGACGCGGCGACCGTGTTCGGCGACGTGCGCGACCTGCTCGGCAAGGTCCAGGAGCGCACGAGCGGGCTGGTCGAGCGGATGAACTGCTACCAGATCACCACCGGCGCGTCCGACGACCTCGGCCCGCTCCCGGCGACCGGCGAGTGCACGCAGCGGCCGGTTCCCTCGTCCGGCGGCGAGCCGACGTCCGCGTCGACCGAGCCGTCGTCGGCCGAGAGCACGGCGCCGGTGGCGACCGGCACCGAGCTGCCGCCCTCCGACGCGACGGCGACCCCGGGCTCGCCCCTGCCGACGGGCGGGGTGACGCCGCCGCCGGTGTACGGCCAGGACCCGACGACCACGCAGCGGCCCCCCGTGACGTCGACCACGCAGCCGCCGCCGCTGGTTTCGATCCCGCCGCTGCTCCCGGGTCTGCCGCCGATCGTGATCGGCTGAGGTCCGGGCCACACCTGCGACGAGCCAGTGGGCGGCTCGCTACGCTGTGCGAAGGACCGGGAGACGTGGCCGGACGTGGGCAGACGTGGAGGCGGTGTGCGTGTCAGCTTGGCGTGGCAGGGATAAGAGTCAGGAGCTGGAACGGCTCGCCGCGCTCGCGGGCGAGGCGTCGGCCGAGGCCGCCCACGCCCGCGTGGTCGCCGAACCCCCCGCCCCGCCCGCTCCCCCGGACCTGACCGCGGCCGCGTTCTTCGACGTCGACAACACGATGATGATGGGCGCCTCGATCTTCTACTTCGCGCGCGGGCTCGCAGCGCGCAAGTTCTTCACGTCGTCGGACCTGGCCGGATTCGTCTGGGGCCAGATCAAGTTCCGCCTCGGCGGCCGCGAGAACAAGGAAGACATCAAGACCCACCGCGAGCGCGCACTGTCCTTTGTGGCCGGCCGCACGGTGGCGGAGCTGACGTCGATCAGCGAAGAGATCTACGACGAGCTGATGGCGGACAAGATCTGGTCCGGCACACGCGCGCTGGCTCAGATGCACCTGGACGCGGGCCAGCGGGTCTGGCTGGTGACGGCGACCCCGATCGAGCTGGCGGCGATCATCTCCCGCCGACTCGGGCTGACGGGCGCGCTGGGCACGGTGGCGGAGACCCGCGACGGCGTCTACACGGGACGCTTGGTCGGCGACCTCCTGCACGGCCGCGCGAAAGCGCACGCGGTGCGCGCCCTGGCGTCCCGTGAAGGGCTGAACCTCAAGCGCTGCACGGCTTATTCGGACTCGGCGAACGACATCCCGATGCTGTCGGCGGTGGGCACCGCGGTGGCGGTCAACCCGGACGGCGGGCTGCGCGACGTCGCCCGGGCGCGGGGCTGGGAGATCCGCGACTTCCGGACCGGCCGCAAGGCGGCGAAGATCGGCGTGCCGTCGGTGCTGGGCGCCGGAGCACTGGCCGGCGCGGTGGCGGCGGGCATGGCCTACCGCCGCCGCTGAGGCTCAGCCGCGGAAGACGGACTTCCGCTGCGAAAGGCGCTGGTACAGCGTCTGCTGGATCGACTCCCGCACCTGATCCGTCAGCTGGAACACCAGCATCGGGTCGTCCACGGCTTCCGGGCCGTACGAGTCCGTCGCGATCGGCTCGCCGAACTCGATGCTCCACTTCGTCGGGAGCGGGATCGCGCCCAGCGCGCCGAACAGCGGGAACAACGGCGTCACCGGGAAGTACGGCAGCCCGAACATCCGCGCCAGGACCTTGATGTCGCCCAGCTTCGGGTAGATCTCCTCGGCGCCGATCACCGACACCGGGATGATCGGGACACCCGCGCGCAGCGCCGCGGACACGAACCCGCCGCGGCCGAAGCGCTGCAGCTTGTAGCGCGACGAGAACGGCTTGCCGACGCCCTTGAAGCCCTCCGGCCACACGCCGACCAGCTCGCCGTTGCCCAGCAGGCGCTCCGCGTCCGCGTTGCAGGCCAGCGTCTGGCCGGACTTGCGGGCGAACGAGCCCACCAGCGGCACCTGGAACACCAGGTCCGCGCCGAGGCCGCGCAGGTGCCGGCCGCCGGTTTCGTCGTGGACCGCCACCGCCGTCATCAGCGAGTCGAGCGGCACCGTGCCCGAGTGGTTCGACACCAGGAGCGCGCCGCCCGACGCCGGGAGGTTCTCGACGCCGTACGTGTCGACGCGGAACCACTTCTTGTACAGCGCGCGCAGCGGCGGCAGGAACACCGCGTCGGTCAGCTCGGCGTCGAAACCGAACTCGTCGACCGTGTAGTCGCCGGTCAGCCGGTCGCGGATGAAGCCGAGCGCCGAGCGCGCGGCGGCCGAAAGCGGCTCCTCGGGAGCCGGCTGGTCGGCGCCGGGGAAGGCGACGACCGGCGCGTCCGCCCGGGCGGCTTCCTCCTCGCGGAGGTCGCGCTCCGCTTCAGGCTTTTCCCGGCCCGGTCCGTGCAGGGGGATGACCTGCGCCTCGGCACCGCCCACGGTTTCCGCCTCGCTTCCGAAGTCGTCCAAGTCGTGCGGCCTGCTGTAATAAACGGAGCTTCGCTCCGGGCCGGGGGCTCCGCCACCCGGACCCCCGAAATGCCTCGTCATCGGCTCTGCCCCGTCGCTGCCGCAACGAGCACCTTGCCGGCCAGTCCCGCCAGCTTGCCGCCGTCGAGCACCGGCCGGAGCCCGCGTCCGACCACATAGTCGTCGAACGCCTCACGCGTCGTCCACCGCGGGATGTAGCCGAACTCGCCCTTCAACTTGGCGATGTCGACGACCCGGCCGAAGTTCAGCAGCCGGACCTGGTCGGCGGAGAAGTCCACGACGCGTGCGCCGCGCAGCACCTTCCCGACCGACGGCACCACGCTCCGCGGCATCGGCAGCTCGACCCGGCCCGCTCGCCGGATCGCCTGCGAAAGAGTGAGTACCCCTTCCGAGCCGACGTTAAAGACGCCGGGTTTGTCGTTCAGCGACGCGTGTTCCAGCACCGCCAGCGCGTCCGAAGAGTGCAGCAGCTGGATGCGGGCGTCGTACCCGAAGACGGTCGGCACGACCGGGAGCGCGAAGTAGCGCGAAAGGACGGTGTCGGTCGACGGCCCGATGATGTTGGCGAAGCGGAACAGCGTCGTGGTGATGTCGGGACGGCGCCGCACCAGGCCGCGCACGTACCCCTCCATCTCGACGGCGTCCTTGGCGTACCCGCTCGACGACGTCGGGATCAGCTCGGAGTCCTCGGTGAACACCGCCTGCGAGCGCGCGCTCGCGCCGTACACCGCCGCCGTCGACTTGACGACCAGCTTGCGCACCAGCGGCGAGCGCTGACACGCGGCCAGCAGCCGCATGGTGCCGATGACGTTGACTTCCTTGATCGCGGTGCGGCGCCCGGGCCCGGCCGGGTGCGCGGTGCACGACGCGTGCACCACCGTGTCGACCTTCGCGGTGCTGATCACCTTGGCGATCAACGGGTTCCGGATGTCCGCGCGGACGAACTCCGCGTGGCCCATGCGCTGCAGCACCGTCTTGTCCGGGGCGACCGTGTCGACACCGATGACCCGCTCGAAGCCGGGGTTGTTGCCCAGCCGGGCGAGCAGTTTCCCGCCCAGTTCGCCGGCTACCCCGGTGACGAGCACGATGTTCGACGGCATACGACTCCCTGCGGCGTAGGGCGTGGTGGGGGTGGACGGTCACCCGAAGTGCGCGAGCCTGCACTCACTGGAAGCATCGCGCGGACACCGTTGAGATGTTACCGCTCTTCAGGGGTAGGCCCGGGGTGTCTTACGTGCTATTAACCGCTATCCCCCGGAAAGCGATGAACGCCTCACTCGAACGGGGGGACCGGCCCACCACATGGACGTGGCCCGTCCAGGGACTGGACGGGCCACGGCTGCGCAAGGCTGGGTCTTACTTACCGGCCTTCCGACGCTGCACTCGCGTGCGGCGAAGCAGCTTGCGGTGCTTCTTCTTCGACATGCGCTTGCGGCGCTTCTTGATCACAGAGCCCATGGGCGCTCCTTAGGTCGTCGTCGGTCACGCTGCCCGGCGCAGCGTCCAACGGGTGGAGCGCACAGGCACGAGCGGTTTTCCAGGTTACCCGTCACCCCGGAGGGGCCGGTCGGCGGGCACGTCGTAGGACGACGTGCCGCCGGCCGAGACGTGGATCAACCCACGTCGTAATAGGCACCCTGGAGGTACTCGTGCACTGCTTTCTCCGGCACCCGGAAGGACTTGCCGACCCTTACGGCGGGCAGCTCACCCGAGTGCACGAGACGGTAGACGGTCATCTTGGAGACCCGCATCAGCGTGGCCACCTCGGCGACCGTCAGGAACTGGACCTGCCCGACAGCCGGCAGATCCTCCTTCTTGTTCGGCGACATGTTTACCGCGTCCTTCGACACGCGTCGCGCCACGAGGCTTCCCCACCTGTGGTACCGACACGCACGTGCTCTATCGAGAGTAGCGGGACTGGTGGGACTAATGCGACGCCTGTCACCGAGATGGGCCCCTACCAGCGCTAACGCATGGGCACTCGCGCGTGCAAGACCGCAGGAATCGCCCATTACGGCGAATCCGGGCGCCCGGTACCCGGCTCCAGGGGCAGCCGGAGCGCCCGGACGGTGAACGAAATCGCGTGGTACCACCCGCAGACGAGCAGGACGTCGAGCGCGCCGTCCTCCCCCACGGCGGCCACGAGGTCCGCCCAGGTGCCGTCGGCGAGGTCCGCGGTCGCGCGCAGCTCGTCGACGGCCGCCAGCACCGCGCGGTCCCGCTCGTCCCAGCACGCGTCGGCGTCGATGACCAGCTCGCGCTGCCGGACCGTCAGCGCCGACCGCCGGGAGAAGTAGTAGCGGCCCCACTCGGCGACCCCGCGCGCCGGCTCGGGACGTCGCGTCCCTGTTCGAGACGCTGGTCAAGCTGGACGCGTGGGCGAACGATTGGCGGCCCCGCGCTCAGTCTTCGTCGTGAGCCTTGCCCAGCTCGACCGACCGGTCCTTGGCCGCCTCGATGGCCGCCAGCAGCGCGGCCCGGACGCCGTGCTTCTCCAGCTCGCGGATGGCGTTGATGGTCGTGCCCGCCGGTGACGTCACGGCTTCGCGCAGCAGCACCGGGTGCTCGTCCGACTCGGCCAGCATCTTCGCCGCGCCGACGGCCGACTGGATGATCAGCTGCCCGGCCAGCGCGCGCGGCAGGCCCAGCAGGATGCCGGCGTCGATCATGGCCTCGACCAGGAAGAAGAAGTAAGCCGGCCCGGAGCCCGACAACGCCGTGACGGCGTCCTGCTGCGCCTCGGGCACCTCGACGACCTGGCCGACGTGCGAGAGCAGGTCGCGCACGACCGCGAGGTGCTCGGCGGTGGCGTGGCGGCCGGCGGAGATGGCGCTCATGGCCTCGCCGACCAGCATCGGTGTGTTCGGCATGACCCGCACGACGGGGACGCCATCGGCCAGCCGCCGTTCGTAGAGCGAGGTCGGCAGCCCGGCGCACAGCGAGACGACGAGCGAGGACGGGCTCAGCAGCGGCGCCAGCTCATCGAGCACCGGATCGATGTCCTGCGGCTTCACGGCGACGACCAGGACATCGGCCTGCTTGGCGGCGTCCTCGACCTCGACACCCCGGACGCCGTAGCGGGCGGTGAGCTCCTCGACGCGCGCCGGGTACCGCTCGGTGAAGAGCAGGTCGCCCGGCTCGTGGCCGCCGTGCAGCAGCCCCGAGAGCAACGCCTCGCCGATCTTTCCCGCACCCAGCACCGCGATGACCGTCATGCCGTAAAGCGTGCCAAACGCGCCTCAGGCGCCCGGTGCCGGGGCGAGCCCCAGCTGCCGGGCCTGGCACACCAGCCGTCCCTGGGAGTCCACCACCGTCGCGTCCGAGTCGAACCACGACTCGTGCACCGACCGCGACTCCACCACCACCCGCAGCCACCCCGGGGCCGGGCGGGTCCTCAGCAGCGCCGTCAGCTGGACCGTCGGGGCCCAGCCGATGCGGCCCAGGTTCATCACCACCGGCGGGTTCACATCCGACGCCAGCAGCGTGAAGTACGGGTCGACCAGGCCGTGGCGCGGGCGGACCCACAGCCGCATGCGGGGCGGCTCGTCCGTGCGCCCGGCGAGGTAGCCCGCCGTCGCCGGGTCGAGGCGGACTTCGCACCCCTTGGCCAGGTTGAACGGGCCCTCCGTGCTCTCCGCCATCGCGAGCGCGCCCGGGGACGGCTCGGCCGGCATCGACGGCACGTCCGTCCACTCCGGGCGCCGCATCGGCAGCCGTCCCGTCGTCACGCGCGCCTCGACGCAGCTGCGGCCGCGCTGCTCCAGCCGGACCTCGACGACCGTCGCGCGGCGGCCGACCTTGCGGACGTCCGTGCGCAGCAGCACCGGGCCCAACGCCGGCGCGTGCAGGAACTCCGCGCTCACCACGAGCGGTTCCGCGTGCGGCTCACCCCGCTCGTGCAGCGCGGCGATCGCCGCCTTGGCCAGCAGGGCCAGCAGGAAACCCCCGTGCGGGTGCGAGCCGATGGCCCACTCCGCACGCAGCACCGCGGTGAAGGTGCCGTCCCCCAGCGACCGCGCCACACTCGCCGTGTCGAAGGACAAGGCGGTGCCGTCCGTTCCGCTCACGAACGCGCCGTACCAATGGAGGAATCCGGCAAGGTGACGATCAACGAGCGCGACGGTTTCACAGTCGGGACTTTACGTGTTCGGTCCCGGTAAATGGACCCGGGAGTAGTCGTGTCCGCGCCGCCAGCGCGCAATTACTGCCCTAGGTGGAATCGCGCGAACAGCAATGCCTCGGCCAGGTCCCGGACCCGCTGGGCACCCGTCCCGGCGTGCCGGGTGTTGATCTCCAGCACGATCTGCCCGGCGAAACCGCCGCTGACCAGCTTCTCCAGGATCTCGGCGCAGGGCTGGCCACCGCGGCCGGGTACCAGGTGTTCGTCCTTCGGGAGGCCGGTGCCGTCCGCCAGATGGACGTGCGAGAGGCCCTCACCCATCCGCTGCGCGAGCGCGAGTGCGTCCATCCGGGCTGCCGCTGTGTGGGACAGGTCGAGCGTGTAGTGCCGGAAACCGACGTCCGTCGGGTCGATCGACGGCCGGAACGCGGAGACCCGGGAATTCTTCGAACCACCCGGTGGGCGCACCTTGAACATGTTCTCGACGGCGATTTCGATCCCGCTGGACTCCTCCAGCTCGTCGACCAGATCACCGAACGCGTCGCCGTACCGCCGTTGCCACCGGAACGGCGGGTGGACGACGACGGTCCGCGCGCCGAGCTCGGCCGCGGCCTCGACGGACATCCGCAGCCGGACCACGGGGTCGGGCGACCAGATCCGCTGGGTGATCAGCAGCGACGGCGAGTGGACGGACAGCACGGGCACCCCGGTGCGGCGCGACCACCGGCGCAGGGCGCTGACGTCCTGGCTGACCGGGTCGGCCCACACCATGACCTCGACGCCGTCGTACCCCAGCTCGGCCGCGAGCTCGAAGGCGGTCCCGGCCTTGAGGGGCCACACGGACGCCGTGCTGAGCCCGACGGGGACCGGCTTCTCGTCTGTCACGCGCGCCATCCTGCCTCGTCACCGAGGGTGGGTGGAATCGCCGGGCCGGAAGGGGGACGCGGATCACCGCGCCCCCGCCGCGGTCAGCGGCCGACGAGCAGCAGCGCCGCCGGGGACACCGTCACGACCAGGCCGACCAGCACGGCCAGCACCGTGGTCTGCAGGTCCTCGGCCCGGCGGATCTTCCGCACGATCCAGACCAGCGCGACGACCACCAGCAGCGCCGCCACCAGGGCGGCCGCGGGGATGTTCACCCACAGCCAGTTGAAGCCCAGCCACACGGCCGCGCCACCGACGACACCCAGCGCCAGCTGCCCGGCGAGCGCCAGCCAAGCCTTGCCGGGCGACGTCGTGGGCTCCGGCTCCGCGACCGGCTCGGGGACGTCGTCGTATTCGTCGTCCTCGTAGCCGTCGCCCTGCTCGTAGCCGTACTCGTCCTGCTCGAAGTCCGGGCCGCCCGCCGGGTAGCCGTCGGTGAACTCGCGCTCGTAGGGCTCGAGGTCGTCCGGGATCGGCGCCCGCGAGGGGCGGTCGCCGGGCGCGAACGGCATCGGCGGCGGGTACGTCCCGGTCGGCGGGCCGGCGTCGTAGGCGGCCTGGTAGCCGCTGCTCTCCGGCGCGAAGCCCTCGGGCTCGAAGTCGTCGTCGGGGTAGCCGTCGGCCGGGGCGTCGGTGGGCACCACCGGCATGACGCCGATCTCGGTGTCCTCCAGCTGCTCCTTCTGCCGGCGCTTGCGCCAGTTCGCGAGCCCGCCCGGTGACGACGGCGGCGGCTCGGCCGCGTCGGGCTTCTTGCTCGGCGCGGGCGGGACCGGCGGTCCGCCCTTCACCGCGTCGAACTGCTCGGTGTAGGCCTCCTGCTGCGGCCGGCGCGCCGGGCCCCGGCGCGGGCGGCCGGGTGCGGCGGGCGGCGGCGCGAACGTGCCGCTGGCCATCGGGCCCGGCGGCGGGTCGATTTCGGCGTCCGGGGTGCCGTTGAGGCCGTCGAGACGCGCCGACAGCGGTCCGCTCGGCGGCGGCGTCGGCAGCTGCTGCGACGGCTGCGGCGGCGGGGTGGGCAGCTGCTGCGAAGCCTGCGGGGGCGGACGGCGCCGGACCGGCGGGACGGCCGCGCGGGTCTCCTCGGCCGCGGGCGGCGGCGGGGTCGGCAGCTGCTGCGACGGCTGCGGGGGCGGCGGCTGGCGCCGGGGCGCGCGCGGCGGCACCGGCAGCTGCGCCGACTCCTGCGGGCTCGGGTACTGCCCCGACGGCTGCGGCGCGGACGGCGGGCCGGCGAACTGCCCGGACTCCTGGGGCGGCCGGCTGAACTGGCCCGACGGCTGCGGCGGCGCCGGGGGGCGCGCGTACTGGCCGGACTCGGCGCCGCCGGGGGCGGGCCGGGCCGGGGGCGGCGGGACCGGCCGCGGCAGCGGCTGGGAGTCCTGCGGGACGGCGCGGGGTGCGGGCGGCGGCGGGGACGACGGCTCGGCGCGGCGCCGGCCGGCGGGCCGGTTCGGCGGCGGCGGGGTGCCTTCGCCGGCGACCCGGTCGATGATCGCCTGCGGGCCGGTGTCGCTGACGCCGGGACGCCGGTGGGAACCGGTCGCGCCGGGCGGGGTCTCCGGGGTGCCGGGCTCGTCGTCGTCCTCGGCCGCGCGACGGCGCCGACGGCGGTTGCCGCCGTCGACCTGGGCACCGTGCTGGGCGAGCAGCTCAGCCACGGTCTTCTGGGGCTGGCCGTCTCCGGTCTGGTCCGTCATACCTGGCAATCCCCTGCGCGCTCCGGGTCCTCGGCACTCGGCGAAGCGGTATCCGACGGTACGCCGGCGGCGCCGCGCGCGCTGTACGCCGACCTCTGCATGTCCGTCACCTCTCCACCGTGCCCGTCCACCTTCCGGGAAGTCCAGCCGCGTGCTTTCACCGGTCCTCCTGTGCGCCGAAGCGCCCCACGAGACCGGCTCCAGTTTCATCCGCGCCGTTGGAATGGTCCAGCCGCCGCAGGATGACACCTTCTCGCAGAGCCCACGGGCAGATCTCGAGTTCGGGCAAACCGAGCGCCCGCATCGTGGCCTGCGCGACGAGCGCGCCGGCCACCAGCTGGTGCGACCGGCTCGAGCTGACGCCCTCGAGCTGGGCGAGGTCGGCCGACGGCATCCGCGAGATGAACGCCAGGAGCTGGCGCAATGCGGTGTCCGTGAGCGTACGTCGCACGCGCGGGCCCGCCGCCGAGGGGGCGGCGCCGGTCAGCCGGGCGAGCGACCGGAACGTCTTCGACGTCGCCACGACACGATCGGGTTCACCCCATTTGGTGACCTTCCGCGCGAGCTCGGTGAGCTGGTCGTCGAGCCACGCCGACGTCGCGACGAGCTCGGAGCGCGTCGGCGGGTCGTGCTTGAAGCGGGTTCGCGTGGTCCGGCCCGCGCCCAGGGGAAGCGACTCGGCCAGGACGGGCTCTTCGTCGCGGCCCATCGCGATCTCCAGCGAGCCACCGCCGATGTCGAGCACCAGCAGCTGCCCGGCCGACCAGCCGTACCAGCGGCGGACGGCGAGGAAGGTGAGCCGGGCTTCGTCGGTCCCGGAGAGGACCCGCAGCTCGACGCCGGTGCGGTCGGCCACGCGGGCCAGCACCTTGGCGGAGTTCTTAGCTTCGCGGACCGCGGAGGTGGCGAAGGCCATGACCTCTTCGCAGCCCAGCCGGGCGGCGGCGTCCTTCGCGGATTCGACGGCGGTCACGAGGTCGTCGGCACCGGCCTTGCTGAGCTCGCCACCGGGGGTGAGCTGCTCGGCCAGCCGGAGCACGGACTTCTCGGAATGCATCGGCGTCGGGTGGGCGCCACGGTGGGCATCGACCACGAGAAGGTGGACGGTGTTGGAACCGACGTCGAGTACCCCTAGGCGCACGGGGGTCCAGCGTACCGGGCCCAGCGCCAGGTCTCGAACATGTAACCAACAACACTCGGTGCGGTACCGCCCCGGCGCGCCTCCCACCGGGGCGTCACCGCCCGAAAAGCCCGCTTACGTCTCGAACTTGTAGCCCAGGCCGCGGACCGTCACCAGGTGCCGCGGCGAGCCCGGGTCCGGCTCGATCTTCGAGCGCAGCCGCTTCACGTGGACGTCCAGCGTCTTCGTGTCGCCGACGTAGTCAGCGCCCCACACCCGGTCGATCAGCTGGCCGCGCGTGAGCACCCGGCCGACGTTGCGGAGCAGGTACTCCAGCAGGTCGAACTCCTTGAGCGGCAGCGAAACCTCGGCGCCGTCCACCGTCACCACGTGCCGCTCGACGTCCATCCGCACCGGGCCCGCCGAGAGCACCAGCGGCGCCAGCTCGCCTTCCGAGCCCGGCTCGCCGCCGCGGCGCAGCACCGCCCGCACGCGCGCGATCAGCTCACGCGCCGAGTACGGCTTCGTCACGTAGTCGTCCGCACCCAGTTCCAGGCCGACGACCTTGTCGATCTCGCTGTCGCGCGCCGTCACCATGATCACCGGCACGGCCGAGCGCTGGCGCAGCTGCTTGCAGACGTCGGTGCCGCTCATCCCGGGCAGCATGAGGTCGAGCAGCACGATGTCGGCGCCGTTGCGGTCGAACTCCTCCAGCGCGGCCTGGCCGGTACCGGCGACGGCCGCGGTGAACCCTTCCTTGCGCAGCAGGAAGGCGAGGGGGTCGGCGAACGACTCCTCGTCCTCGACGATGAGAACCCTGGTCACAGGTTTCCTCCATGATCTGGGCTGTCCTGCCCGGTAACCACGAGCCTCGGGGTGCGCTCGGGGGTCTTCTCCTGCCGTGGTGCCGGCGAGGTCTTGGTGGTCCGCGCCGGCTCGAGGGCCGGTTCGGGGCGGACGTGCGCGGGGATGCGCAGCGTGAAGGTCGAGCCGGTGCCGGGGCGGCTCCACAGCCCGACCGAGCCGCCGTGGTTGGCCGCGACGTGCTTGACGATCGCCAGGCCCAGCCCGGTGCCGCCGGTGGCGCGCGAACGGGCCTTGTCGGCGCGGTAGAACCGCTCGAACACGCGTGTCTGCTCGTCCTCGGGGATGCCGATGCCGCGGTCGGTGACGGCGACCTCGACCATCCCGTCGGCGAGCCGCCTGCTGATCGAGACCGGGCTGCCGGCCGGCGAGTACGCGACGGCGTTCTCCAGCAGGTTCGAAAGCGCGGTGACCAGCAGCGTCCGGTCACCCTCGATGAGCAGGCCGCTGGGGGTGTCGGTGGTGATCCGGATGTCGGCCGACTCGGCCGAGAGCGTCGTGCGGCCGAGCGCTTCGCGGACGACCGCGTCGACCTCGACGACGTTGAGGTCCGGCAGCCGCTCGGCGCCCTGCAGCCGCGAAAGCGCGATCAGCTCGGTGACGAGCTGGCCGAGCCGGGTGGACTCGCGCAGGATCTTGCCGCCGAAGCGGCGGACCTCCTCGACGTCCTCGGCGGCGTCGAGCACGGCCTCGGTGAGCAGCGCGATCGCGCCGACCGGGGTCTTGAGCTCGTGGCTGACGTTGGCGACGAAGTCGCGGCGGACGGCCTCCAGCCGGATGGCCTCGGAGTGGTCGACGGCCTCGACGACGGTGAAGCCGTCGCCGAGCGGCCGGACCTCGCCGAGCACCGCCTCCGGCTGGCGGCCGCGCGCTTCGAGCGGCGATAGGTCGATCTCCATCGGCTCATCGGTCTCGACGACCTGCTCGGCGGCCTTGCGGGCCCGCGAGTCGGCCTGGTTGACCTTCACCAGGCCCAGCTCGTAGGCCCGCGGGTTGTGCAGCACCATGTCGCCGAATCTGTTGAGCACGACGACGCCGTTGTGGGACGAGCGGACCAGGCGTTCGAGGAGCTCCGCGACGGTCGGACCCGGCGGCCGGGCCTCTTCGCGACGGGTCCGGGCCCGCGCGAGGAGGTAGCCGACCACCGCACCGGCCACCAACGTTCCGATGGCCAGTGCGAGGGAAACAGGCGTGGTCACAGGCCGATCGTAAGCTGAGAAGTGGCCCTTCGGCCTAGCGTTGTCCGCCTTGTCGTGAGCACCGCGACACCTGGGGCAGACATGTTCGCCGGTGCTTCAGCCCGCGTTCACCCGATCGATTCCGCGGCGAGACATTCCGGGTGAATCACGCATCGCCGTCAAGGGTCTTCAAGTCCTCCTCGGTGAGCCGCAGCGCCGCGGCGGCGACGTTCTGCTCGAGGTGCTCGACGTCCCCGGTGCCCGGAATGGCGAGCACGTGCGGTCCTTGGTGGAGGGTCCACGCGAGCCGCACCTGGGCCGGGGTGGCGTCGTGCCGGCGGGCGACCTCGGCGACGCGGGCGTCCTCGCCCGTCCCGCTCGCGACGGCGAAGAACGGCACGAAGGCGATCCCCCGCTCGGCGCACATCCGGACGATCTCGTCGTCCTCCCGGCGGGCGGTGAGGCCGTACTGGTTCTGGACGCAGACGACCGGCGCGATCTCCAGGGCTTCGGTCAGGTGGTGCGGCGCGACGTTGGAGATGCCCAGCTCGCGGATGAGGCCCTGCTCACGCAGCTCGGCGAGCGCGCCGAAGCCGTCGGCGAGCGAGCCCTCCCCGCGGTCGAGGCCCTGGCCGATCCGGTAGTTGGCGACATCGAGGTGCTCGAGGCCCAGCTCGCGCAGGTTCTCTTCGACCTGGGCCCGCAGCTGGTCCGGCCGGGCGGTGTAGAACGCGCCGGTGAAGTCGCGGCCCGGTCCGACCTTGGTGGTGATCGTCAGGTCGCCGTACGGCGCGAGGGCCCGGTTGATCAGCTCGTTCGCCGAGCGCGGGCCGGCGAAGTAGAAGACGGCGGTGTCGATGTGGTTGACGCCGAGCTCGACGGCGCGGCGGAGCACGGCGATCGACGTCTCGCGGTCGCGGATGCCGCCGTCCGAAGTGGACATCAGGCGCATGGCGCCGAAGCCGAGCCGGTTGACTTCGAAGGAGCCGAGCTTCCAGGTGCCCGCCGCGGCGGCGGGGAGAGTGGTGTTCGTGGTCATGGCTCCAGCCTCGCGATCCGGCGCGAGCGGCGCCGGGTTTGGCATTTAGCTGCCACACTGGAATACGTGGAGAGAGTCAGCGACGTCGTGGTGGTGCGGGGCGAGGCCGAGCTGTTCGAGCGGACGGCCCACCTGTTCGCGACCGCGACGGAGATCTCGTGCGCGGCCCGCGACCTGCACACCTGGTCGGTGGCGCACCCGAGCGCGCCCGAACGGGAGCAGGCGGTGCGCACCACGTCGGTGCGCAAGATGTACCTGCCCGGGGTCCTGTTCGACCCGGCGCTGGCGGAGCACCTGCGGTTCATGGCGACCCACGGCGCGCGCATCCGGATCACCGAGCGCGAGGTCAACGAGACGATCCTGCTGGACCGCCGGATCGCGATCGTGGCGGGCGACCACGTCGGCGGCGTCCGCAGCTACACCGTCGTCAGCAGCCCGGAGCTGGTCCAGGGCATCCAGTCGCTGTTCGAGGCGGCCTGGGCCGGCGGCACCGACCTCGAGTCGTACCAAGCCCGGTTCACCGAGCTGGGCGCGCGCGAGATCCTCGAGCAGCTGGCATCCGGCTGCAAGGACGAGACGGCGGCCCGCGCTCTCGGCGTCGGCCTGCGGACCTACCGGCGGCGGGTGGCGGAGGTGATGGAGATCCTCGGCGCGTCGTCGCGGTTCCAGGCCGGGGCGCGGGCCCGCGAGGCCGGGCTCTTGTGAAGCTCGCGCTGCTGGGACTGCTCCTGGTGGTGTCGGCGTGCTCCGCGCCGGTCTCCGGCACGGCTACCCCGCTCAGCGGCAACCTCGCGCTCGTCAACGGGCCGGGGACGGCCGCCGCGCTCGACGCGGTGAAGACGGCGGCCGAGGCGGTCTTCAGCTACGACTCCGCGAACCCGGCCGCGTTCGACCAGGCCGTCGCGGCGAACGTCACCGGCGCCGCGAAGCAGCAGCTCGCGACGTTGTTCGACGTGGTCAGGAAGAGCCCGCAGCAGGTACGGCTGGCGACGCGGGTGCGGGAAGCGGCCGCGCTGGAGTTCACCGGCGACCGGATCCGCGAACTGGCCGTGCTCGAGCAGGACAGCGGCACCACGAAGGGGCTGGCCACGGTCGCGTTCACCGCGCAGAAAGCCGGGGGGCACTGGCAGCTCTCGGACATCGCGGTGAGCCCGGCCCAGCCACCGCCCGCGCCACACCAGGACGATGGCACCCCCGCGGGCACCCGTGACGCGGCGCTGGCCGGCGCGCGGGCGATCGGCGGCGGCCTGTTCACGACCGACAGCGCCGACCCGGACGGCTCGTACGCGCGGGCCGAGGCCGTCATCGCCGACCCGATGCTGAGCGAGTACCGCGCCAAGAAGGGCACCTACGTCGAGGCGATCCGCAAGAGCGGCACGAAGGTGGCGCTCGGGCCGGACCCGATGGCAGGCGTCGTCACACTCACCGGCGCGCGAGCGGTCGTGCTGTTCTTCACGACGCTGCAGGTGACCGACGCGACGGGCCAGGCCACCGGCAAGCCCTTCACGGCCGAATTCGACATCGTCCGTGAAGGGGCGAGCTGGAAGGCGACGGCCGTCCGGCCGGTCACCGCGGCGTGAGTCAGCGGCCCTGGTTCGCCACCGCGGCGGCGGCTTCCTTGGCGGCTTCGGGGTCGAGGTACTCGCCGCCGGCCTTGACCGGCTTCAGGTCGGCCGTGAGGTCGTAGCGCAGCGGGATGCCGGTCGGGATGTTGAGGCCGGCGATGTCGGCGTCGGAGATCCCGTCGAGGTGCTTGACGAGCGCACGCAGCGAGTTGCCGTGCGCGGCGACCAGCACGGTCTTGCCCGCGCGCAGGTCGGGCACGATCTCGGACTCCCAGTACGGCAGCAGCCGCTCGACGACGTCCTTGAGGCACTCGGTCAGCGGCGCCTTGTCGCCGAGGTTCGCGTAGCGGGGGTCGTCCGCTTGGCTCCACTCGTCCTTCGGGTCGATCGGCGGCGGCGGGGTGTCGTAGGAGCGGCGCCAGAGCATGAACTGCTCTTCGCCGAACTCGGCCAGGGTCTGCTTCTTGTCCTTGCCCTGCAGCGCGCCGTAGTGGCGCTCGTTGAGGCGCCAGTCGCGCTTGACCGGGATCCAATGCCGGTCGGCGGCGTCCAGCGCGATGTTCGCGGTGGAGATCGCCCGGCGCAGCAGCGAGGTGTGCACCACGTCCGGCAGCAGCCCGGCGTCGGACAGCAGCTGCCCGCCCTGGCGCGCTTCGCCCTCGCCCTGTTCCGACAGCGGCACGTCCACCCAGCCGGTGAACAGGTTTTCCGCGTTCCACGTGCTCTGCCCGTGGCGGAGCAGCACCAACGTCCCAATCTCGGCCATGCCGACAGCCTGCCAGACGGGACCACTCGATCGACTGGTGACCTCGCGTCCTACACAGAGTGTGTTACCGCGCAGTAACACCTTCACTCTTACACAAGTCCAAGTGCCAACAACGCGCAAAATCCGGGCATCGGACTGCGCACCGTTATCGCCACAACTAAAATTCACTCGAACGGACTAGCGAGTAGTCTTGTGATTACAGGTCGAGATCTGACAGGTTGACTTACGTCCCGAGCGGCCGGATTCCACGCACTCCCCGGCCGGTTTCGGGCTTCGACCGCGGCTCGTCTCCCCCCTGCCGAGCCGCGGCCCGCCGGCCCCGATGGCACCCCCCTCGTCACCGGGTCCTGATCGGCGGGAACTTCAGCGGGGCGGCTCGAGATCGCGACTCCCCCCTCCCTCGAGCCGTCCCGCCTGTTCCGCAACGGGCCGCCCCAGACCTCGCCGCCCTCACCCCTGCCGCGCAAACAGGCCGCGCAAACAGGCCGCCCCAGACCTCCCCCGCCCCTCGTCCCCGCCGCAGTCAGCACCGGAGACCCGGGGTCAAGGGTGAGCGAAGCTCCTCGCGAAGCGGGAGAACACCGCTCACCCCTCGGAAGGCTCCGGCCGCACCGAACGGCGACGCCGGTTCACCCACCAGCCGACCCACGCCAGCGGCACCACGATCAGCAAAAACGGCGCAACAGCCCCCAGCACCGTCAGCAACCCGCCCCCAAAGGTCAAGAAAGCATCCCAGCCACCAGCCAACCCACCCAGAAAACCGCTGTGATCCTCAGACGGCGGCGGCGGCGCGGCCACGCTACGAATACTCATCGCCACAGTCGCCATCGCCACACTCCCAGCGAGGGAGTTCCGCTGCTGCTCCAACGACTCCAGCGCCGACTCGCGACTGGTCAGCTCACTCTCGATCGACGTGATGTCCGACACCGAAGTCGCCTGTGAAAGCAGCGCGCGAATCCGCTCGACCGACTTGCGCTGCGTCGTCAACCGCGCCTCGACATCGACGACCTGCTCGGTCACGTCCTGGGTGTTCAACTCTCGCTTGACCAGCGACGTGCCCAAATGCGAAAGCTGGTCGAGCACCGGGTCGAGCTTGTCCGAGGGCACCGCGAGCGACAGCGTCGCCGCGTCTTCGCCCGTGCTTTCCTGCCCGGTGTAGCCGCCGGCGCCCAGCGCGATCCCGCGGGCCTGCGCGACGACGTCGACGACCTTGGTGGCCGTCAGGTCCAGCCGGGCACTGCGCGAAAGCTTGCGATCGGTGGCGCCGGCCTGCGGCGGTGTCACCTTCGACTCGCCCTTGGCCCCGGTGCCTTGCTGCGGCGCGGCCGGGACCTTCGCCACCCCACCGGCACTGTCCGCCGTGGACGATGCCCCGTTCTCCGCCGCCGAGCAGCCGGCCAGCGCGAACGCCACCGCCGTGATCGCCAGCGCCGCTCTCCATCGAGTCCGCATCGTGGGTCTCCCTCCAGGTTCGACTGGCGGTGAGACGGATGTCCGGATCAGGACCGTTGCACGGCCCGGGTCACGACTCGGTCAAGCCCGGTTCGCGCGGCTCCGCGAGGTGCTTGAACGCCTGCAGGTTCGCCAGGGACTCGCCGCGGGAGACGCGCCAGTCCCACTCGCGCTTGATCGACGTCGCGAAGCCGATCTCCAGCAGCGTGTTGAAGTCGCCGTCGGCGGCTTCCAGCACCTGGCCGAGCACCTTGTCGAGCTCGTCGGCCGACATCGTGTCCTTGCCGAACCGGCCGACCAGGTAGATGTCACCGAGACTGTCCACTGTGTAGTGCACACCGTACAGCTTCGCGTTGCGCTGCAACAGGAACCGGTAAACGTCCTCATGGGACTCATCCGGGCGCCGGCACACGAAGGCCTCGACCGAAAACGCGTGGTCGCCATCGACGAGCCACGCGTTGGTCTGCAGCTTCTTCGTCCCCGGCAACGTGACGAAGTACTTGCCGGGACCGCGCTTGTCGTACTTCAGGTCCGAAGAGTCCAAAGTAGACTGGATCAGCTCGTCCAGGCTCACACCGCCACCTCCGTGCGCAGGTCCAGCGCGTGCCGGAAAGCGCTGGTGGCCTGAGCATAGATGTCCAGGAGCGCGTCGGTCGTGCGACGCCAGGAGAACCGGCCGGCGTGCACGACGGCGTTGGCGCCGAGCTCGGCGCGCCGGTCCGGGCGCAGGGCGACCGCGGCCAGCGCGTCCGCCCACTCCTCGGCGCCGTGGCCCGGGACGAGCAGGCCGGACACGCCGTGCGGCACCGCCACCGGCAGCCCGCCGACCTCGGCCGCGACCACCGGCGTCCCGCAGGCCTGCGCCTCCAGCGCGACCAGGCCGAACGACTCGTTGTAGCTGGGCACCGCGACGACGTCGGCGGCGCGGAAGACCCGGGCCAGCGCCTCGCCCGGCTGCGGCGGCAGGAACCGGACCTGCCGCTCGATGCCCAGCGAAACCGCCAGCTCGCGCAGGGCCTGCGGCTGTTCCAGCCCGGTGCCCGACGGCCCGCCGACGATCAGCACGACCAGGCGCGGCGCCAGCTCGGGACGGCGGCGCAGCAGGGCCGCCGCGGCGTGCAGCAGGACGTCCGGCGCCTTCAGCGGCTGGATCCGGCCGGCGAAGGCCAGCACGACGTCGTCGTCGGCGAGGCCGAGGGAAGCACGGGCGACGGCCTGCGAGCCCGGCGTGAAGCGTTCGAGGTCGACGCCCGGCGGCACGGCGTGCACCGCGTGCGGCTCGGCGTCGTAGAGGTCGATGAGCTGACGCGCCTCGACGGCGGTGTTGGCGACCAGCCGGTCGGCCTCGGCGACCACCTGCTCCTCGCCGATCACGCGGGTGCGCGGCTCGGGCTTGTCGCCCTCGGCGAGCGCGGCGTTCTTCACCTTCGCGAGGGTGTGCGCGGTGTGCACCAGCGGCACCGACCAGCGGTCGCGGGCCAGCCAGCCGACCTGGCCCGAAAGCCAGTAGTGCGAGTGGATGAGGTCGTAGTACCCGGGCTCGTGGAACGCCTCGGTGCGCAGCACGCCGGAGGTGAACGCGCACAGCTGCGCGGGCAGCTCGTCGCGGCTCAGCGGCTCGAACGGGCCCGCCTGCACGTGCCGGACGGTGACGCCCGGGGCGAGCTCGGCCACCGGCGGCTGGTCCGACGCCGTCGCGCGGGTGAACACCTCGACCTCGACGCCTTGGCGGGCCATCTCCGTCGCCGTCTGGCTGACGTAGACGTTCATCCCGCCCGCGTCGCCGGTCCCCGGCTGCTCGAGCGGCGAAGTGTGCACGGAGAACACCGCGACCCGGCGCGGCGCAGCACTGAACCCCCGGATGGAGCTGGTCACCTGGTCTCGTCTCCCGCGTTACGTCAGCATTCTTCGGCGAACTGCCGGAGTACCGCGTCGAACTCCTCCGCGGACTCGGCGAAGGGCGCATGCCCCCCGTCAAGGAACCAACGTCCGGTGGCACCCGGAATCTTCCCGATCGTGTGTTCCGCGGCCGCGGGGTCGATCACACGGTCGTGGGAGCCGTGCACGACCAGCGTGGGTTTGTCGACCGCGGCCAGCACTTCTTCGCTGCCGATGTCGCGGCGGAACAGGGCCGCGCGGACCGCGGGTGGCACGCTCAGAGAAGCCCCGAGCAGGGCCTGGACCTGCGTTCCCGGCACCGGGCCGCCGGCCATGTCACGGCTGAACGCCGTGAGCGCCGGGACCGCGATGTCCGGATCGTCCGAAAGCATCGCCCGCATGTGCTCGCGCATCAGCGGGCCGACGCGCCCGCCCGCGCGGTCGCGGCCGATCTCGGTGATCGCGCCGACGAGCACGATCCCGCGCAAGCGTGCGGTGCCGTGCACCCGGATGTGGTCGGCGAGCACCAGGCCGCCGTAGGACCAGGCGACGACGATCGCGTCCGGTCCGGCGAAGTCGAGCACCGCGGCGAGGTCGTCGGCCCAGGCCACCGGGTCGTCGTAGCCCTCCGCGGGGACGTCGGACGCGCCGTGGCCGCGCAGGTCCATCGCGACCAGCCGGAACCGCTCGGTCAGGCCCGGGTCGGCGAGCTGCGCGGCCCAGCAGCCGGACGACTGCGCCCAGCCGTGCACGAAGACGATCGGCCCGCTGTTCTCCGCGCCCTCGACCCGCAGGCCGAGCCGGACCCCGCCGTACCCGACGACCTCGGTGCGCACGGGTTACTTCGCACCCAGCCCTTGCCAGGCCGCCCAGCTGTAGTTCCAGTCCTTGACGTCCGAGGCCATCGGCGCGCTCAGCTTGGAGCCGGTGATCTCGACCGGGTCGCCGACCAGCGCGGAGTCGAAGAAGTCCTTGGCGTCGGCCTCGAGGAGGTTGACGCAGCCGTGGGAGTTGTTGTTCTTCCCGATGTTGGCCGCGTTGTCCTGGTTCTCGTGGATGTACTCGCCGTGGTTGGAGAACCGGCAGGCCCACTTCTTGTTGACGTTCGTGTAGCCGTAGCGGGCGTTGTCGAACACCGCCGTCGGCTCCTTGCTCATGACGATGTAGGTGCCGTTCGGGGTGTTGCGGTCGACCTCGGCGTCCAGCCCGTTCGCGCACGGGTAGCTCTTGTACTGCGCGCCACCGCGGTAGACGTGCATCTGGTGCTCGGGGGTGTTGACCTTGACCACCTGGTTGCGGCCGATCTTGAACTTCGTGGTGACGTCGGCCTTGCCGTACGCGCCGCCGCCCAGCTCGACGCCGTACAGCTTCGCCTCGACGCTCACGGTGATGTTCTGCGGCCAGTACTCCTTCGGCCGGTAGTCGACCTGACTGTCGGACAGCCAGCCCCAGGCGCCTTCGACGTCCTTGTCCGTCTTCACGGACAGGGCCTTCTCGACCGCCTTGCGGTCCTTGACCGGCGACTGGAACTTGACGCTGATCGGCATGGCCACGCCGACCTGCTGGTTGTCGGCCGGGTTGAGCGTGGCGCGGACCTGCTTGGCCGGGTTGACCGTGCTGAACGTGCCGGCGAGCTCGACCGGCTTCCCGTCGGTGCCGGTGGCCTTGGCCGCGTACGTGTAGGTCTTGCCGTAGCCGAGCGGCTCGGAGCTGGTCCAGGTGAGCCCGTCCGGCGCGGTGTCGCCCTTGACGGCCTTGCCGCCGTCGGCGGTCACCTTGCACTCGGTGAGCTTGCCGTCGGCGACCTTGATGGTGACCGGCTTGAGGACCGAAGCGTCCTTGGCGTTGACGGCGGGCTCGGCCGTGATCTTCGCCACGGGCTGGGCGCCACCGCCCTCGCCGTCCGAGTTCGCCGCGCCGGTCGGGAACGCCGTGCCGTCGTTCGTGCTCGAACACGCCGCGGCGACCAGGGCAGCCCCCGCTGCCAGAGCGGCCTTGAAGACCGTACGCCGTTCGATCACCGAAACCTCCCGAGTTTCCCCCACCGACCAGCGAGGCACACGCCCTTAGCGCTGGTGACGCGCTCGACGTTACCTGTCGAAAGGTAAAGACCATCCGATCAGGTGGCACCGCCTATGTCGACAAAGACGTCCTGTACACGTGCAGGTTGCCCGATTCGGCTCAAATGACGCAGTTGATCAAGAGCGGTTCCGGGTGCAATCGAACGCCGAACCGGGCGAAAACCCCATCACGGACCTCCCTGGCCAGGCCGAGCAGGTCTTCGGTCGTCGCGTCGCCGCGGTTGGTCAGCGCGAGGGTGTGCTTCGTCGACAGCGAGACGCGGTTCCCCGGCCCGGGGTAACCCTTGGCGAACCCGGCGCGCTCGATCAGCCACGCGGCCGAAAGCTTGACGCCGCCCACGGCCGGGTACTGCGGGGCTTCGGCACCGACGCTGTCCGTGATGCGCCGCAGGACGGCCTCCGCCTCGGCCGACGGGACGATCGGGTTGGTGAAGAAGGAGCCCGCGCTCCACGTGTCGTGGTCGTCCGGGTCGAGCACCATGCCCTTGCCGCGACGCAGCTTGAGCACGGCTTCGCGTGCTTCGGCGGCAGGGACGCGGGCGCCGATCTCGACGCCGAGGGTGCGCGCCAGCTCGGCGTAGCGGATGGGCGCGGAGAGGCCGTCCTCGCGGATCTCGAAGCGGACCGAGAGGACTACGCCGCTGTCGGTGCCCTTCAGGACGCTGGTGCGGTACGCGAAACCGAGCTCGTCCGCCTTGAGCGTGCGCACTTCGCGCGTCCGCCGGTCGTACAGTTCCACCGAGACGATCGATTCGGCGACTTCGCAGCCGTACGCGCCGACGTTCTGGATCGGCGTCGCGCCGACGCTGCCCGGGATGCCGGAGAGGCATTCGAGCCCGCCCAGGCCCGCTTCGACGAGCCCGGCGACGAACGCGTCCCAGTTCTGGCCCGCCTCGACCTCCACGACGTCGCCGTCCTGGCGCCAGCCGGTGTTCGCCACCTCGATCAGCGTGCCGTCGAACCCCGCGTCCGCGACCACCAGGTTGGAGCCACCGCCGAGCAGCAGCACCGGCTCGCCCGCCGCGTCGGCCTCGCGGACCGCCACTACGAGGTCTTCGCTGGTCACGGCGCTGACGAACTGGCGGGCCGGGCCGCCGAGGCGCAGCGTGGTGTACGCGGAGAGCTTCGGGAGTGCGGGAGTTCGGGCCGTGTTCACGCGTCTGACGGTACTGTCCGGCTCATGGGATCCCGGATCGAGCACCGTGCTGAGTTCTCCGCCGACGTCGCCGCGACGTACGCGGCGGTCGCCGGCGAAGCGGCGCTGCGAGCGCGGCTCGAGCAGCTCGGCGGGCACGGCGCGGCGCTGCTGTCGTACGAGGTCTCCGGCACGGACCTCCGGTACGAGCTGCAGCAGGGGATCAGCGCGGACAAGCTGCCACAGGCGGTGCGGACCCTGCACAAGGGCGACCTGGTGGTGACGCGCACGCAGACCTGGCGCGTGAGCAACGACGGCACCGGCCGGCAGGGCCAGGCGACGGTCTCGGTCGGCGGCGTCCCGGGCGAGATCTCCGCACGGACGGCGTTGCTGGCGAACGGCGACAAGACGGTGCTGCGGATCAGCGGCGAGGTGACGGTCCGGATCCCGCTGTTCGGCGGGAAGCTGGAGAGCGTGATCGCCGAGCAGGTCACGAAGCTGCTGGAGCACGAGTCCGAATTCACGGCGAAGTGGCTCACCGAAGCAAACTGAGCCCGGTCGGCGCCCCGACCCGCGGCACGACCAACCCGAACCGCCTCCGCCGGGTGGACCGGTGGATCGCTTCCTCGCCACGCACTTCGCGGCTGCTGCGCGCGGCGGCGGACCCGCTGGTCGTCGACCTCGGGTACGGCGCGTCCCCGGTGACGACGATCGAGCTGGCCCGGTGGGTGCGCCGCGTCCGGCCGGACGTGCGGGTGCTGGGCCTCGAGCTGGACCCCGCTCGCGTGGCCTTCGCGCAGTACGCCGCGTCCCCGCCGATGCTGGACTTCCGCCGCGGCGGGTTCGAGCTGGCCGGGACGCGCCCGGTGCTGGTGCGCGCGTTCAACGTCCTGCGGCAGTACGCGGAGGACGAGGTCCCGGGCGCGTGGGGGCTGGTGCTGGACTCGATGGCTTCGGGCGGCCTTCTGGTCGAGGGCACGTGCGACGAGATCGGCCGGCTGTCGACGTGGGTGCTGGTCGCCGCGTCCGGTCCGGTTTCCCTGACGCTCTCGCTGCGGCTGGCGGGGCTCGAGAAGCCGTCGACGATCGCGGAGCGGCTGCCGAAGGCGCTGATCCACCGGAACGTCCCGGGCGAGCGGGTCCACACGCTGCTGTCCGCTCTCGACGCCTGCTGGGCGACGGCCGCGCCGCACCAGGCGTTCGGGGTCCGGTCGCGGTGGCTGGAGACGGTCCGGCTGCTGGCGGCGCGGGGCTGGCCGGTGTCGGGGCCACCGTCGCGCATCCGGCTGGGTGAGCTGACGGTCCCCTGGGACTCGGTCGCCCCTGCCTGAAGCGAACGTTCACCGGGCCACCCCCACTGCGTCACCCCGAAGTGACCTGCGGTGATCACCATTGAGCCGTGGAACTGCTGGCGCACGTCACCGAGCTGCTGCGCGACGCCTTGGGCTCGCCGTGGCTGTGGGTGCTCGTCTTCGCCGTGTCCGGGTTGGACGCGCTGCTGCCGTTCATGCCCAGTGAGACGACCGTCGTGACCGTCGCCGTGCTGCTCGGGCCGGATCTCGCGGACCTGACGCTGCTCGCCGCCGTCGCCGCGGCGGGTGCGTGGGCGGGCGACTGCCTCGGCTACGCCGTCGGACGGGCCGCCGGGCCGCGGGCGATCGCGCGGCTGCAGCGCGGGGCGGACGGGCGCCGGCGCTACGAATGGGCGCGTGACCAGGTGCGGCGCAACGGCGGGCTGCTGATCATCGCCGCGCGGTACCTGCCCGGCGGACGCGTCGCCAGCGCGCTCGCCAACGGCAGCCTCGGCTACCCGCTGCGCCGGTTCGTCCCGCTCGACCTGGCGGGCGCGGCGATCTGGGCGGTGTACAGCGTGCTGATCGGCCTGGCCGGTGGAGCCGCCTTCGCGGACGAGCCGGTGAAGGGCCTGCTCCTGTCGTTCAGCCTCGGCTTGGGCCTGGTCTTCGCCATCGAAGCGGGACGGCGGCTACGGTCGGCCCATGCAGCTGCTGGAGGCGATCGACGTCCACGCCGACGGACTGAAGCGGGCGGCACTGGAAGCGGGTCCGACGGCACCGGTCCGGAACTGTCCGAAGTGGACTGTCCATGACCTGGTGTCGCACATCGCGTTCGTGCACGGCTTCGCCGTCGGCTTGGCGCTGAACCGGCCGGCGAGGCCGACTCCGCCACCGGACTGGGACGACGTCCTCGGCTGGTGGGACGGCCAGCGCCTGGCCTTGCGCGAAGCACTGGGCGGGAACCCGGAAACGGCCGCGTTTTCGCCGTACCCGGGCTTCGCCGAGACGGTCGGCGACTGGACGCGGCGGATGGCGCACGAGACGGCGATCCACCGCCTCGACGCCGAATCGGCGCTCGCCGACGTCCCGGAAACGCGCTTCTCCCCCGGGTTCGCCAACGACGGCGTCGACGAGTACCTGACGTACCTCACTCCGCGCCGCGGCATCACGCCCGACGTGCGCGTCACGACACCGGAGCGGTCGTGGGCCTTCGGCGAGCCGAAAGCCGAACTGGACGGCGCCGCCGACGACGTCTACCGGGCGTTGTGGGGCCGCCCGCACCAGGCGTCGGTGACGGGTGACCTCGCACCGCTCGCGGCGCCCTGACCAGCGCGGGGGAGAATGTCCGGCGTGACCGCTCCCGAACGCCGCTACGTCATCACCTTCGGCTGCCCCGACCGCACCGGCATCATCGCCCGGATCTCCGGGTTCCTCGCCGAGCACGGCGGCTGGATCGTCGAAGCGGCCTACCACACCGACCCGGACACGGGCTGGTTCTTCACGCGCCAGGTCGTCCGGGCCGACTCGCTGCCGTTCGACGCCGCCGAGCTGCGCGCCCGCTTCGGCGAGGTGGCGGCGGACCTGTCCGCGGAGTCGAGCTGGCAGGTCAGCGACACCGGTGAGCGGCGCCGCGCGGTGGTGCTCGTCTCGAAGGCCGGGCACTGCCTGTACGACCTGCTCGGCCGCGTCGCGTCCGGCGAGCTGGACGTCGACATCGCGGCCGTGATCGGCAACCACGAGTCGCTCGCCGACATCACCCGCGCGCACGGCATCCCGTTCCACCACGTGCCGTTCCCGGCCGGCGGCAAGGAAGAAGCGTTCGAAGAGGTCCGCAAGCTGGTCGACGAGCACGAGCCGCACGCGGTGGTGCTGGCCCGGTTCATGCAGATCCTGCCCGCGGACCTGTGCCGCGAATGGGCCGGCCGCGCGATCAACATCCACCACAGCTTCCTGCCGTCGTTCATCGGCGCGAAGCCGTACCACCAGGCGCACACGCGCGGGGTGAAGCTGGTCGGCGCGACCTGCCACTACGTGACGGCGGACCTCGACGCGGGGCCGATCATCGACCAGGACGTCATCCGCGTCGACCACGGCGACTCGGTCGAGGACATGGTCCGCAAGGGCCGGGACATCGAAAAGGTCACCCTCGCCCGCGGGCTGCGCTGGCACCTGGAGAACCGGGTGCTGGTGCACGGCAACCGCACCGTGGTCTTCTGACCCGGCGGTCGTGAGTGAGAAACAGTGTTAGAACACTGTTTCTCACTCACGACCGGTGGTCACGCCCCGATGGTCGAGGCGTCGATGACGAAGCGGTACCGCACGTCCGAGTTCTCGACGCGCTCGTAGGCCTCGTTGACCTTGTCCGCCGAGATGGTCTCGATCTCGGCGCCGATGCCGTGCTCGGCGCAGAAGTCCAGCATCTCCTGGGTCTCGGCGATGCCGCCGATCATCGACCCGGCCAGGACCTTGTTGCCGCCGAGGAGCGAGAAAGCGTTGTACGACAGCGGTTCGCCGGGCGCGCCGACGTTCACCATCGCGCCGCCGACCTTGAGCAGGCTCAGGTAGGCGTCGATCGGCAGCTTGGCCGACACGGTGTTGAGGATGACGTCGAACTTGCCGCGCAGGACGTCGAACGTCGCCTCGTCGCTGGTCGCGTAGTAGTCGGTCGCGCCGAGCTTGAGGCCGTCTTCCTGCTTCTTGAGGCTCTGGCTCAGCACCGTCACCTCGGCGCCCATGGCGGCGGCGATCTTCACGCCCATGTGCCCGAGCCCGCCGAGGCCGATCACGGCGACCTTCTTGCCCGGCCCGGCGCCCCAGTGGTGCAGCGGCGAGTAGGTGGTGATGCCCGCGCACAGCAGCGGCGCGGCGATGTCGAGGCTGATGCCCTCGGGGATGCGGCAGACGAAGGCGTCCTTCACGACGATCTGGTTGCTGTAGCCGCCGTAGGTGTTCTCGCCGTCGAAGCCGACGCCGTTGTACGTCTGGATGTTGCCCTTGACGCAGAACTGCTCGGTGCCGGCCTTGCAGTACTCGCACTCGCCGCAGGAGTCGACCATGCAGCCGACGCCGACGCGGTCGCCGACCTGGTATTTCGTGACGTCCGAGCCCACCGCGGCGACCACGCCGGCGATCTCGTGGCCCGGGACCATCGGGAAGATCGCCTGGCCCCAGTCTTCCTTGGCCTGGTGGATGTCGCTGTGGCAGATGCCCGCGTAGGCGATGTCGATCAGGACATCGTCGGCGCGCAGGTCGCGGCGCTCGATCGTGGTCGGTGCGAGCGGCGCACCCGGCGCCGGTGCGGCGATGGCGTGCGTGGTGGTGCTCATGGAACCCTCCAGGTTCAAGTACCGTTGCTTCAGTAAGAGGCCTCTTACATGTCTACGTAAGAGGGGTCTTACATATTTCGATCGGGAGACGTGATCCAGGTCATGGGCGGCAAGTACCACCACGGCGACCTCCGGGGCGAGCTCGTGCGCGTCTCACTCGACCTGATCGCCGAGCAGGGCCTCGAGGGCTTCTCGGTGGCGAAGGTCGCGAAGCTCGCGAACGTCAGCCCCGGCGCGCCGTACAGGCACTTCCCGACCCGCGAGAGCCTGCTCGCCGAGGTCGCCTGCCACATCGCCTGCCAGCTGGCCGAACGCGTCGCTGCGGCGGCGGCCGAGCACGACGACCCGGCGGACGCACTGGCCGCGGGGGCAGGCGCGTACACGCGGTACCTGATCGAGCGCCGGGCCGGGATGAACGTCATCTACGCCGACGGCCTCCACAGCCCGGACCACGTGGAACTGGTCGAACAGACCCGCCGGCTCACCGACGAGTTCCTGATGCGCTGCCTGGCGGTCGCCCCCGACCCGGCGACGGCGCTGGAGCTGATGGAGCAGCTGTTCACCCAGGCCCACGGCTACGGCACGTTCCAGCTCGACGGCGTTTTCGTGAAGCACGGCTACTCGGTGGACCTCGTGGTGAAGAAGTCGACGGAGGCCGCCCGGATCGCGATCGCGGGCCGGACTGTCGGTGGTGCGCGCTAGCTTGAAGACATGGGGACCATCGACACGCACGAGGCCTTGCGCGAACTGCTGGGTGAGCCGAAGCCGACCACGCGGCGGAAGATCATCGACCGCATCGACGAGCACGCGCGAACGCTGATCGCGCACTCGCCGTTCGTGCTGCTGGCGACGTCGGCGCCGGACGGCAGCTGTGACGTCTCACCCCGCGGCGACCCGGCGGGTTCGGTGCTGGTGCTCGACGACCGGACGCTGGTGCTGGCCGACCGGCCGGGCAACAAGCTGATCGACAGCTTCCGCAACATCATCGACAATCCGCACGCCGGCCTGCTGTTCCTGGTACCGGGGATGAACGAGACGCTGCGGGTCAACGGCCGCGCGAAGCTGGTGGCGGACGCGCCGTACTTCGACGAGCTGGTGGTGCGGGGGAAGCGGCCGAAGCTCGCGGTGGTCGTCGAGGTCGAAGAGCTGTTCATGCACTGCGCGAAGGCGTTCCTGCGGTCTTCGCTGTGGCAGCCGGAAACCTGGCCGGAGCGCGCGGCGCTGCCGACCATGGGCACCATCCTGCGCGACCAGATGTCCCTGCCGACGTCGGCGGAAGAACTGGACGCGAGACTCACCGAAGGCGCGCTGAACTCGCAATACTGAACCCATGCTCTGCGTGTTCGACGTCAACGAGACCCTGCTCGACCTCAGCGCCATGGACCCGCTGATCGGCGGGCCCGCACTGCGGCGCGAGTGGTTCGGGCTGGCCATCCACACCGTCCTGACGGTGACGGCGACCGGCGGCTACCGCGATTTCGCGGGCATCGCGGGCGAAGCCGCCACCGAGGTCGCCGCCCGGCACGGGCACGCCGTGGACCTCGCCGAGATCGGCGAAGGACTCCGGCACCTCCCCGCCCACCCGGACGCCGAAGCCGGCCTCGCCAAGCTGCGCGAAGCCGGCCACGACGTCGTCGCGCTGACGAACTCGCCGCTCGCCACCGCCGAGGCGCAGCTGCAGAACTCCGGCCTGGCCAAGCTCTTCGACCGGATCTTCTCGGCCGAGCAGGCCGGCCGGCTCAAGCCCGCGCCGGAGCCGTACCGGCAGGTGCTGGACGCCTACTCCGTCGAAGGCCGGAACGCGGTGATGATCGCCGCCCACGACTGGGACATCGCGGGCGCGCAGGCGGCCGGGCTGCGGACGGCGTTGCTCGCCCGCCCCGGCGTCCGCCCGCTGCCCGGCTCGCCCGAGCCGACGTACACGATCTCGTCGCTGACCGAGCTGGCCGGCGTCCTCTAGTCCGCGATCCGGACCAGCATCTTGCCGGTGTTGGCCCCGGACAGCAGGCCCAGGAACGCCTCCGGCGCGTTGCGGATGCCGTCGACGAAGGTCTCCGAGTACTTGATCTCGCCGGACTTCACCAGCGGCGCGATCTCGCTGACGAACTGCTCCTGCAGGTGCCAGTGGTCGATCACCAGCAGGCCGCGGATGGTGAGCCGCTTGGCGATGATCTGCGCGAGGTTGCGCGGCGCCGGCGTCGGCTCGGTGGCGTTGTACTGCGAGATCATGCCGCAGACGGCGATCCGGCCGTGCACGGTGATCGAGTTGATCGCCGCTTCGAGGTGCTCGCCGCCGACGTTGTCGAAGTAGACGTCGATGCCCTCGGGCGCGGCCTCGGCCAGCTGCGCGGCGACCGGGCCGTCCTTGTAGTTGAAGGCCGCGTCGAAGCCGAGGTCCTCGACCAGGTGCCGCACCTTCTCCGCCGAACCCGCCGAGCCGATGACGCGCTTGGCGCCCTTCAGCTTCGCGAGCTGCCCGACGAGCGAGCCGACCGCGCCGGCCGCGCCCGAGACGAACACCGTGTCGCCCGGCTTGAACTCGGCCGACTCCAGCAGGCCCGCGTACGCGGTCAGGCCCGGCATGCCGAGCACGCCGAGGTACGTCGAAAGCGGGGCCGCGGCAGCGTCGACCTTGACGTAGCGCTGGGCGTCGAGGACGGCGTGGGTGCGCCAGCCGGCCTGGTGCAGCACGTGGTCGCCCGGCTTGACGTCGTCGACGTTCGACTCGACGACCTCGCCGACCGCCCCACCGGACATGACCTCGCCGACCGCGAAGGGCGGCGCGTACGACTTGACGTCGCGCATGCGGCCACGCATGGCCGGGTCGACGCTCATGATCAGGTTGCGCACCAGGATCTGCCCCTCACCGGGGGTGGGGATCTCGGTGTCGACGACCTCGAAGTTGTCCTGCGTCGGGACACCGTCCGGACGCGAAGCCAGCCGGATTTCGGTCGCCTGGGTGGGTGCGTTCACCGTCGAACTCCTCAAGTCTGTCGAAGCGGGGCAGGCGCCCCGGATTCCTCTGGCTGCAACCTACTAACCGGGGCGCACATTCCGATTGTGAGGCGTCACACGATCTCGGCGAGCTTGCCGAGAACGCCGTCGTAGATCTTCTTGAGCCCACCGGGCGCGAAGGTCTTCTCGAAGAAGCCGCCGATGCCGCCGGCGCCCTCCCAGGTGGTCTCGATCTTCACGACGCTGCGCTCGCCGGCCTCGGTGACCGACCAGGTGGTGACCATGCTCGAGTTCGCGTCGGTCTCGACCAGCGTGCCGGGCTTCGGCTCGCTGACCGTCGCCTTGACGTCGCGCACGCGCTTGGACGTCGCCTGCAGCTTCCAGCCGGCCTTGGTCCCGGCGCCGACGCCGCCCTCGGTCACCTCGTAGTCGCGGTAGTGCTCGGTGAGCAGCTTCGGGCGCGTTTCGGCGTAGTCGGCGACGAGCGCGCGGACCTTGTCGGCCGGGGCCTCGATGGTGCGCTCCGCGGTGGCCGTGACCTTTCCCATTTCACTCCTTTGCCCGAGGTACCGATCCTGACCCACGATTCCACCACCGCCCCGGAGGCAGTGCACCGCGTTAGGCTGACGTGCATGACAGCCACGCCGGACGCCACCCGTCGGCGCCGGTCGACGGTCGAGGTCAAGGAGTCGCTGCGCGACCTGCGCAACCAGCTTTCGCTGCTGAACCACCAGGTCAGCGCCCACCTCGCGCTCAAGGACGTCGACCTCGACTGCCTGGAGCTGATCGGCAGGCACGGTCCGCTGAGCCCGAGCGCGCTCGCCCGCCGCGCCGGGCTGCACCCGGCGACGATGACCGGCATCCTCGACCGGCTGCAGAAGGGCGGCTGGATCGTCCGCGAGCGCGACCCGGAGGCGGCCGACCGCCGCGCGGTCGCGGTGCGCGCGGTCCGCGGCCGCAACGCGGAGCTGTTCCGGCTGTACGCGGGGATGAACACGGCCATGGACGACCTCTGCGCCGGCTACAGCGAGGAGGAGCTGGCCCTGATCGCCGGCTTCCTGCGGCGCGCGACGTCAGCGGGCAACGCGGCGACGGGTGACCTGGCTAACGGCTGACCAGCGGTTCTTTGTGCTGTACTCCCAGGCATGTGGCAGACGGGCGACGCGTACGAGTCCTACATCGGCCGGTGGAGCCGCCGGGTCGCGCCGGTGTTCGTCCGGCGGCTGGGCGTCCCGGCGAGCCGGCGCTGGCTCGACGTCGGCTGCGGAACCGGCGCGCTGACGTCGGCGGTGCTCGAAGCGGGCGCCCCGGCGGAGGTCGTCGGCGTCGACCCGTCCGAGGGATTCCTGAAGACCGCCCGCGCGAGCGTGCCCGATCCGCGCGCGTCGTTCTCGGTCGCCGACGCCCGTGAGCTGCCCTTCCCGGACGACCACTTCGACGTCGTGGTTTCCGGCCTGGTCCTGAACTTCGTCCCCGATCCGGCGCGCGCGGCGGCGGAGATCGCCCGCGTGACACGCGGCGTGGCCGCGGCGTACCTCTGGGACCTCGCCGAAGGCATGCAGCTGATCCGGCACTTCTGGGAGGCCGCCGCCGAGCTGGATCCGGCGAAGGTCGCCGAGCTGGACGAAGGCCGCCGGTTCACGCTGTGCCGCCCGGAGCCGCTCGGTCGCTTGTGGACGGACGCGGGCCTGACCGGGGTGTCCGTCGACGAGATCAAGGTCCCGACCGTGTTCACGGATTTCGACGACTACTGGCAGCCGTTCCTCGGCGCGCAGGGCCCGGCCCCGGCGTACCTCGCGACACTCCCCGAGGCCCGCCGGGACCAGATCCGTGAACTCCTGCGCAGCCGCCTGCCGACCAGCCCGGACGGCTCGATCCCGTTGTCGGCCCGAGCCTGGGTGGTCCGCGGAACCGCTTAGAGACCGGCCTGCGAGAGCCAGTCCTTCGCGACGTCGGCGGCCTTCTCGCCGTCCGAGTCGACCTTCTTGTTCAGGTCGCGCATGACGTCCGTCGTCAGCTTCGCGCTCACCGCGTTGACCGCGGTCGCGAAGTCGGCGCCGCGCTCGTCGAGGACCTTCTTGTTCACCGCCGGCACGACGTTCTCGGTCGGCACGATGTTCAGGTCGTCCTTGAGCACCGTGTAGTTCGAGTCGCCGGTCAGCGGGCTGACCGAGTCGACCGGGATCACCGTGACGGCGCCCGACTTCAGCTGCTCGACCCGCGGCCCGGCTTCCTGGATCGTCTGGAACGTCGCGTTCGTCAGCTTGTAGACGTCCTTGAAGCCCTGGAAGCACGGCAGCCGCTTCTCGCACTCCGGCGGCCCCGCCATGACGACCTTGTCCAGCTTCTTGAGGTCGCTGATGGACGCGATGCCCTTTTCCTTGGCCAGGTCGGACTTGACGATGTAGGTGTTCTTGTCCTCCGCCGCGGCGAAGTTCAGCAGGCCGACGCCGCTGGGCTCGAACAGCTTGGCCAGCTGGTCGTGCTCCTCCTGCGCGGTCTTCCCGGCCTCCTTGCCGAAGCCCGTGGTGATCGCCGCACCCTGGTACTCCGGGATGAACTGCAGCTCACCGGACTTCAGCGACGGGTAGATCAGCTCCCGCGAGCCCAGGTTCAGCTTGCGCGTCACCGGGTAGCCCTTGGCCTCCAGCGCCTGCGCGTAGATCTCGGCGAGGATCTGGCTGTCGGTGAAGTTGAAGGACGCGACGACGATCGGCGCCCCACCTTTGCCCTGCGCGGCGGGCTTGTCACCGCTGTCGCTGCCACCCCCACAGGCGGCCAAACCGAGCGTCGCCGCGACGGCCACCGCCACCACGGACGCGTTCCGGAACCAGCGCACGAATCCCACTCCCTCGTCACTCGAACAGACGAAAGGACCCTAGCGCCGCCCACCGACAATCGCCCACATCTTGGGAGAAAACCCCTCGATTTCCCAGTCTTCGGAATACATCCGTCCAATCGGGGTAGGGTCGCCGGGTGCACGTGACCGCGGTGACCCCGCTGGCCGCCGATAGCGGACCCCCGATCTTCCAGTGGAAGTGGGTGGACCGCAACGCGGACGACATCGTCCAGCGCCTCGGCGAACACATCTCGCTGACCGCCGCCGCGCTCGGCGTCGGGCTGGTCGTCTCGATCGCGCTCGCGGTGCTCTCACTGCGGTACCGCTGGTCGTACCCGGTCATCCTGGGCACGGCCGGCGCGCTGTACGTGATCCCGAGCCTCGGCGCGTTCGCCGTGCTGGTGCCGTTCTTCGGGCTGACGTTCCTCACCGCGATGATCCCGCTCGCGACGTACACGCTGCTCATCCTGGTCCGCAACATCGTCACGGGCGTCGACCAGGTGCCGAACGAGGTCCGCGAGGCCGCGGTCGGCATGGGCTACACGCGCGGCAAGCTGCTCTGGCAGATCGAGCTGCCGCTCGCGCTGCCGGTGGTGATCGCCGGGCTGCGCGTCGCCGCGGTGACGACGATCGGCCTGGTCACGGTCACGTCGATGCTCGGCCTCGGCGGCCTGGGCTACTTCATCCGCGCGGGCATCCAGACGGCGACGCCCAACCCGACGGAGATCCTCGTCGGCGTGGTGCTCTCGGTGGTGCTGGCGGTGGTCGTGGATCTGGTGCTGTGGCTCAGCGAACGCCTGCTGGCGCCCTGGTCGCGGAAGGTGCGGACGCGATGAGCTTCCTCGACCAGCTGAACGCGTGGCTCTCGGACCCGAACCGCTGGAGCTGGACGGACAAGGCCGGCATCCCGTACCGGACGCTGGAGCACCTCCGGTTTTCGGTGCTGGCGCTGGTGATCGCGGCGGTACTGACGATCCCGGCGGCGCTGTGGCTGGCCCACTACCGCAAGGGCGCGTTCCTCGCGAGCAGCGCGGTGAACATCGGCCGCGCGATCCCCAGCTTCGGCCTGATCATCCTGTTCTGGTTCCTGGCCAGCCGCTGGGAGTTCGACACGACGTTCTGGCCCCTGCTGCTCGCGCTCGTCGCGCTGGCGATGCCGCCGCTGTTCACGAACACGTACGCGGGTGTGGTGTCCCTGGAACAGGAAACGGTCGACGCGGCCCGCGGCACGGGGTACCGCGAGTGGCAGATCATGTTCCGCGTCGAGCTGCCGCTGGCGTCCCCGGTGCTCCTGGCCGGCGCGCGGGTGGCGTTCCTGCAGCTGATCGCGACGGTCGCCATCGGCGCGATCGTCAACGACGGCGGCGGTCTCGGCCGCTACATCGTCGACGGCTTCGCGCTGGGCGCGGCGGGCTACGGCGAGATCTTCGCGGGTGGTCTGGCCGCGGTGGTCCTGGCGCTCGCGTGCGACGGCCTGTTCGCGCTGATCACCCGTTTGGCCACACCCCGAGGCCTGGCCCTGCAGAACGCCCGCCGCGAGTCGTAGGAATCTCACCCTGCGCAGTCACACCTTACGATCCGTGCATGGATCGGCCGAAGCCCAACGCCCGCAAGCGCCTGCTCGCGAACAAGCTCCGACGGCTGCGTGAGGACGCCGGGCTCACGCAGGTCGAAGCCGGCGAGCCCATGCGGTTCAACAAGAACAAGATGAGCCGCATCGAGCTGGGTCACTTGCCGGATTACAACGGCTTCTTGGCGCTGCTCGACCGCTACGGCGTGATCGTGTCGGACTACGACGACTGGGTCCGCCAGTACGACCGCGCGTGGGAGAAGGGCTGGTGGCACGCCTACGGCCTCAACGACCAGGGCTATATCGCGTTGGAAGCCGACGCTGATGAGGTCCGCGAGTACCAGCTCGGCTTCGTGCCCGGACTGCTGCAGACCGAGGCCGGGATGCGCGCCGCGTTCGCCGATGCGCGGGACCCGTTGTCCGGTCGCAGGCTGGAGAACGAGATCGCGGTCCGCCTGCGTCGCCAGGCCAGGCTGACCGAGGACCCGCCGCTCGAGTACCACGCCATCATCGACGAATCCGTGCTCCGGCGCCCCGATCTCCTCCCCGATGACCAGTGCGCACAGCTCGAGCAGATCATCAAGCGCGCCGAACTGCCCAACGTGACGGTGCAGGTCGTGCCCATCAACCACGGCATCCACTCCGGGCGGAACGGCAGCTTCATCATCCTCAGCTATCCGCGCCTGCGGGAGCCGGACATCGCCTACATCGAACACGGCTTCGGCTCGCTTCAGTTCGAGAAAGCCAAGGACGTCCACACTGCTAGGCTGGCTTTCCGCCACCTCGCCGATCTCGCGTACGACGAACCGGACTCGATCCGGCTGATCCGGCAGGTGATCACCGAGACCTGACTCGAGGTGAACGATCGTGTCCGACCTCAGCTGGCGCAAGAGCAGCTACAGTTCCGGCGAAGGTTCCCAGGGTGCCTGCGTCGAGGTTGCGTTCACGCCCGGCTCGGTCGCGGTCCGGGACTCGAAGGCGCCGACGTCCGGCACGCTGACCGTGTCGCCCGAAACCTGGCGCCACATCGGCGAAATCGCCCGCTAGAACGCCCCGAGCAGGATCAGCACGCCGAGCGCGATCAGCACCACGGGCAGCACGACGTGCCCCCACCGCGCGAGCACCCGCGCGACACCCGGCCGCGTCGCGAGGAACCGCCCGGCGAGGCACCACACGGCCACGCCCACCAGGAACACCACGCTGTAGCCGACCAGGCCGCCGGGCCCGGTCGCGGCGAAGGCGGGCACGTAGACACCGACGTTGTCGCCACCGTTGGCGAAGCACACGGCCGCGATGCCGAGCACTCCGGTGGCCGGCGGCGGCCCGCCGTCTCCGGAGCGCCGCGCCTGCCAGACCGCCCGGATCCCGAGCAGCACCGGCAGCACGCCGAGCCAGCGGACGGCGCCGTCGGGCAGCAACCCGGCCCCTAGCGCGCCCGCGACCGAGACGGCCAGGATCGCGCCGAAGCCGAGGAACTGCCCGGCCACGACCGTCAGCGCGGTGGCCTGCCCGAAGAACACGGCGAGCAGCACGAGGTCGTCGACGTTCGTCACGGCGAACATCGCCGCGGCCTGCCCGATCAGGCCCAGGTCCAGGCTCACTCCAGCGTCGAGAGTTCGGTGAACCGCGCGGCCCGGCAAGCGGAAACCAAGCGCTCGACCTCGGGTCCCAGCGGGCGGTCCTCGTCGACCGGCGGCACGATCGACCGCACCCACTCGTACCCCGCGCGCAGGTCGGGAACGCCGTCACCGGAAGCCAGATACCGCCCTTGCGAACCCGCGACCAGCTCGCAAGCGGTGATCGCGAAAAGGTGCGAAGACGCCGCGCGGAGTTGCTCGCCGGCCGCCCACGCAAACGCTTGCACGTCCTCCTGACCGGCCGATGTGTCGATCGAACCGAGCGTCGCGGGCGTCGCGAGGCGACGCAGCGCGTGCAGCTCGCCCACCGCCCTCTTGTGCAGCGGCACCAACCCCGCCCGCGGCCCCGGATCCGCGGTGAGCTGCGCCGGGAGGCCGCTGAAGCGCTCGTCGAGCAGGCGGTGCATCCGCTGCACCGAGATCTCGCCGAGGTGCACCAGCGCCGCCGTCACCGCGTCCATCCGCAGGCCGAGGTCGACCGCGTGGTAACCCGTCCCCGGGATGAACGCCCCGTCGATGAACGACGGGGAGTCGCCGGGCATCGATTCCCAGCGCCGCACGGTTTCCCGCAGGTCGGCGTGCACGCGGGACGCGTGGGCCAGCGCCCGTGGCGCGACCCGGACCGACAGCGGCGCCTGCACGACGCCCGGCCGCACCGGGCCCGGGCCGATCAAGCCGCCCAGGGAAACCAGCACGGAGCTCAGGTGGTCGTCGCTGCCGGCCATCACCGGCGAGAACACCTCGCGCGGCGCCCCGAGGACGTCGATCGCCATCGCCTCGGTGAGCGTCTGCAGGGCGATGAGCTGCCGCGTTTCGGCCCAGCCGCGCTGCGCGTGCACCATCGCCAGCGGCGAACCCTGAAGCAGCGAAGCACCTTCCTTGGGCCCCAACACGTACGGCGCTACGCCGCGCCTCGCGAGCGCGTCCGCCGCGGGGGTCTCGATGCCGTCTTCGAGGACCGTGCCGATGCCGAGGAAAGTCTGGAAGGCGTGGGACAGCGGGATGATCTCGCCCGAGCTGCCGAGGCCGGAGCGCGGCACCGCGGGCGTGAAGCCGTCATTCAGGCGGTCCACGAGGAACTGCACCAGCTCCGCACTCACCCCGGACCACGGCTGCAGGAAGTCGCGCAGCCGCGCGACGAGCAGCGCGCGGACGTCCTCCGGCGGGAGCCACGGCGGGCCGCCGACCGCGCGGCCGATCAGCAGGCCGCGCTGGTGGTCCGCCTGCTGCCGCGCGTCGAGCGCGACGCCCGCCAGCCGTCCCATCCCGGTGTTGACGCCGTAGACGGGCTTTTCGCGGCTTTCGAGCGCCGTCAAGAGCGCCTTCCGGCGTTGGAAAAGCGTCTCCAGCAGCGAATCGGCCAATTCCAACCGTTCACCGTCGGCGAACTCGCTTCCGGTGACGATCATCGGTACGGCAGCATGGTGCCGACGCCGGAAGCCTCGGCACGGGCCAGGATCATGTTCGCCACCGCGACGTCCGTTGTGGACAGTCCGCGGTGCCAGAACAGGATCCGCTCGGCGTCGTGCTCGCGGCCCGGCTTCTTCCCGGCCACGATGTCGCCGATCTCGGCGTGGACCCCGTCCGCGGTGAGGAGGCCGGCGTTGAGCTGCGGGCGCAGGGCGCCGAACCGCGGGTTGCCGGACTGCGATTCGCGCCAGTCGTCGACGACGACCTTGTCGACGTCGTCGAGCAGCGTGAGCTCCAGCGCGCTGATCGTGCCGTAGGGCACCAGGAAGGTGCCCGGCCGGAGGAACTCGCGCCGCACCAGCGGTTCGGGTTCGACCAGCCGGGAGGCCTCGACCTGGATGTCCGCGCCGTCCAGGGTCTCCTCGGCCGTGGCGCAGACGCGGACGTCCTTGCCGAGCCGTTCGGAGAGCCGGCGGCCGAAGTCCTCGCGGGACTCCGGGCGCTTGCTGGTCACGCGGATTTCGGCGAAGTCGAACAAGGAGTCGAGGAGGACGACGTTCCACCAGGCGGTGCCGCGGGCGCCGATGTGCCCGAGCACCCGCGAGTCCGGGCGCGCCAGGTACTTCGCGCCGACGGCGGTCATCGCGCCGGTGCGGGCCTCGGTGATCATCGTGCCGTCGACGATGGCCCGCGGCATGCCCGTGTCCGGGTCGAGCAGCAGGATCAACGCCATTTCGGAAGGGAGGCCCCGTTCGAAGTTCCCCACGAAGTCACCGACGACCTTCACGCCACTGACCTGCTTCGCGGACAAGTGGCCGCGAAGGATGTTGAAGTGGCCCTTGCCGCCGTTGTCCGGCACCAGGTGCGTACGCGGCTCGAAGACGACCTGGCCGCGGCCGTGGTCGCCGAGGACGTCCTCGACCGCGCCGACGATGTCCGCTTCGGTGACGCCGAGCGAGTCGATGTCGGCACCGGTGAGGTACCGGAGCCAGACGGACGTCACTTGGCGAGGTCCTCGATGACCTCGGCGCCGGGCAGCGAGGCCAGCGCGGCGCCGGAGATCAGCAGCTTGCTGCCGCGGATCCCGCTGCCGATGACCAGCTCGGGAGCGTCGGCGACGCGCTGGTCGATCAGGATCGGCCAGTCGGCGGGAAGGCCGACGGGCGTGATGCCGCCGTACTCCATCCCGGTCAGCGAGACGGCCTCGTCCATCGGCGCGAACGACGCCTTGCGGACGTCGAGGCGGCGCTTGATCACGCCGTTGACGTCGGCGCGGGTCGTCGCGAGCACGAGCGCGGCCGCGAACCGGACTTCACCGGCGCGCTTGCCGGCGACGACGACACAGTTCGCGGACGCGTCGAGCGGCGAACCGTAGGTCTCGCAGAAGGCGGCGGTGTCGGCCAGCGCCGGGTCGATCTCGGCGACGCCGACGGCGTCCGGGTCGGCCAGCGCTTCCAGGGCCTTGGCGACGGGGTCGGCGAGCAGGTCGGTACGCGTGGGGGCGGGAACCACGGTGAGGCTCCCGGCAATCGTCCAGGTCACCTCGCCACCCTAACCGTGCCGATCGCCGCCGATCCGGCATCGGCGACTACCAGTTGGAGCCGCCGCGCTGGACCTCGATGAGCTTGGGGCGGACGTCCACGATGTAGACCAGGGCCGCGGCCATGGCCGGCACCCAGAAGATCATCCCCGGGCCCATCACGCTGAACAGCGCCATGGCGAGCGTCGCGCCGCCGGTGATGAGCATCCAGATGGGCTTGGTCTTGCGGTCGGCCGCCGAGTAGGCGTCGGCGCGCTGCAGGAGCGCGTGCACGAACGCGAAGAGCCCGACCAGCGCGCTGCCCCAGTGGACTACTTCGAGGATCCAGATGGCAACCAGCACAGCGACAGCTTACGGCAAACCGCCCGAACGACCCCGGCCCCGCCACCGGGGTGCGGTGGCGGGGCCGGGGTGTTCACGGCTTATTTACCAATCCGGCCAAAAGCAGGCCGCCCCTCACGCGGCACGTGACCGTCGCTGCGAAGCCATGCGGCCGTGGCTGTGGTCGGATTGGTAAACATCGGCTCGGTTACCGGTCGGCCTTCGGCTTTACTTGTCGGTCTTCGGCGCGGCCGGCTTCTTCGCGGCGGCGCTGGTGGTGGTGCCGGTGGTCGTGCGACGGGCCGGGGTGGCCGTCTTCGGAGCGGTCTTGTTCGCGACCTTGCGGCTCGCGGAACGGGTCTCGTGGGCGACGTCGTCACCCAGCTCCTCGATGGCCTCGGCGGCGTCGCCGGCGACCTCGGTCACCTTGCGGGCGGTCTTCTCGCCGACCGAGCGGGTGCGCTTGGTGAAGGTGCCCAGCACGCCGTCGACGCGCTCGCGGACCTCGGAGGTCACACCCTCGACCTGGCCCTGCGCGGTGGTCAGGGCCTCCTCGAGCTGCTCGATGGCCTTCTTGACCTGCGGCTGCGTGGAGAACTTGTCCCACGCCTGCTCGCCCGACTCGGCCAGCTTGTTGTACAGCTTGAGCGCGGCCTCGGTGTACTCGTCGATGACCTTGCGCAGCTCGGCCGGGTCCAGCTTCTCGCGCAGGCTCTCGACGTCGGTCGGCAGCTCCTGCAGGTTCTTGCGGGCGGTCTCGCCGCTCTTGGTCACGTTCTCGCGGGCCTTCGCCACGGCGTCGGTGACGGCCTGCCCGGCCAGGTTGCCGGCGCCGAGCGCGGCGAGCAGCGGGGTGCGGACCTGGTCGAGGGCGGTGGTGACGGCCTTCTTGACGTCTTCGGTCTTGGGCGTGGTCATGGTTACTCCCTGGTGTTGGCGGCTGGAGTGGTGTCTGGGGTGTCTGAGGTGTCCACGGTGTCCGGAGCGGGAGACGACTCGGCGGCCGGCCGTGCCGCGGCGTTCTCCCGGCGGAAGGACTCGTAGACGTCGAGCAGGACCTGCTTCTGCCGTTCGGTCAGCTCGGCGTCGGCGCGGATCGCGTCGCCCACCGGACCACCCGTCGGCAGATCGAGGATCCCGGCTTGCACATACAGCGCTTCCGCCGAAATGCGCAGGCCCTTCGCGATCTGCTGCAGGATCTCCGCGCTGGGCTTGCGCACCCCGCGCTCGATCTGGCTCAGGTACGGGTTGGACACGCCGGCGAGCTTCGACAGCTGGCGCAACGAGATCTTCGCGGTGTTGCGCTGCTGGCGGATGTACTCGCCGATGTCGGAGGCGATGTCCGCGACCTTGTCCATGGGGCTGCCGGATCCTGACGTCCCACCGGTCTCTGCCATCCGGTCACCTCCTCGCGACCCTTTCGACGGTACGCGCGGGTGCTAGCTATTGCAAGCACTCTGCTTGCAATAGCCGCTGTGGCCGTCCTCACCCGCTACCGGGCTCGATGGTTACCAATCCGACCACAGTCACGGCCGATGACTTCGAAGCTTTGATTACGCACCGCTCGGGGGTCGGCCTACTCGTGGTCGGATCAGTAACGTGGTCGCATGACGCGCTCGGCCCGGCTGCGGCGGCGCCTCGTCGAGCACCTGCTCGACGAGGACGTCCTGCACGCCCCGGAATGGATCGCCGCGTTCCGAGCGGTACCGCGCCACGTCTTCCTGCCGCGGTTCTTCGCACCCGCGGGCGGGCTGTGGGCGGCGGTCGACCGGGACGACCCGGGCTGGCTGGAGACCGTCTACTCGCGCGAGGTGCTGGTCACGCAGCTGGACGACGACCCGGACCGCTGGGAGCTCGCCCGGCGCACCGGGCCGGTGGCGGGCACGCCGACCAGCTCGTCGAGCATGCCGTCGATCATGGCGATCATGCTCGAGGAGCTGCGGGTCCGGGACGGGCAGCGCGTGCTCGAGATCGGTACCGGCACCGGCTACAACGCCGCGCTGCTGAGCCACCGCTGCGGCGCCGGCCTGGTGTCCACTGTGGACATAGACCCGGTGATCGCCGGCGAGGCGCGCGAGCGGCTGGCCGCGGCGGGCTACCGGCCGACGTGCGCGGTGGGCGACGGCGCGCTCGGCTTCCCGGCGGGCACGCTGTTCGACCGGGTGCTGTGCACCGCTTCGGTTTCTTCGATCCCGCTCGCGTGGCTGGCGCAGACCACCCCGGACGGGCTGATCGTGACGACGCTGAACCGGCCGATCGGCGCCGGGCTGGTCCGGCTCGTCGCCGGCGAGGACGGCACCGCGCAGGGCCGCGTCCTCGCGCGCGACGGCCGTTTCATGCCGCTTCGCGCACATCGGCTGGCGCAGGCCGATCCGCTGCCGATGCCGTCACGCGACGACTGGGAGCAGACGCGGCTGCCGATGGCGTCGGTGCTCCAGCCGCGCCGGCAGTTCGAGTTCTTCGCCGGGCTGGCGATGCCGGGCGTGCGGCCGGTGCGCGACGGCGACGGCACGGACCCGCACGCGGCGGGCGGCCCGGGCGACAGCGGCGTCGCGCTCGTCCACCCGGACGGCTCGTGGGTCCGCCACCGCAAGCGCGCGGGCGCGGACGAGGTGGCCCAGGGCGGCCCGCGAGCCCTGTGGGAGCTCGCCGAAGCGGCCTACGTCGAGTGGTGCGAGCTGGACAAGCCGGACCGCGACCGGTTCGGGGTGACGGTCACCGCCGACCGCCAGGAGTTCTGGCTCGACGAACCGGGCGGCCGCACCTGGCCGCTCGGCTAAGGCAGCCGGTCGCGGATCCACTTCTCGGCGTGGTCGGCCGTCGCCTCCCTAGAGACGTCCGTGGTGTCGAAGAGGTCGACACCCAGCTCCGGTGCCGACTTCCGGAGCCACTCGTTGAACTCCAGCATCTCCTCGATCCGCGGCTCGTCCCACTCCCGCCACGCCGGGCGCGCCCGCAGCCGCCTGCCCAGCGACTCCGGCGTGCCGACCAGCGCCAGGTAGTGGATCTCGCTGAAGAACGCCCTCTCCGGCAGCGGCTCGAACTCCGGTGGCGCGACCGTGCCGCACAGCACGACCGGCCGGCCGTTCTGGTGGAGCATCGCCGCCATCCGCAGCCACACCGACCGGAACGTGCCGACCTCGTCGCGCAGGGCACCGACCCAGAGGATGTCCTGGTCCAGCACGACGACGTCACCACCGAGCCGGGCCGCCAGCAGCGGCCCCACCGTCGACTTCCCGGCTCCGCTCGGGCCGGTCAGCGCGAACAGCGGCAGCTTCCGGAACGGCCACTCGTGGCCGCACCGGCGGCACGTGAGGACCGTGCCCGCGACGATGGGACGCTCCGCCAGATCGCCGCACGCCGGGCAGATCCGCAGGTCGAGACCCACCTCAGTCGAAGAGGTTCTCGAGGAAGCCGCGCTTGCGGTTGCCGTGCCCGTACGGCCTCGGCGAATCCGAGTACCCGCGGTGCGGCCGCGGCGAGTCCGCGTACCCGCCGCGGTACGCCTTGGGCGAGTCCGGATGGCCGCCGCGGTAGGGGCGCGGCGAGTCGGGACGGCCGTGGCCGCCCTGGTAGGGCGGTGGCTGGCGGCCGTAGAACGAACTTTCCGCACCGGCGATCGCTTCGAGCTCACCGCGGTCCAGGAAGATCCCGCGACAGCCCTCGCACTGCTCGATGTGGACGCCGTTCTTGTCCACGGTCCGCATCTGGTTCTGACACTTCGGACAAATCACACATGCGAGCCTACGCACAAATCGGTCAGCAGGCGCAGAGGCAGAACGGGTGGCCCGCCGGATCGGCGTAGACGCGGAACGTCTCCGGCGCGTCGTCCAGCAGTTTCGCGCCGAGACCGAGGACGCGCTCGTGCGCCGCTTCGAGGTCGGTGACGGTGAGGTCCAGGTGCAGCTGCTGCGGGTTCTCGGCGGACGGCCAGGCCGGCGGCCGGTAGTCGGCCACCCGCTGGAAGGCGAGGCCGGCGCCCCCGAGCGGGTTGGCGAGCGTGACCCAGTGGCCGTCGTCGGCGACATCGGGCGCGTCCCACTCCAGCACGGCCCGGTAGAACCCGGCGAGTGCCACCGGGTCGGGGCAGTCCAGCGCCACCACACCCAGCGTCGGTACCGCACTCATCGTCGCTCCCTTCGATCGCGAGTAACCATTGTTCGTAGTATGTGGGTTACTGCGCGCGGGAGCAACCACCGACCGCCGTACACTGGGTGGGTGCACACCGACGCGTCTCTCGTCGTGGAGTTCCTCAACACGGTCAACGTCGAAGAGGGCACTGACCTGCTCGAAGATCCCGGGCAGTGGCACAGGTGGGCGGCCGGGAGGGCGTTGACGGCCAATCCGGCCCCCGAGGCCCGCGCGGCCCGAGACGCGCTGCGAGCCGCTGTCGGCGACCCCCGGCTGCCCGGCGGAAGCCTCGACGTGGGCACGCGGATCTCGTTGACGGACGACGGCCCGGAGCTGGTGGCGGACGACGTCGTGGGGGCGGTGTTCGCGGCCTGCGCCCGGCTGGTGGTCCGCGGCGAGTGGATCCGGCTGAAGATCTGCCCGGCCGACACGTGCCTGTGGGCGTTCTACGACGAGTCCAGGAACAGGTCCCGCACGTGGTGCTCGATGAGGGTGTGCGGAAACCGCGAGAAGGCCCGCGGCTGGCGAGCCCGGGCGGCGGAGACCGCGGCGGGCTGAGGGTCGGCCGTCTCCCGGCAGGCGCCAACCGCGGCGGGCTGAGCGGCGGCCTCAAGCCCCCTCAAGCCCCTGGCAAGTCGCTCTCATCCGAGCGGCGGACCCACGAACGGCTGTGGACAACTCAGCCGCAACCCCCCACATATCCACGCCCCAGAGAGCCCCGCCCCCATACGTTGTGGACACCCATTAGGCCATCACCGTGAAAACCTGTGGATAACCCCGGGGATAACTCAGCTTCCTGTGGACAACTCGTTTGAACCTCCCCCAGCTGTGGTATACGCCTCAGCCGTCAGAACAGCAGCTCCGCCACCGCGTAGATGACCAGCCCGGCCAGCGCACCCACCACCGTGCCGTTGATGCGGATGAACTGCAGGTCACGGCCCACCTGGAGCTCGATCTTGCGCGACGTCTCCTCGGCGTCCCAGCGCTCGACCGTGTCCGTGATGATCGTCGTGATCTCGTGGGAGTAGTTCTTCACCAGGTACGCAGCCGCGCCCTCGACCCAGCCGTCGGCCTTCGCTCGGAGCTGGTCGTCCGACACCAGGCGCGTGCCCAGCGAGGTCAGGCCGAGGCGGACGCGCCGGCGCAGCTCGCTCGACGGGTCCTCCGCCGCCGTCAGCAGCATCTCCTTCGCCGTGCTCCACGCCGAGCCGATCAGGCGCTGGACCTCCTCGTGGTGCACGATCTGGCCCTTCACCTGCTCGGCGCGGGCCATCACCTCCGGGTCGGTCTGCAGGTCCTGCGCGAACTCGCCGAGGAACTTGTCCAGCGCCAGCCGCATCGGGTGGTTCACGTCGGTCTTGACCGCCCACGCGAACGACAGCACCTCGCCGTAGACCTTGTCCGCGAGCATCTCGTCGACGAACTTCGGCGACCAGCTCGGCGCGCGGTCGGACACCACGCGCAGCATCGTCGTGTGGTTGTCGCGGACCCACTCGTAGCCGCGGTCGCACATGAGGTCGACCAGCTTGTGGTGCGCGCCGTCGGCGAACACGCCCTGCAGGATCTTGCCCAGCGGCGGGCCCCACGGCTTGTCGATGATCCGGCGCGCGACGGCCTGCTCCATGATCGCCTGGACGTCCTCGTCGCGCAGGACCCGGACCGCCGCCCGGACCATCGTCGCCAGCTCGGACGTCACGCGCTCGGCGTTGTCCTCCTGCGCCAGCCAGCCGCCGAGACGCCGCGAAAGCTCGACGCGCTTCAGCTTGTCGCGGACGACCTCCTCGGACAGGAAGTTCGACCCGACGAAGTCGCCGAGGCTGTTGCCCAGCGCGTCCTTCTTGTTCGGGATGATCGCCGTGTGCGGGATCTTCAGCCCGAGCGGGTGGCGGAAGAGCGCCGTGACGGCGAACCAGTCGGCCAGCGCGCCGACCATGCCGGCCTCGGCCGCGGCTCGCACGTAGCCGACCCAGCCCGGCCAGCCGGCCGACTGCGCCCAGCTCGTCAGCAGGAACACGACGGTGGCGCCGATCAGGAACGACAGCGCGACCAGCTTCATCTTGCGCAGCGCGCGCCGCTTTTCCTCTTCGCCGGCGGCGCCGCCCGGCGGGTCGGCGGGCGTCACCTTGGCGGGGGTCAGTTGCTCCACCCTGCCATTGTCCGCGAGGATCGGTGATCGTGCGCGAACCTGCTCTCGTCCCCCGTCTCCGGCCGTTCACCTCGACCATCTTCGCCGAGATGACGGCGCTCGCGGTCAAGCACGACGCCGTCAACCTCGGCCAGGGCTTCCCGGACACCGACGGCCCGGCCGGCATGCTCGAAGCGGCCAAGAACGCGCTGTTCGGCGGGGCCAACCAGTACCCGCCGGGGCCCGGGCGGCCCGAGCTGCGCGCGGCGATCGCGCGGCACCGGCAGCGCTACGGCACCGAGTACGACCCGGACACGGAGATCCTGGTCACCGCCGGCGCCACCGAGGCCATCACCGCTGCGCTGATCGCGCTGACCGAGCCCGGCGACGAGGTCATCGTCATCGAGCCCTACTACGACTCCTACGCCGCCGCGGTCGCGATGGCGGGCGCCGAACGCAAGGTCGTCGGGCTGGTCGAGGGCGAAGACGGCCGGTTCGGCCTGGACGTCGAGGGCCTGCGGGCCGCCGTCACGCCGCGGACGCGGGCGATCCTGGTCAACTCGCCGCACAACCCGACCGGCACCGTGTTCACCCGCGCCGAGCTGGAGTCGCTCGCCGCGCTGTGCGTCGAGCACGACCTCATCGCGATCTGCGACGAGGTCTACGAGCACCTGGTCTTCGACGACAACGAGCACATCCCGCTGGTCACGCTGCCCGGCATGCGGCCGCGGACGGTCAGCATCTCCAGCGCCGGGAAGACGTTCAACTGCACCGGCTGGAAGATCGGCTGGGTCTGCTCGACACCGGAGCTCGTCGCGGCGGTGAAGGCGGCGAAGCAGTTCATCACCTTCGTGTCCGGCGGGCCGCTGCAGCCGGCCGTCGCGCACGCGCTCGACCACGAACTGGCCTGGGTCGACGGCCTGCGGTCGTCGCTGGAGGAGAAGCGCGACCGGCTGTCGGCCGGGCTGGCCGACGCCGGGTTCGCGGTGCGGCCGACGGCGGGCACGTACTTCGTCTGCGTCGACGTGCGGCCGCTGGGCTTCACCGACGCCGCCGACCTCGCGTGGGAACTGCCCGGCCGGGTCGGCGTCGCCGCGGTCCCCGTCAAGGTGTTCACCGATCACCCGGACGAGTGGAAACACCTCCTGCGTTTCGCGTTCTGCAAGCGCAACGACGTCATCGACGAAGGCGTCACCCGGTTGCGCAAACTGGTCTGACGACCGCGGAGACGAGACGGAAACTTTCCGGCGGGGAATTCGGGAGAGAAAAGCCGGCGAACCGCGCGCGCCGAGGCCGGACGCGTCCGGTGACCGGCGCGGCACGCGCGGCGGGGGTCGACCGGTTGCCGTAGCGGGCAGTCACGCTCCGCGATCATGAAGGCGATTCCGTGTCTGCGGCGCCGCCTGGCGAGCCCGGTCCGGACCAGCGGGCATCCGGCCGTCGACGATCACGGACCGGAGTGGCCCGACCGGCGCGGATCCCGGTGGACCGACCACTGTGGACCCATTCGGCCCAGTGCGGGTCGCACCCTCCGGACGCCTTCCCGGCCATCCGGCCGAAAAGCGGGTGCGCGCACCCAAAGCCACTGTGTCGGCACGGAAAGCGACCGCGGTGCCGGAAACATCAGGTCAACGCTCGAATGTGCAAGTTGCAGTACTCGTCCGAATGGCCGCAGCGGAGCACCCGAACGGCACTGAGAGTGATCAACTTGTCGGCCGCAGATACCTTGCCCGGTAGGGCCGTTCCGCCTTACGGGCTGGATCGAAAGCGGGAGAGATGAAAGACTCCCGAGCGGTGCTAGAAAGAGTGCAGCCCCGAGGGAACTGCGACCTGGCCGGAGAAAGACCCCAGCAAGAACAGACTCGAGCGGGCATCGCGAGAGTTTCAGGCGCGGACGGTGGTGGTGGCGGTGGGGAGCACGGCGAACGCGTGCCGCAGCGTCCTCGCACGGCCTGCGCTCACAGCGGGTGAGTCCCCTCGTGCGCGCGTGCGCACGCCCCGCCCGTGGACTGCGGCCCTGCATCGTCCCGCGGCCAAGATCGTGATCGCCGGCGGCCTGACGCTGGCGGGCTGGCTGCTCACCGGCGCGCTGTCCGGGAGCGCCGCTTCGGCCGCCGAGACGGCGAGCTGCCCGGCCGCCCCCGCCGTCTCCTCCACTGTGGACCACTCCGCGAAGCTCTTCGCGCACGGCAAGCACCACAAGAGCCACCGCGAAGCCGCCGACCGGTGCGCGCAGCCGTCCGACAAGGCCCAGTCCGACGAGACCAAGGCCGACGAGACCGTGGCCGACGAGACCGCCGCGGCACCCGGAACGACCGCGACCGAGTCCACGAAGGACACTCAGCCCGCCGAAGAGCCGGCGGCCGCACCCGCGACCACGACGAAGGCCACCTCCTCCGGCGGCGGACTGCTGAACGGGCTCGTCGGCACCGTCACCTCCGCGACGAAGCTCGTCACCGAACCCGCAGCCAAGTCGACGACCACCAAGACGACCTCCTCCTCCGGCGACGGCCTGCTCGGCGGGCTCCTCGGCGGCGTCCTCAACGTGGTCGGCGGCACGCTGAACACGGTCACCACGACCGTCAGCGGGACCCTGCAGACGGTCAGCACCGTCACGGACACGCTGTCCCACACCGTTCTCGCGCCGCTCACCCAGCCGCCCGCGAACAACCCGGACGCGCCCGTCCTGCTCCCCCTCGACGACATCCTCGACCCGATCCTGGGCGGCAGCTCGAACTCGGGCGGCGTCACGGTCACCGTGCCCGGCGTCGTCACCGGCGAAACCGTCACCCAGCCGACCACCACCCCGGCCGTCGCTGAGACCGCGTCCACCGAGACGCCCACGACGACCCAGCAGACCTCCCGGGTCGCGGTCGTGCACCTCGTCGAGGTGCAGAACACCCGGCCCGCCCAGCAGGAGCAGCCGCGTGACTCCGGCGTGCACGCCCGCAACGGCGGCGGTGACAGCACCCCGGGCCTGCCCGGCGGCACCAGCGCCCCGAGCGCGCCGGCCCCGACCGCCGCTCCCGGCCACGACGGCCCCGGTGGCGTCCGCCACCAGTTCGCCGTCCACACCGACGACGCCACTACCACCCAGCTGAAGCTCATCGGCGCCAGCCGCGACCACGACGTCGACGGCGCGGGCAGGGAAGCCGCCCTGCCCACCACCTCTCCCGACTGACCCAAACCGGGCAGCCGGGGAGAACTGCGTCCAAAACAAGATCAACTCGACGCACGGCCACGCGGTGATCGCGTGACGATTCCCCCAGCTCCAGTACGAAATTCGTGACTCTTTCACGTCTCGTGACGCTCGCCCGCGTCCGACGTACCCCAGGGGCGTAAACCCATGCGAAACCACAGTCTTTCCGACCGGCCGACCGCGCCCGGCCGGGTCGGATCCCGGTCCCGGCGCCGCGCTGCCCCCGTGGCGCCGGGACCCACACCGGGCGTGCTCCGGGAGTTTTCGCTCACCGCGCCGAGCGAGATCTCGCAGTACCGAGAGCGCGCCTGAACCGCGGGCTTCCCGGCACGTCGAGGGGCTGTGCCGGGAAGCCAGCGGTTACCCGCGAGCGGGGTCACGTCCGCGAACGGGGGTGTGAACACCGAACCGGTGCGCTGGATGCTCACGAACGCCGCCCATCCCTGGGAGCAGGCTCGCATCCAGCGCACCGGTTCGTTCTGTCCGGACCTAGGCGATCGGCGCGTCCAGCGAGGCCGGCGTGCCACTGACCGACGCCGCGGCGGCGCTCAGCCGCCGGACCGCTTCGTCGATCTTGTCCGGCGGCAAGGAAAACGGCAGCCGGATCCACCGCTCCAGACCACCGTGGACGCCGAAGCGGGAACCGGGCGCCACCTGGACGCCGTGGCTCGCCGCCGCCACCGCCAGCCGTGAGCTCACCGGCTCCGGCATGCGGCACCACAGCGACAGGCCGCCCTTCGGCAGGGTGAACGTCCAGTCCGGCAGGTACCGGTGCACCGCGCCGGCCAGCGCGTCGCGGTAGCCGCGCAGCTCCTCCCGCCGCCGGGCCAGAGCGGCCTCGTCGGCCAGCAGCTCGGTCAGCACGATCTGCTCGAACACCGGTGACCCGAGGTCGACCGCGTAGCGCGCCGAAACCAGCCGGCCGAGCAGGTCCTCCGACGCCCGGATCCAGCCGAGCCGCAGCCCGCCCCAGTGCGTCTTCGACGCCGAGCCGACGCAGATCGCCAGGTCGCCGGCGAACGCGGCCAGCGGCGGCGGCCCGTGGAGCGGGTCGCCTTCCAGGTCCAGCTCGACGAGCGTCTCGTCGACGACCACCGGCGTCCGGGCGCGGGCCAGCACGGTGCCGAGCCGCCGGCGGCCTTCGGTGTCCAGGCGCAGGCCGGTCGGGTTCTGGAAGTCGACGACGAGGTAGGCGAACCGCGGGTTCGCCTGGCGCAGCGCGGCGTCGACGCCCGCGATGTCCCAGCCGCGGGCCCCGGTCGGGTCGAGCGCCACCGGCACCGGGATCGCGTGCGCGGCGCGGATCGCCTCGAGCGCGTTCGGGTACGTCGGCTGCTCGACGAGCACGCGGTCGCCGGGGCCCGCGAGCATCCGCAGGACCAGGACGAACGCGTGGTGCGCGCCGTTGGTGACCATGACCTGCGCGGGCGTCGTCGGCAGGCCGCGTTCGGTGTAGCGCCGCGCGATCTTCTCTCGCAGGCCGAGCAGGCCGCGTTCCTGGTAGCCGTGGTCACCGAGGTGGTCGGCCAGCCCGACGCGGGCCGCGTCGACCGCCGCGGCCAGGCCCGCGATGGCCGGCGAAGACGCGTGGGTGAAGTCGATCGCACCGTCGTGCACCGGCGCGAGCGGTCCGCGGCGACGACGTCCGGGCGCGGCGATCCACGACCCCGCGCCGCGGCGGCTCGCGACGAACCCGTTCTCCCGCAACCGGTCCAGGGCCGCGCCGATGAGCGTCCGGCTGACGCCGAGCGCGTCGGCCAGCTCGCGCTCGGCGGGCAGCCGGGTGCCGAGCGGGAGCTGGCCGTCCAGCACCTGCAGCTCGATGGCCCCGGCCAGGTCGGCCGCCCCCTGCCGCGATCCTTGCCGCCACGAGCCCAGCATGACGGCCAATCGAGGGCCGGAGATGCGTCCACCTACCGGGATGACGGATTCCATAAGACCAATATCCTCGAAGTGGCTATGGTTTACCAGACCACCTTGCCCTGATAGTGAAGACGTGGCTCAGATCGATCTCCGGCCCGTCCGGATCTCCCGCGACCCCGTCCGCCGCAGTACCCAGCTGCTCGTGGGCCTCGCCCTCTACGGCACCAGCGTCGCCTTCGTGACCCGCGCGGGCCTCGGCCTCGAGCCGTGGAGCGTGCTCGCCGAAGGCGTCATGAAGCACACCGGGCTGACGTTCGGCACGATCACCGGGCTGATTTCCGTGGTCGTGCTCCTGCTGTGGATCCCGCTGCGCCAGCGCCCCGGGATCGGCACGATCGCGAACGTCGTGGTCATCTCGGTGATGGTCGACGTCGTCCGGGCCTTCCTCCCGGACCAGCACGACCTGGTGTGGCAGATCGCGCTGCTGGCCGGCGGAGTGCTCCTGAACGGCGTCGCCACCGCCACGTACGTCGGCGCGCGGCTCGGCCCAGGCCCCCGCGACGGCCTGATGACCGGGCTCGCGGGACGCACCGGCTGGTCGGTCCGGCTGGTGCGCACCGGCATCGAGGTCACCGTGGTCGGCATCGGTTTCCTGCTCGGCGGGACCGTCGGCATCGGCACCGTGCTCTACGCACTGGCCATCGGACCGCTCACCCAGGCGCTGCTGCCGCTGACCACCTGGCGTGAGAGCTAACCCGCTTTGCGCTGCTGCACCGCCCGGCGCAGCGTCAGGTAGTCGGCGCCGCGCCGGGCGAGGACGTCGTCGGTGCCGCGCTGCTGGGCCAGCGCGAGCAGGATGTGCTCCTGCCCGAGGTGCTTGTCCCCCAGCCGGACGGCCTCCTTGAGGCTCAGCTCCAGGGTCTTCTTCGACTGGGACGTGAACGGGACGTGCCCCCGCTTGGCCGGGCCGAGCCGGCCGGCCAGCGCGCCCTCGCCGTGGGTCCGCTCGACGCTTTCGACGATCTGCTCGACGTCGATGCCGAACTCGGTGAGCGCCTCGGCGTCGGCGTCGCTGACCCCGCCCCGCCGTCTCGTCCGCTCCAGTTCCGCGGCCAGGTCGTCGGTGGCGACGCCCAGCTCGGTGAGCAGGGGGACCCCGGTCTTGAGCAACCCGGCCAGCAGGTCCACCGGCCCGACTTCCACCGAGCCGGACTGCCGCGCCGTCATCTGCGCTTCGACGACCGCGAGCCGCGCGTCCGCCGTGAACCGCTCGAACATCAGTGCCTCCCGTACTTCTTGTGCACGGCCTGCCGGCTGACCCCCAGCTCGGCGGCGATCTCCTGCCACGACCAGCCGTCGATCCGCGCACTGCGGACCTGCACGGCCTCCAGTTGTTCCACCAGCCGCCGGAGCGCGGCGACCGCGCGAAGCCCCACCCGGGGATCGCGGTCGCCGGCCCGGGCGGCCAGGTCCGTCGCTTCCGTCATGCTTGTCAACCTACGTTGACAGGTGCGGTGTTGTCAACCTGAGTTGACAGTCTCCAGCGCGAAGCTCCCGGACGGGCGACGTACAGTCGGGCAATGCCCGAGATCGTGATCGCCGAGCGGGCCGGGGTGGGCGCCGACGGCCACCCCCGCCCGACCGAAGACCACGTCGTCGTCCTCGACAACGCCGTGCTCCTCCTCGACGGCGCCACCTCGCCGGACCCCGCGCTGCCCCCGGGCGGCTGGTACGCCGAACGGCTGGCCCAGCGTCTCGCCGACGACCTCGGCGCAGCCCCCGAAGCCGACCTGACCGACCTCCTGACCAGCGCGATCGCCGTCGTGACGACCGAGAACGCCCTGCGTCCGCAGCAGTCGCCGTCGAGCACCGTCGCCGCCGTTCGGTGGCTCGAAGACCGCGTCGAAGCGCTGGTGCTGGCCGACAGCCCGGTCGTCGGGTTCGGTGACTTCGGTGTCGACGTCGTCTCGGACGACCGGCTCGCGCGGCTGCGGCGGCGCGGGATGCTCCAGACCGGCGCCGACGTCCGGCGCCGGCGCAACGCCCACGACGGCTTCTGGGTCGCCGAAGCCGATCCCGGCGCCGCCGCGCACGCCGTCCGCCGGAGCTGGCGGAGGACCGACGTCGACGCCGTCGTGCTCGCCAGCGACGGTGTCTCCATCGGCGTCGACCAGTACGAGCTGTTCGACTGGCGGGAAGTGCTGGCGATCACCCGCGCCGACGGTCCGGACGCCGTGCTGGACGCCGTCCGGACCGCGGAAAAGCAGGACCCGGACGGCGAGCGCTGGCCGCGTCCGAAGCGCCACGACGACCAGGCCCTGGTGCTGATCGACTTCGCATCCGGGGGAATTCAGGGTCTTCCCTGATCACGGCCGTCCGGTTCTTCGAGAACCTGGATGGCATGGGGATGGAACAGGGGAAGCGCACGAGACCGTGGCGGCTCGTGGCGCTGGGCGCGATCGGCTGGGGGCTGTTCACGGCCGTGGTGCTGCACATCATCAGCTCGCACGACCCGGTGTACGACACGCTGTCGAGCTACACCGTGACCGACCGGGGCGAGGGCATGCTCGCCGCGAGCGTGTTGTCGCTGGCCATCGGCTCGCTGGCGGTGCTCGGCGCGCTGCACGCCGCCGGTGTCCCGCTGTCGCGCACGACCCGGCTGCTGCTCACGCTCTGGTCGCTCGGGATGGCCGCGGCCGCGGTGTTCCCGGCGAGCTACCCGGAGGCGCCCGACCCGGTGAGCGGCGAGATCCACCTCTACGCGTGCCTGGTCGCGTTCCTGAGCCTGCCCGGCGCGGCGATCTCGCTGCTGGAACCGTTGCGGGGACGGCCGGAGCGGCTCGCCGTCGTGCGCGCGATCCGGCTGAGCGCGGGCGCGTTCGGGCTGTTCGCGGTCAGTTTCGTGTTCGTGCGGCTGAGCGAGGCGGGTGTCGGGCCGTTCCCGGAGATTTCGGACGCGTTCCCGATCGGCGTCATGCAGCGGCTGCTGCTGCTCGCCGACGTGGTGCTGCTGCTCACGCTGCTCCAGGTCGCGACGCGGCTCGAGTCAGCTTTCGACGGCCGCCGCGAATTCGGGCGTGTAGCCGTACAGGCCGGGCATCCCGCCGGTGTGCAGGAACACCACGTGGTCGTCCGGGGCGAAGTGGCCCGCCCATTCGATCAGCGCGGCGGCCACCTTGCCGGTGTAAACCGGATCGAGCACAACTCCCTCGGTGCGGCCGAAAAGCCGTAGCGCGCTCCAGACCGCGTCGGTCGGGATGCCGTAGCCGGGGCCGAGGGTGGAGTCGCTCATCTTGGTGTGCGTGAGCGGCGGCGGTTCGACGCCAAGCAGCTTGGCCGCGCCGGCGACGAGGTCGTGGAGGTTCTCCGTGGCCTCGTCGAGCGGGTGGCTGACGCAGGCGATGCCGACGCCGAGGTTCCCGAGGAGCCCGGCGGCCAGCGCCACGCCGGCCGCCGTCCCGCCGCTGGCGTGCGGGACGATCAGGTGGGCGCGCTCGACACCGCGTTCTTCGAGCTGCTTCGCGAGTTCGTACGTGGCGCGGACGTAACCGAGCGCGCCGAGGTCGTTGGACCCGCCGACCGGGACGGTGGCGACCTTCCGGCCTTCGGCGGCGGCTTCGGCGACGAGCCGGTCGTAGGCGCGGCCGGTCTCCTCGCCGTCTTCGCAGACGTGGACCGTCGCGCCGAAGAGCTTGTCGAGCGGGACGTTTCCGCCACGCTCGTACGCTTCGCCGTCGCGCGGGACCTTCGCGGTGAGGACGAGTTCGCAGCGCAGGCCGAGCTTCGCGCACGCGGCGGCGGTCTGGCGGCCGTGGTTGGTCTGGAGGGCGCCGAAGGTGATCACGGTGTCCGCGCCGGCTTCCCGGGCCGCGCCGAGGTGGAATTCGAGCTTGCGGAGCTTGTTGCCGCCGGCGCCGAGCGGGTGGACGTCGTCGCGCTTGAGCCACAGGTTCCGCAGGCCGAGGGCTTCGCCGAGCCGGGGTGCCTCGTGCAGCGGCGTCGGCCAGCCGCCCAGGTCGACGCGGGGGACCGCGTCGAGAGCGGCGGCGGGGAATCCGGCGAAGTCGAACGTCATGAGCCCAGTCTGCCGCAGCCGTCGTGAGTGAGAAACAGTGTTCTAACCCTGTTTCTCACTCACGACCGGGGTGGCCAAAGACTGCGGGTATCCGGTAACGTTCGTTCGAACGAACGAGGACCTCCGGGGGCCGACATGACAGCTACGAGCCTGGACTTCACCGGTCTCGCCCAGCAGGCCGCGCAGCTCGCCGCCGGCGAAGTCACGTCCGCCGAGCTGACCGCCACCGCCCTCGGACGCGCGCACGCCAGCCAGCCCACGCTCAACGCGTTCCGGCACCTGCGCGACGACGCGGCCCTCGCCGAAGCGGCCGATGCCGACCAGCGGCTCCGGACCGGCGACCGGAAACCCCTGCTCGGCGTGCCCGTCGCGATCAAGGACGACGTCGACCTCACCGGCCTGCCCACGTCGTTCGGCTGCGTCGGCGACTTCCCGTGCGCGACCACCGACGCCCCCGCCGTCGCGCTGCTGCGCGAGGCCGGCGCGATCATCATCGGCAAGACGAACACCCCCGAGCTGGGCCAGTGGCCGTTCACCGAAGGCCCGGCCTTCGGCGTGACGCGCAACCCGTGGCACACCGGCCACACCCCCGGGGGTTCTTCGGGCGGGAGCGCGGCCGCGGTGGCGTCGGGGGCCATCGCGGCCGCGCTCGGTTCCGACGGCGCCGGCTCGGTGCGCATCCCGGCCGCGTGGACCGGGCTCGTCGGCATCAAGACCCAGCGCGGCCGGATCCCGACCGAAAGCGAGCTGTTCCACGGCCTGACCGTGCTCGGCCCGCTCGCCCGGACCGTCGAAGACGCCGCCCTGCTGCTGGACGTCGTCGCGGACACCGGCACCACCTTCCGGACCGCCGCGGCGCGTGAACCAGGCCGGCTGCGGATCGGGCTGTCGACGCGGATTCCCTTCACCGCCACCAAGACCCGGCTCGACCCGGTCGTCGAAGCGAACGTGCGGCGGCTCGCCGAGTCGCTCGCCGGGCTGGGCCACGAGATCGTCGAGGTCGAGCCGGACTACGGGCTGATCGGCCTCACGTTCCTGCCGCGCTCGCTCACCGGCGTCCGCGACTGGACGCTGCGCGTGCCCGACCGCACCGGGCTCGACCCGCGCACGCGCAGCAACGCCGGCCACGGCCGCCTGCTGGCCGGGCCCGCGCTGCGGCTCGCCCGCGCGCTGGAGCCGGGGCTGCACCGCCGGATCGGCTCGGTGTTCGGCCGCGTCGACGTGCTGCTGACCCCGACCACCGCGACCCCGCCGCCGCCGATCGGCACGTTCGACGGGCTGTCCGGCTGGGAGACCGACCAGGCCATGATCGCCGCCTGCCCGTACGCTTGGCCGTGGAACGTGCTGGGCTGGCCGGGGGTCAACGTCCCGGCCGGGCTGACGGAAGACGGGCTGCCGCTGGGCGCGCAGCTGCTCGGCCCCTCGCACGCCGAGGAGCGGCTGGTTTCGCTCGCCGCGCAACTGGAAGAGGTCGAACGGTGGCCGGAGCGGCATCCCGAGACAAGCTGGTAAGCACCCGGGACGCCATCCTGCGCGGCGCGCTGACGGTCGTCGGCGAGCACGGCGTCGGCGGTCTGACGAACCGCCGGATCGTGGCCGCCGCCGGCGTTTCGCTCGGCACGCTCACCTACCACTTCCCCAGCCAGACGGCGTTGCTGCGCGAAGCGATGCTGTTGTTCGTCGAAGAAGAAACGGCGAAGCTGGGCGCGATCGTCGACGGCTACCGCTCGGAAGGCCTCAGCGTCGAGCAGGCGGCGTCGGTCGTCGAGCACGTGATCGCGCAGCTGCCGTTCGGCGCCGACGAGCTCGGCGCGCACGAGCTGTACCTCCAGTCCGCCCGGGATCCCGAGTTGCAGGAAGCGTCGTCACGTTGCTTCGCGGCGTACGACGAGCTGGCCGTGACGATCCTGTCGGCGGTCGGCGTGCCGGAGCCGCAGCGGCTGGCCGGGCCCGTGGTCGCGCTGATCGCCGGGCTGCAGCTGCGCCGGCTGGCGACCGGCGAGACGGACACGCCGGTGGCCGAACCGCTGATGATGCTGCTCCGCGGGGCTTGATGGCGCGGCCGATCGTCCGCGGCACGGCGGCGTGGAAGTACTTCGGCGACTTCCGCGACGGGCTGCTGGCCGGGCAGGTGCTGGTGCTGCAGGTGGCGCACCCGGTCGTCGCGGCGGGGGTGCGCGACCACTCGGACTACAAGTCGGATCCCTGGACGCGGCTGATGCGGACGGGCGCGTCGCTGTCGATCTACGTCTACGGCGGTCCGGCCGGGGCCCGGGTGGAGGCGGAACGGTTGCGTGCCTTGCATCGCACGTTCACGGGTTCCCTGGACGGACGCCGGTACAGCGCGCTCAACCCGGCGGCTTACGCCTGGGTGCACGCGACCCTGGTGAAGGTTCCCGTTGACGCACAACAGTTCTTCGGCCGCCCACTGTCCGATGTGGAGCTTGAGGAGTACTACGCGCAGATGTGCGACGTCGGACGGCTGCTCGGCGTGCGCGAACGCGATCTGCCGCCGGACTGGGCGGCTTTCGAACGCTACTACGACGACATGGTGGCCGGTTTCGCGGGGAATCCGGCGATCGAGGAGCTCTTCGAGACGATCCACACCGTCCCGAAGCCGGTGCGGTGGCTGCCCGGCTCGTGGTGGCGGTGGCACGCCCGGACCCAGATGTTCCTGATCCGGGCGACGCTGCCACCCGGACTCCGCGACCGCCTGGGTCTCCAGTGGACTCTCCGCGACCAGCGGCGCTTCCGGCGTTTCACCCGGGTGGTGCGGACTCTCGCCACCCCGCTCCCGGCGGGATTGCGAACGGCGCACATGCGGTGGATCGGCAAGCTCAACGTCTGGCTCCGCGCCCACCCGAAGGTCTACGAGCGCCTGGTGGGCGGCAACGGCCCCGGCTCGGCGCAAGGGTCGTGAGTGAGAAACAGTGTTCTAACACTGTTTCTCACTCACGACCGCTGACCCGGGCATAGTGCGCGCGGGCCTTGGCCCGGTTCCCGCAGCGGGCCATCGAGCACCACTGCCGGTTCCGCCGCGGCGAAGCGTCGCAGAACCGGATCCCGCAGTCGTCCGCCGCGCAGACGCGGACCGCCGCGTCGCTCGCCGCCAGGTCGATCGCGTCCGCCGCCAAGGCCGCGAACGCCACCGCCACCGGGTCCTTCGCCGCCGGGACCTCGCGGCGGAGGCGGCCGCCCGCCGTGACCAGGCGGGGCGGGGGTGCCGGCGCCGCGGCCGCCGCGTTGTTGACCAGGTCGACGTCCATCTCGGCCGGCAGCCCGTCCGCGAGCAGGACGCGGTCCACCGCTTCCCGCAACGCCTTCGCCGCCAGCACGTTCCCCGCCGTCACCGGCACCGGGCCCGTCGTGAAACCCGCCAGGGACAACCACTCCGCCAGCGCTTCGGGCCCGGTCAGCAGCTCGACACCCTCGGCGTACCGGGAGCGCAGCGTGTTGACCAGGTCGAGGCACGGCCGTCCGCCGTCGAAAGCCCACTCCATACCTTCACCCTAACCGTTGCGAACGGTTAGAGGAACCGCTACCTTCTAACCGCATGGACAGGTTAGAAAGCATGGCCACGGTCAACGGCATCCGGATGCACTTCGTCAAAGCCGGCGAGGGGCCGCCGCTGTTCCTCCTCCACGGCTGGCCGCAGACGTCGCACTGCTGGCACCGGGTCGTCGGGCCGCTCGCCGAGACGCACACCGTCATCACCCCCGACCTGCGCGGCTACGGCCGCACCGACAAGCCCCGCACCGGCTACGACAAGCGCACGATGGCCGCCGACATCGCCGCCCTCGCCGAGCACCTCGGGTACCCGAAGGTCGCCGTCGCCGGGCACGACCGCGGTGGCCGCGTCGCCCACCGCTGGGCCCTCGACCGCCCGGACCAGGTCGAACGCGTCGCCGTCCTCGACATCGCTCCCACCCGCGCGATGTGGCAGCGCCTCGACACCGGCGTCGCGCAGGCCTACTGGCACTGGCTCTTCCACCTCCAGCCCGATCTTCCGGAACTGCTCGCCGGCCAGAACATCGCCGCCTACCTCGGTTACTTCTACGAACGCTGGACCTACCAGCGCCACAGCCTCGACCCCGAGGCCGTCGCCGAGTACGTCCGCGCCTTCTCCCAGCCCGGCGCCCTCCGCGCCGGTTTCGACGACTACCGCGCCTCCTTCCCGGACGACGCCGAGCTCGACGACGCCGACTTCGCCGCCGGAAAGCGCGTCACCCAGCCACTTCTCGCTCTCTGGGGCGCGAACGGCCTGCTCGGCACCCTGCCGACACTGGAGATCTGGCAGGAGTACGCGAACGACGTCACGGGCGCGGCCCTGGCCGAATGCGGCCACTTCCTGCCCGAGGAGCAGCCGGACGAAGTCGTCTCCCACCTGCGGAAGTTCCTTGACCCCTGAGACCCCCGGGGGCTCCGGTCCCCCGCGCTGGGGACCGGAGTTCCCTCCCCGCCGTGACGCCCGCCACGGTCCGCCGTCGCTAGGTTCGGACCACGATGGGGACCAAATCGAAAGCCGCGCTGCTGATGCTGCTGGCCGTGCTGGGAATCGCACTGGGCGGCGGGACCGCGCACGCCGACGGCGCGCCGTCCGGCACCGACGTCCAGGTGGCGCAGACTCTCGGCGCGCGTGAGCTGACCGTGATCATCCGCCGGGTCGACGTCACGCCGTCACCGCTGCGGGTCGACGTCGTGACGCACCAGGGCACCGCGCCCGGGACGCTGCACCTGGCCGTCGCCGCGGACGGCGTCGTCACGTCAAGGGGTGACGTCGTCCTCGGCGCCGAACCGGGCGTGTACCCGGGAAATCTCCAAGTCGACAAGCCGGGGCCGTGGGAGCTGTCGCTGAACGACGGCGGCGGAACCACCGCGACCATCCCGTTCATCGTCCCCGCGCGGGTGGTGCCGCCGTGGGAGAAGGCGACTTACGGCGGGTTCGTCGCCGCGGGCGTGCTCCTGTTGCTCGCGCTCGTGGTCGGCATGCGGGCGAGACGAACCGCCTTCGCGCTGATCCCGGCCGGCGGCGTGGTCGCCGCGCTCGCCGTCGCCGTCACCGGCGCCCTGCTGTCGGCGAACACTCCCCCGCCGCCCGCGCCCGGCAGCCAGCTCGACCCGACGTACGACAACGTCACCGACCCGTACGCCAACGCGCAGTTGTCCACAATGGACTACACGCGGCCGCCGGTGAACCTCGCGGCGCGCGCGGAGCCCGGTGGCCTGCGGCTGAGCCTCACCGACGGCGCCACCGGCCGCCCGGTCGACGACCTGCTCGTCCACGACAACGCGCTCGTGCACCTGGTGCTGGTGTCGCCGTCCGGCCGGCTGAGCCACCTGCACCCGGTGCGGGTCGCCCCCGGCGACTACCGCGTCGCCGTCGCCGATCCGGAGGCGGGCACGTACGCCGTCGCCGCGGAGCTCGTCCGGCGCGGCGGCGGGACGCAGCTCCTCCGGTCCACTGTGGACCTGGCCGGCACCGCCGTGCCCGCGCCCGAGCCGGCCGGCGCCGGACCGCGGACGGTCGACGGCACCCCGGTCGACCTCACGATCACCCCAGGCACGCCGACGACCGTCACCGCGCACTTCAAGACCCAGGACCTCCAGCCGTGGCTGGGGATGCTCGGCCACCTGATCATCGCGGGCCCGATCGACGGGCCGGTCGGCGAGAGCGCCGCGAAGGCACCGACCTGGGCGCACGTCCACGCGATGATCCCGCCCGTCGCGGGCCAGGTCGACCGCCCCGACGAGACCGTCGCCGCGTACGGGCCGGACGTCGGCTTCACCTACACCTTCGCCGCGCCCGGCCGGTACCGGATCTGGCTGCAGGCCGAACGCGGCTACCGCGTGCTCACCATCCCCGCCGTGGTCGACGTCCCGACGACAGGAGCCGGACGATGAAACGCCCCAAGGTGCTGATCGCGGTCGTCGCGCTGGTGGTCGTGGCCGGTGTCGCCTGGCTGCTCTGGCCGGCCGGCGACGCCAAGGCCACGACGCAGCAAGCGGTTTCCGGGCCCTACACGGTCCAGTTCTCCGCCGACCCACCGCGCATCGGCGGCAACACGTTCGCGGTGGCCGTCACCGGACCCGCGCCCGACAGCGTGTCGGTCGAGCCGGTCATGGCGCAGATGGGGCACGCGTTCGCGCCGGTGCTCGCCGTGCCGGACGGTTCCGGCCGGTTCCGCGCCACCGGCGTCGGGCTGCCGATGTCCGGGCAGTGGGAGATCACGGTGTCCCTGCACGGGCCCGGCGGGCCCGCCCAAGTCGTTTTTCCGTTGCTCGTCAAGTAGAAAGGGTCGGGGGAATGGATCTCACCGCATCCGGGGTCAGGACGACCGCGGTCGCGAAACCGGCGCGAACGGGCTTGCTGCCCGCGAACGTCGTGCTCGGGGGGTCACTGCTGTCACTGGTCGGGCTGACCTGGGACATCCAGTGGCACAGCGACGTCGGGCCGGACACGTTCTTCACGCTGCCGCACCTGTTCCTGTACGCGGGCAGCGCGGTCGTCGGCCTGGCGAGCCTCGCCGTCGTGCTGCTGACGACGGCGGCGCGCCGCGCGGGCCGCGAAGTCGACCCGCGGATCGGCGGGCGCGTCGTCAACGTGTTCGGCAAGACGTTCGCGGCGCCGCTGGGCTACCTCGTTTCGGGGGTCGGCGCGGCGACGTTCCTGCTGTACGGCCTGTGGGACCAGTGGTGGCACGGGCTCTACGGCTTCGACGCGGTCATCGACTCGCCGCCGCACATCGGGTTGCTGCTGTCGATCACGGTGTCGCTGATCGGCACGACCGCGGTGTTCGCCGCGGCGCGGGAGCACCGGTGGGGCCGGCTCGGCACGCTGGCTTCGCTGACCGTGCTGCTAACGTTCGGGCCGGTGCTGGCGCTCGGGCTGCAGCAGGTACCCGACGACTACGCCGACGCCGTCGCGATCGGCTGCTCGATGATGGCGGTGCTGCTCGTCACGGTCGGCGCCGGGTTCCTGCGCCGGCCGGGCGGCGCGGTCGGCACCGCGGCGATGGTCGCGGCCGTGCAGGCGGTCTTCTGGTGGTTCTCGCCGTGGGCGGCCCAGGCCTACGCGGACCTCGTCGGCCTGCCGATGCGCGACGCGATCTCCGGGGTGCCGGAAATGCCGTCGCTGACGCCGATGGCGTTGCTGCCGGTGGCCGCGCTGATGGAGCTGGCCTACCTCGCCGGCCGTCGCCGGGGGTGGTCCGCGGGCCGCGTGTCCGTGGTCGCGGGCGGGATCGCCGGGCTGCTGATCGGGCTGAGCCTGCCGGTCCAGCGCTTCCTGCTCTACACCGGCGCGCACCTGCCGCCGGCCTGGTACCTGGCGACGACGGCCGTGTTCAGCGGCCTGCTCGGGCTGCTCGGCGGGTTCGCCGGGTGGCGGTTCGGCGGGATGCTCTGTCTGCTGGCGCCCGCGAAGAAGGGGGAAACCGCTGATGCGTAAGACACTTCTGGCCTTAGCCGCCGTCGCCGGGCTGCTGTTCGCCACCGCGGCACCGGCGAACGCCTACGAGCCGGTCAACATCGTGCACACCGAGCACGTCCAGGCCGGGCCGTACGGGATGACGATCGGGTTCAGCACCTGGCCGCTGAAAGCCATGCAGTCGCTGGACTTCACGTTCATCCCCGACGGCGGGATCGAGGACAAGTCCGGCACGCTCACGATGATCAACCCGGAGGGCGGGAAGAACCGCACGCAGCCGCTGGTCCGGCACCCGCGCAAGCTCGACGTGTGGGGGCTCGACGTCCGCTCGATGCCGCGGCCGGGGGAATGGACGTTCCGCTTCACGGTCAACGGTCCGGCCGGGTCCGGCACCGGCGACCTGCGCGCTCTGCCGGTGCTCGAACAACCGGGGCCACCGATGGGCTTGAGCTGGGCGATCAGCACGCTGCCGTTGATCGGGCTCGTCGTGCTGGTCGTGCTGGCCTGGCGGCGGACCCGGGGCCGGCTGCGCGGGGGTGAGCTTCCGGCAATCGGGTGAGATTGCCCTCACAATCGGCGTCCACGCGTATCCGCGCCGTCGCGAAGGCCTCCTTCTCCAGAGAACGGGAAGGGGGCCTTCGCCATCTTTTATCGGACGCAACTGTGCACCGGCGGGTGATCACGATCACCGCCGCGGGGGACGGATCAAGCGGGCAGGTCGAACTGCCCGGCTTTCACGGCGACCAGGAACGCTTCCCATTCGGCGCTGTCGAAAACGAAGACCGGGCTGGTCGCGAGCTTCGTGTCGCGGACACCGATCAGGCCTTCGCGGCCGAGGTTGACCTCGACGCAGCTCCCACCGTTGGGCTCGCTGGCGAACGACTTCTCCCAGGCAGCCTCTTGGAACAGGGACACGGCCGTGTTCGGATCGTAATCCGCGAACGACGGATAATCCGCCATGGGTCGTACCTCCGAGCATCGATGGGGGGCGCGGCCGGGACCAGGTCAAAAGTACCCGCGTCCGGCTACTCAGTGTCTCAATGGAGTACGCCGCACGGCCAAGCGGGTGATCAACTAGGTCCGGCCTCGACATGAAGATTATTCCAGGAGTAGGATTAATCGCATCGGCCGGGGCGCTGGTGTCGGTGAATGACTGCCTGCATGCGGCGGGCGGTCCCCGACCGCGGACCACTGGCTGACGACCGGCCAACCACCACCGCAGGACCTCATGGGGGAGGACAGCGTGATCGTCGAGGACAGTGCGCCACCGGGCGTTCTGATCGTGGGCAGGCTCGCCAGGGGAACCGCCGGTGAGGCCCGCCGGGTCGTCCACGTCTTCGGGCTGGACGTCGCCGGGAGTACGAGCGAGCTGGTCCGAACCAAGTGCGGGGAAGCGCTTTCCCGCGCCCAAGTGGAGTGGCTGGCCCCCGGGGCCGGCATGCCGTGTGAACCCTGTCTCGGACTGACCGGCGGCGAACGCGCCAGGTCACCGCGACGAGAGCTGGGGGTGTAGACGATGGCCGTCCGGCTGAACTCGCTCTTCCGCCGCGAGGAAGAAGAGCACCGCGGCCGCCGCGGGATCGGCGACGAGCTGAGGAACCGCTTCGGCTTCAGCCTGATCCAGGCGCCGCTGCGCAAGACGACGACGTGGGCCGCCGACCAGGACCTGCCGCTGCAGCGCCACTCCGACGGGTTCCGGACCACCCGCCCGCTGGAGGCCGCGATCGACCTGACCCCGCTCCTGCGCGGGCGAATCGGTTCCCGCGTCTGAACTGCTGTCCCACCACGAGAAGAGCCCCGGTCCAGCGCGGACCGGGGCTCTCGCTGTCTCCGGCTACGGTTTCCGCAGCAGCAGCCGGCCCTGACGGAAGGGGCGTTCCCCTTCGACGGGCTCGCGGTACATCCGCCCCACCTCGGCGAGCCCCGCGGCCGCCGCGATGTCCACCAGTTCGCCGAGGGGCCACCGGTACGCCGTCGTCACCTTGTGGTCGAACTCCGAAACCGGGCCGTCCCCGGCCTCGAAGAACCCCAACAGAACGTGACCACCCGACGCCAACGTCCGGGTGAATTCGGCGAAGTACCCCGCTACCTCCGACGGCGGCGCGTGGATCACCGAATACCACGACAGGATCCCGGCGAGCGACTCGTCGGGCAGGTCCAGCGCCGCCATGGAACCCACCTCGAACCGCAGCTCCGGCTGCGCGGCCCGCGCCAGTGAAACCATCTCCGGCGACACGTCGACGCCGAACGCGTCGAGCCCGAGCGAACGCAGGTGCGCCGTCAGGTGGCCGGGCCCGCAGCCGAGGTCGGCGACCGGGCCGCGGCCGCGCGCGAAGTCCGCGAACGCGGCCCACGCGGCCCGGTCCAGCGGGTCGCCGTCCCAGATCCCGCGGACGAACTCCGCGTACCGGACGGCGACCGCGTCGTAGGCCGCTGTCACGGTTTGCGGCCGAGGCCGCAGATGTGGCCGACGAACGACGGGTCGTTCGCCATCTTCTTCGTGGCGCGGGATTCGATCTCCTCCGGGTGCCACTCCGGCAGGTAGACGATGCCCGGCTCGACGAGCTCCAGGCCCTCGAAGAACGTCGTGAACTCCGCCTTGCTGCGCAGGTGCAGCGGGGTGCTCGACCGCTGGTACTGCGCCACGATCGACTCGCGGCTTTCGGCGTCGGCCATCGCGTCGAGGCCTTCGGTGGTCAGGTGCGAGGACAGGAAGTACGAGCCGGCGGGCAGCAGCGACAGGTACTTCTGGATGGTCTGGGCCACCGGCTCGTCCGGGCCGAGGAAGTACAGGACGCCGACCATGATCAGGCCGATCGGCCGGTTCGTGTCGAGGACACCGGTCTCGAGCGCCCGCTTCCAGATGTCGGCCGGGTCGCGCAGGTCGCCCTGCAGCACGGCGTGCCGGTCCGCGACGCCCTCCTTCTCCAGCAGGACCTGCGAGTGCGCCACCGCGACCGGCTCGTTGTCGACGTACACGCACCGCGCGTTCGGGTTCACCTCCGCCGCGACCTCGTGGACGTTCCCGACCGTCGGCACGCCCGATCCCAGGTCGAGGAACTGGTCGATGCCGTTGCGCGCCAGGTACCGGACGCCCCGGCCGAGGAAGTCGCGGCCGACACGGGCGACCGTCTTGATCATCGGGAACGTCTTGACCGCCTGCTCGCCGAACTGGCGGTCGATGGCCCAGTTGGCGTCGCCGCCGAGGAACCAGTCGTAGATGCGGGCCGCGTTCGGCCGCTCGAGGTCGACGCCTTCGGGGGCTTCGGGGTCCTGCGTGGTCATGCGCTTCCTCCAGGCTTGCGGCCGACACCGCCGACCACGCTCGCGAGGGGGACCGGGGCGGTGCCGGGCTCGGGGCGCCACTCTCCCACAGGCACGATCCCGGGGTCGACGACCTCGAAGTTACCGAAGAACGAGGCGATCTCGTCGAGCGACCGGGACACCGCCGGCGAGCTCGACCGTTCGGACAGCTGCACGAGCCGCCGGATCTGCGCCAGCTCGTCACCTTCGACACCGGACTCGGTCGCGTGCGAGAGGACGTACGCCGATCCCGGCGCCAGCAGCGTCCGGTAGTCGCGGATCGCTTCGCGGACACCGGTGACGTCCGGCAGGAAGTGCAGCACGGCCACGCTGAGCAGGCCGATCGGCCGCTCGGGGTCGAGCACGCCGGTGGCGAGCGCGGCCTCCCAGACCTCCTCGGCGTCCCGGAGATCGGCGTGCAGCACGGCGTGCCGCTCGGGATCACCCTCCTCTTCGAGCAGGATCCGGCCGTGCGCGACGGCCACCGGCTCGTTGTCGACGTAGACGCAGCGGCTGTCTTCGGCGTACTCGTCGGCCACCTCGTGGACGTTGCCGGCGGTGGGGATGCCGGACCCGAGGTCGAGGAACTGCGTGATGCCTTCGGTGACGCAGTGGCGCACGGCCCGGCCGAGGAAGTCGCGGTTGCCGCGCGCCAGGGTCTTCGCCAGCGGGAACGCTTTCACGGCCAGCTCGCCGTACTGCCGGTCGACCGCCCAGTTCGCGGTGCCGCCGAGCGCCCAGTCGTAGATCCTCGCCACGTTCGGCCGGTCGAGGTCGACGGCGTCGGGGAGGAAGTCGGGGTCCACGATGTCCCCTTCGGGCGGCACTTCCGGTGGCTTAGGGCACAACAGAGCCACTCTACCGACAGTTGTTCACCACTCGGGACCCCTGAGGCCGCCGTTCGCCCTATTGGAGCTGCTGCATCTGGCCGCGGTAACCCTCCGCGAGCTCCTTCAGGAACTGCCGGGTCTCCTGCCGCTCCAGCGCCGCTCCCCGCAGCCGGTCCCACGAGTCGACGAAGATGTTGAAGTCCTTGACGTCGTCGAGGTACAGGCCGCCGGCGGAGTGCTCGATGTAGACGAAGTCCCGGGTGCGGTCCGGGAAGCGCATGATCGTGAAGTCGTTGGGCACCGCGGCCAGCCGCGCCCCGAACGGCAGCACGTGGACGTAGACCCGCGGGTGCCGTTCGAGCGAGAGCAGGTGCTCGACCTGGTCGAGCATCACCGCGGGCGCGTACCCGCCGGGAGCCCGGCGCAGCGCGCCCTCGCTGATGATGAACCGGTAGTAGGGCGGCTGCTGCTGCTCGAACACCGCCTTGCGGTCGAGCCGGTTGCGCACCAGGGACGTCACGTCCGTCGCGCCGGCTTCGGTGAACTGCTTGAGCATGTAGTGCTCGGACTGCAGCGGACCCGGGATGCGCTCGCCGTGCCAGGTGAGGATCTCCGCGGCCGCGGGCTCCAGGTCGGTGAAGGTGCGGAACCAGTGCGGCACCACCGAGCGGTAGCCGGACCAGTGGCCGCGCTGCCCGGCGGCCGCGCGCGCCAGGTTCATCAGCGTGTCGGCTTCTTCGCCGTTGATCCCGAATGCGTTCAGCATGGATCGCACATCCCCGAGTTTCACCCCGACGGCACCGGACTCGATCTTGTTGACCTTGCCCTGGGTGCAGCCGAGGACCTCGGCGACCTGCTGCTGTGTCATCCGCGCCGCGGTGCGGGCATGCCGGAGCTCGTTCCCGAGCTGCTTCCGGCGCGAGGTGACGGTGCTGGCCATCGCCCTGCTCTCCCGGACCACTACAAGTGACGGCGGCCACCGGCCGCCGTCACACACGAACTACCGAACCCACCCAGGTTAGTGCTTCACCTTGCGGATCTCGATGATGACATCGCGCAGCGTTCCAGGAAACGCCGCAGAATGCCAGTCACCTGCGCTATCACTCGCCTGGACCAGTGAAATTCCGAATTATTCGGCCAACCGGCGGAGCCCGGTCTCGGGCAGACTGGGCCGGTGACCGATCGCTCGCCCTCCGCCGCCGCCGTCACCCGCCTGGCCGACCGGGTCCACGGGTACGTCCAGCCGGACGGCTCCTGGTACATCAACAACTGCGGGTTCGTCGACGCCGGCGACCACACCGTGCTGATCGACACGTGCTCGACCGAGCGCCGCACGCGCGCGCTGCTCGAGACGGTCGAAGCCGCCACCGGCAGCCCGGTGACGACGCTGGTGAACACCCACCACCACGGCGACCACACCAACGGCAACTACCTCGTCGGGGCCGCGACGATCATCGGGCACCGCAAGACGCGCGAGCTGATGGTCGCCGAGGGCATCCAGACGTTCGAGGGGATCTTCGTCGGCAGCGACTGGGGCGAGCTGCGGTCGCGGCCGCCGGAGGTCGTGTTCGACGACCGGCTGACCGTGCACGCCGGCGACGTCACCCTCGAGCTGATCCACCCCGGCCACGCGGCCCACACGACCAACGACGTCCTGGTCTGGCTGGCGGAGCAGCGCGTCCTCTACGCCGGCGACCTGGTGTTCAACGGCGGCAGCCCGTTCGCGCTGATGGGCTCGGTGGCCGGGTGGCGCAAGGGCCTCGACGTCATCCGGGAACTCGAACCGGAAGTGATCTTGCCTGGTCACGGCGGCCCGTGCGACCTCTCGGTGGTGGACACAGTGGACGCGTACCTGAGGTTCGTCCAGGAGACAGCGGAGCGCGGGAAGGCCGCCGGGCTGTCGCCGCTGGAGGTCGCGAAGGAGACCGACCTGGGCGAGTTCGCGTCGCTGAGCGAGCAGGAGCGGCTGCCGGGGAACCTGCACCGCGCGTACGCCGAGCTGGACGGCGCCGAGTGGGGCGCGCAGATCGACCTGGTCGCGGCGATCACCGACATGCTCGCGATCAACCGCGGCCCGATCCGCTGCTTCTCCTGAACTGAGTGAGCTGCTCCTCCGTGCCCTCCCTTGAGGCGTCGATCGGACTACTGTCTGAATCGAGAGAGTCTTCGGAAGGATGCGGATGAGCAAGAAGGCGAGCATCGGGGTCACCGGCCTGGCGGTCATGGGCCGCAACCTGGCCCGCAACCTGGCGCGGCACGGCCACACGGTGGCCCTGCACAACCGGTCCGAGGAGCGGACCCGCGCGCTGGTGGAGCAGTTCGGCGACGAAGGCGACTTCATCCCGGCGTACTCGGCGCAGGACTTCGTCAACGCGCTGGAGCGGCCCCGGCAGGTCGTGATCATGGTCAAGGCGGGCGGCCCGACCGACGCCGTCATCGACGAGTTCGCGCCGCTGCTCGAAGAGGGCGACGTGATCATCGACGCCGGCAACGCGCACTTCGCCGACACGCGCCGCCGCGAGAAGGCGCTGCGCGAGCGCGGGCTGCACTTCGTCGGCAGCGGCGTCTCCGGCGGCGAGGAAGGCGCACTGCACGGGCCTAGCATAATGCCCGGCGGTTCGAAGGAGTCGTACGAGTCGCTCGGCCCGCTGTTCGAGGACATCTCGGCGAAGGTCGACGGCGAGCCGTGCTGCACGCACATCGGCGCGGACGGCGCCGGCCACTTCGTCAAGATGGTGCACAACGGCATCGAGTACGCCGACATGCAGCTGATCGCGGAGTCGTTCGACCTGCTGCGCGGCGCGGGCGGCTACTCCCCCGCCGAGATCGCCGACGTGTTCCGCACTTGGAACACCGGCCGGCTGGACTCCTACCTGATCGAGATCACCGCCGAGGTGCTGGCCCACGTCGACAAGTCGACGGGCAAGCCGTTCGTCGACGTCGTCGAGGACGCCGCCGAGCAGAAGGGCACCGGCCGCTGGACCGTGCAGATCGGCCTCGACCTGGGCGTCCCGATCTCGGGCATCGCCGAAGCCGTCTTCGCGCGTTCGCTGTCCGGGTCGAAGTCGCTGCGCGCGGCCGCCCGTGGCCTCGGCGGTCCTTCGCGGGCGCCGCTGACGGGTTCCTCGTTGGAGCGCTTCGCCGACGACGTCGAGCAGGCGCTGTACGCGTCGAAGGTCGTCGCGTACGCGCAGGGCTTCAACCAGATCCAGGCCGGCGCGACGGAGTACGGCTGGGACATCGACCTCGGCAAGGTCGCCTCGATCTGGCGCGGCGGCTGCATCATCCGCGCGAAGTTCCTCAACGACATCACCTCGGCCTACGCCGAGGAGCCGGGCCTGCCGACGCTGCTCACCTCGGGCGGCTTCCGCAAGGCCGTCGAAGACGCGCAGGACTCGTGGCGTTCGGTGATCTCGACGGCGGTCCAGCTCGGCATCCCGACGCCGGGCTTCTCGACGGCGCTGGCGTACTACGACGGCCTCCGCGCGGACCGGCTGCCGGCGGCGCTGGTCCAGGGTCAGCGTGACTTCTTCGGGGCCCACACGTACCGCCGCGTGGACCGCGAAGGCTCGTTCCACACGGCTTGGGCCGCCGACGGCCGCCCGGAGTCCGAAGCCTGAGCCGATGCTGCTCTGATCGGGAAAACCCCCTGGTACATCCCGATCAGAGCAGCGTCACCAGCACCAACGCGAGGAGCGCGGCCGCCAGGAGCAGTCTCACTGCCCCCGTGCGGCGAGGAGTTCCGCCAGCACCTCCACGATCTTCGCCTCGGCCTTGTCCTTCTTGACGCCGAGGCCGTCGAGCACCTCGAAGCCGACGCCTTCGCCCTGTTCCAGCAGCGCCAGCAGCAGGTGCTCGGTGCCGATGTAGTTGTGCCCGAGCCGCAGGCCTTCGCGCATGGTCAGCTCAAGGGTCTTCTTCGCGGCGGCAGAAAAGGGAACCACGTTCGGCACCGGGTCGATCGGCTCGGGTAGCCGCGCTTCGGCGGCTTCGCGAACGGCGTCCAGCGACACGCCCTGGGCCAGGATCGCTCCGGCCGCCAGCGCGGCGGGCTCGGTGAGCAGGCCCAGCACGATGTGCACGGTTTCGATCTCCGGGCTGGCGTGCGCGACGGCGGCCTTCTGGGCCTCGACGATCACGTGCCGGGCCCGGTCGGTGTAGCGGCCGTAGACGCGCTCGATGGCGCCGCTCGGGTCGCCGCCGGGATCGACCTTCGGCACGAACCGCTTCTGGGCGGCCTGTTTCGTGACGCCCATGCTCTGGCCGATCTCGGTCCAGGACGCCCCGGACCGGCGGGCCTGGTCGACGAAGTGGCCGATCAGGTGGTCGGCCACTTCGCCGAGGTGCTGGCCCACGTAGACCGCGTCGGTCAGCTGGGCGAGGGCGTCCTGGTCGTGGTTGCTCTTGATCGCGCTGATGAGGTCGTCGAGCTTGATGGTGGTCGGTGGGGTCATGCCGTCAACTTTAGGTTGACGATCTCCCGTCGTCAACCGCGAGTTGACGCCGCCTTCAGATGTTCCTTCAGGTTGAACTCGCTCGCCCGCAGGTCCGCGTACCGCGGGTGCGGGTCGGCCGTGAACAGGCGGCGCGCGGCGATGTGGTCCGCGGGCCGGTTCACCGACTCGACCGCGATGAGGACGTCGTCGCGGAAGGACAGCACCGAGAACTTGCCCGTGTCCTGATCGCCCGCCACGACCGTCTTGTCGGCGCCCGAAAGGATCCCGGCGATCTGCAGTTTCGCGCCGGACTGGTCGGTCCAGAACCACGGCAGGCTCGCGTACGGCTCGGGCGTGCCGGTGATCGCCGCGGCCACGCACCGGGCCTGGTCGACGGCGTTCTGGACGGACTCGAGCCGGGTCGCGGCACCCGCCTGCACGCACGGGAAGTTGGCGCAGTCGCCGATCGCGAAGATCTTTTCGTCGGTCGTGCGCAGGTGCGCGTCGACGACCACGCCGTTGTCGACGGGGAGTCCGGCCTCCGCGGCGAGCGTCGTCTCCGGGACGACGCCGACGGCGACGACGACCAGGTCGGCGGGCAGCCGGCGGCCGTCGGACAGCTCGACCTCGCGCACCCGGTCGTCGCCGTGGAGCGCCGAGACACCCTGGCCGAGCAGCACCGTGTGCCCGGCTTCCCGGTGCAGCGCGGCGAAGTACGCGGAGATCTCCGGCGTCGCGACGCGGTTGAGGAGCCGGTCCTGCGCCTCGACGATCGTCACCGGGCGCCCGGCGTGCGAAGCGAACTCGAGCCCGATGAAGCCGCCGCCGACCACGACGACGTCCCGGGCCTCCACGAGGGACGCACGCAGCCGGTCGGCGTCGTCGCGGGTGCGCAGGGTCAGCACGCCCGGCAGGTCCGCGCCGGGGACGGGCAGCGTCCGGTTGCGCGAGCCGGTGGCCAGGACGAGGTGGTCGTACGCCAGCTCGGTGCCCTCCTCGAGACGCACCTTTGCGGCTTCGCGGTCGATCTCCGCGACGCGGCCGGCGAGCAGCTCGATGTCCTTCTCGGCGAAGAAGTCTTCACCGCGCAGGTGCAGTTGTTCGAGCCCCGCGGTCCCGGCCAGATAGGCCTTCGACAGCGGCGGCCGCTGGTACGGCACGCCCGGCTCGTCCCCGACCAGCACGACCCGGCCGTCGAAGCCCCGATCCCGCAGCGACGCGACGGCCTGAAACCCGCTCTGACCCGCCCCGACGACGAGGACGGTGTTCTGTGCACCCATGCCCGCCATCCGATCACAAGAGGCTCAAGCCGTCGAGGAACCACCGCTCGACCGCAGGACGCGCGGTGCCCCCAGCACGCGCGAAATCCCCCGCGCCGCGGCCCGGACCGCCGGGACCAGCGTCCGCGGGTCCGTCCCTTCGGCGGGGACGACCACCGAGATCGCCGCGACGACCTCGTCCGTCGAGTCGCGGACCGGCGCGGCCACCGACAGGGAGATCAGCTCGATCTGGCCGTCGCTGATCGCGTAACCGTCGCGACGGACGTCGGCGAGGACCCGCCGCAGCTGCGAAGCCGAGCCGATCGTCTTCTCGGTGAAGGTTTTCAGCGGCGCGGACAGGACTCCCTCTTGGACCTCGGCCGGGGAGTGCGCGAGCAGCACCTGGCCGACGCCGGTCGCGTGGGCGGGCAGCCGTCCGCCGACGCGCGTCAGGACGTTGACCGCGCCGCGGCCCGAGATGCGCTCGACGTAGACGACCTCCGCCCCGTCGAGCACCGCGAGCTGCACGTTCTGGTGCGTGGCCTCGTAAAGGTCCTCCAGGAACGGCATCGCGCTCTCCCGCAGTTCGGCACCGTGCGGAGCGAGCGAAGCGACTTCCCACAGCCACAGCCCGACGCGGTAGACGCCCGCTTCGTCGCGCACGAGCGCACCGCGCCGGGTCAGCTCGCCGGCCAGCCGGTGCGTGGTCGACAGCGGTAGCCCGACGCGGCGGCTCAGCTCGGACAGCGTCAGCCGCGGCCGCTCGGCCGTGAAGGCGCCCAGCAGATCAAGGACACGATCCACGACCGACGGCGGCCGCCGCGCGCTGTGTCGCATGGGATCAGTCTTCGCACCTCGAGGTGGCCCCGCAACCCGCGGCTGAACCGCCCGAAGCCGCGGAGCGTGGGGGCGGTGCGTCTCACCCGAGGCGTGAAACGAGGGGGAACCCGGTGAAGCTCTGGGCCAAACTGGGTGCCGCCGTCGCGGCGGCGCTGAGCGCGACCGCGATCGCCGCGCCGGTGGCTTCGGCCGCGGCCAACCCGTACTCCCCCGAAGGGGCCTGCGCCAACGACTTCGGTGGCACGTGCGCCAACTGCGTCGCCACCATCAAGTCGGTCGACGTCGGCACGGAGACGTACGTCGATGCCGGAATTCTGCCGAAGGGCGGGACGTGGCACGACGACGGTCAGTTCCAGTACTACGCGGCCGTCAAGATCTCGGCGAACTACCAGTGCGTCCAGTACGACGGCTCCATCGCGCGCGGTACGGCCATGGGCTCCGGCGGGCGCTACACCTGGGGAAACTGCACCTGACCGCACGCGCCGCCCCGGGACGCACCCGGGGCGGCACCCGCGTCAGAGGTCGTCGTCCGGCAGCAACGGGCGCATGAACGACCGCCGGTACCGGACCACGCACCCGCTTTCCTCGCGGATCTTGTCGGCCTCGATGAACTCCGGGTCGACGCCGAACAGCGTCCGGTAGCGCTCGTACGCGGCGAAGCTCTCGAAGCTGAACAGCGCCCGGGCTTCGTCGCTCGCGCCCTCCGACGGCAGGAAGTAGCCGTGGTGGATCCCGCCTTCGCGCTGCACCAGCCGCATCCACGCGGCGGCGAAGCGTTCGAAGTCGGGGAGCTTCGCGGGATCGATGACGTAGTCGACGACGCAGGTGATCATCAGTGGCCGCCCCAGACGCGGTCGGCCGTCGCCACGATCAGCTCCAGCTTGCGCAGCTGGTCGTCCGGGGTGAGGTCGTTGCCCTCCTCGGTCGAGGAGAACCCGCACTGCGGCGAAAGGCAAAGCTGGTCGATGTCGACGTACTGCGACGCCTCCTCGATCCGCCGCACCAGGACGTCGGGATCCTCCAGCTCGGGCCGTTTCGTCGTGACCAGGCCGAGGACGACTTTCTTGTCCTTCGGCACGAACCGCAGCGGCTCGAAGCCGCCGGAACGTTCGTCGTCGAACTCCAGGAAGAACCCGTCGACGGCCAGCTCGCCGAACAGTGCCTCCGCGACGAACTCGTAGCTCCCGGACGCGACCCACGACGACCGGAAGTTGCCGCGGCACAGGTGGGTCGTCACGGTGAGGTCGTCGGGCCGGCCGGCCAGCGCCGCGTTCATCGTCGCGATGTTGCGCACGTGCTGGGTGTCCGGGTCGCCGCCCATCCGCGCGACGAGCTCCCGCTGCGCCGGGTCGTTGAGGTACGCCAGGCTCGTGTCGTCCAGCTGCAGGTACCGGCAGCCCAGCCCGTGCATCGCGGAAACCTGCGCCGCGTACGCCGCGCTCAGGTCGGCGAAGAACTCCTCGAGGTCCGGGTAGACGGTCTCGCTGACCGCCGCCCGGCCGCCGCGGTAGTAGACCATGCTCGGCGACGGGATGGTCAGCTTCGGCGTCACGCCGGGGTCCACATGGGACTTCAGGAACTCGAAGTGCGAGGCGAAGATCGGCTCGTCGAGCCGCACCTTGCCGTCGACCTGCAGGCCCGGCGGGCTGAACTCGAGGTCGCCCGCCAGGTTGTGGAACTTGACGTGCAGCCGCTCGTCGCTCTTCGAGATGCCGCCGAGCGCGTAGATGAAGTCCATGTGCCACGACGCGCGCCGGAACTCGCCGTCGGTCGCCGAGCTGAGCCCGGCCACCCGTTGCATCTTGATGACGTCGCGGATCGCGTCGTCCTCGACCGCGCGGAGCTGCTCCGCGTTGATCTCACCGCTTTCACGCCGCCGCCGCGCGTCGCGCAGCACCGGGGGCCGCAGGAGGCTCCCGACGTGATCGGCGCGAAACGGCGGGCCCACCTGGGAAATACCACCCGAAGTCATGCACCGATGGTCACACATTCGCGGCCGTCGCGCCGCCCCCTGAAACAAGATCATGACCCCGGGGACTTGCTACGGTCACGCGCGGGGCGTTGGCTGGGCGCCGGGAAGGGGCTTGATCATGACGGAACCCGCGGTGCACCCGGTCGACCAGGGCCTGCCGGCCGGACGGCTCGCCCTGCTCGGCCTCCAGCACATGTCGATCATGTACGCGGGCGCGGTCGCCGTGCCGCTGATCGTCGGCAGCGCGTTGAAGCTGGACACGGCGACGATCGGGCTGCTGGTCAACGCCGACCTGCTCGTCGCGGGCATCGCGACGCTGATCCAGGCGATCGGCATCGGGAAGCTCCTCGGCATCCGGCTCCCGGTGGTCGCGGGTGCGACGTTCAGCGTCGTCAACCCGATGATCCTGATCGCCTCGCAGTACGGCCTGACCGCGGTCTACGGCGCGATGCTGGCGTCCGGCGTCTTCGGGCTGATCATCGCGAAGCCGTTCGCGAAGCTGATCCGCTTCTTCCCGCCGCTGGTCACCGGGACGCTGCTGCTCGTCATCGGCGTCTCGCTGCTCGGCCCGGGCGCGGGGCTGATCGCGGGCAACGACCCCACCGCGTCCGATTACGCGGCCCTGTCGCACATCCTGCTCGCGTTCGGCGTGCTCGCGCTGCTGATCCTGTTCACGCGGGTGCTGCGCGGGTTCGCCAACCAGATCGGGCCGCTGCTGGCGCTGGCGATCGGGCTGGTGATCGCCATCCCGATGGGACTGGTGCACTGGGACGGCGTCGGCGCGGCGAGCTGGTTCGGGCTCGCGTCGCCGTTCCACTTCGGGGCACCGACGTTCCCGGTCGCCGCGGTCCTGTCGATGTGCGTCGTCATGCTCGTGACGTTCACCGAGTCGACCGCCGACATGATCGCCGTCGGCGAGATCACCGGGCGCCCGCCGACCGACTCCGACCTCGCGCGCGGCCTGGCCACCGACGGATTCTCGGCCGTGCTCGGCGGCGTGCTGAACTCCTTCCCCGACACGGCGTTCGCGCAGAACGTCGGCCTGGTGCGGATGACCGGCGTGCGCAGCCGCTGGGTGGTCGCGGTGACCGGCGGGATCCTGGTGCTGATGGGCCTGGTGCCGAAGATCGGCGCGTTCATCGCGGCGATCCCGCAGCCGGTGGTCGGCGGGGTCGCGGTCGTCATGTTCGCGATGGTCGCCGCGGTCGGCGCGCAGAACCTCAAGAAGGTGGAGTTTTCCGGCAACCACAACACTTTCATCGTCGCGGTCGCCCTCGGCGTCGGCTTGCTGCCGGCGTTCGCGCCGAAGATCTTCCAGCACTTCCCGCCCTGGCTGCAGACGATCGGCGGCAGCTCGATCACGGTGGCGGCGGTGCTGGCGTTCGCGCTGAACCTCCTGTTCAACCACCTCGGCCGGCGCGCGGAGCCGGATCTGCTGGAAGCGCCGTGAGCAGCCGTCCGACGAGCCGGGCCGCGGTGCCCGGCTCGACCGGGCGCCGGAACAGCACCCGCAGGTAGAGCGGGGCCAGGACGAAGTCCAGCACCTCGTCGACCGTCGGCACGGGTTCGCCGCGCGCCGCGGCCCTGTCGAGCGCGTTCTGCAGGTCATCCCCGCGGGCCCTGAGGTACTCCACCGGTTCCTCGTCCGGAGCCATGGTCGCGACGAGCGCGCGGAGCAGGATCTGGCCGCGGCGGTCGCGCATCGAGCGTTCGACGCCCTCGGCCCAGCCGAGCAGGTCGTCGCGCAGGGAACCCGTGTCCGGGATCGGCGACTTCGCCCGCAGGCGCGTCACGGCGGCGTCCAGCAGCAGGTGGTCGCGGCTGCCCCAGCGCCGGTAGATGCTCGTCGGGTTCACGCCCGCGCGCTCGGCGATCTTCGGGATCGCGGCGTCGATCTCCCCGGCGGCAAGCAGCTCGACGACAGCTTCGTGCACCGCGTCGCGGACGCGGGCGCTGCGGCCACCGGGGCGGGTCATGACTCCACCTTAAAGCAATGACACTTGCTTTTGCAGTCCACCCGTGGCTAGCCTTAAGTCAAATCAGATTGCTTTAAGGAGTGCCGAGATGGCCCGGAAGATGACCAAGGACGAACGCGAAGCGTTCCTCGCCCGGCCGCAGGTCGGCGTGCTCAGCGTGGCGGCCGAGGCCGGACGGGCGCCGCTGACCACGCCGATCTGGTACCGCTACGAGCCGGGTGGTGACGTCGTCGTGATGACCTCGCCCGGCTCGCGCAAGTCCCGGCTGATCGAGGCGGCCGGCCGCTTCGCGCTGTGCGTCCAGCAGCAGGACGGCGTCTACAAGTACGCCTCGGTCGAAGGCCCGGTGGTGGAGTCGTGGCCGATGACGAAGGCGCAGCGGCACGAGATGGCCGCGCGCTACCTGCCCCCGGGCGTCAGCGAGGCGTACACCGACGCGACCGACGACACCCACGGGAGCAACATCGCGATCGTGATGCGCCCGGAGCGGTGGAACACGTCGGACTTCAGCGACCTCGCGGAGAAGCTGTCCTGATCACCAGCAGATGATCAGGATGCACGTCGGCCTCGGGGCCGGCGTCGTGCTCGGCGGGTGCTGAGCGGCCGGCGGGGTCGTGGTCGAGGTGACCGAGCTGCTCGGGCCACCGCTGGTCGGCGTGGTGGTCGGCGTCGTCGAGCCCGTGCTGCTCTCGGTGGTCGGGTCCGTGCCCGGCACCTCGGTGACGGTCTCACGCGGGACGCCGACACCCGGGACGACGTCGCCGCCGCCGGTGCCGCCCTCCGGGCGCGAGTCCGTGGCCTGACCGGCGCCGCCCAGGCCGGTGGTGCGCTGGGGGAACGGGATGACCTGGATCTGGTCGACCGGGGACGCGTTCTCGGTGCCCTTGCCGCCGAGGCCGACCAGCACCGCCGCGGCGCCGCAGCCGATGACGACGGCGAGCATCACCGCCAGCACGCGCCAGCGCGACTGGCCCGGTGCCGAACGGTCGCCCCAGCCCTCGCGCACGAGCAGCTCGCCGACCGATATCTCGTCGTTCACCCCGGCAGACCCTCCCGAAAGGCCTCTCGGCCGACATATTGACCGTATTTTTACCGCACAAGCCCCCCAAAAGGGTGAGTTTTTGGCAAAAATTCGTCACGTAACGTTGGGATTGACGGTGGGTGACATTCCACAGCGGATTCACAGCTGCGGTTCGGGAGACTCCCAGCATGACGGGCGAAGCTCGAACCATGCTGCTGAAAGCCGATCGGCCGGTCCCCCGGATCGCCGTTCCGCGTCGCAGCCTGACGGCGTTCGCCAAGGCCGTCCCCACTCCGAAGGTGACCCCCTTCACGTTCGGTTACCTCGTTCTCCTGCTCGGCACGACGCTGCTGCTCAAGTTCGCCGACCCGGAGCTGGCGAACCGGCTGCTCCAGCTGTCCAGCACCGACGCCCACAACCTGTGGCGGCGGCCGCTGACCTCGCTGCTGACCAGCGCGATCTGGCTGTCCGACGAAGGCTGGCTCGCCTACGTCGTGATCTTCACGATCGCCGTCGCCCCGCTGGAACGCCGCTTCGGCGCCCGCCGCGCGGCGACCGTGTTCTTCTCCGGCCACGTGCTGGCCACGCTCGTCACCGAGCTGCCGGTGATGGCCCTGATCAGCGCCCGCGTCCTGCCGAACTCGGCCGGGCATTGGCTCGACATCGGCGTCAGCTACGGCTTCTTCACCACCGCCGGCGCCCTCGTCTTCCTGCTGCGCGGCCGGTCCCGGCTCGTCGCGCTGGCCGTCATGGAGGCGTTCATCGCGGCGATCTGGCTGAGCGACGACCCGCTGGCCCTCGACTCGGTCGTCACGCTGCTCGGCCACGCGGTCGCGGCGCACTTCGGGCTGCTGTTCTGGGGACCGCGGCTGCGTGGCGCAGCCGCAGGCCGGACCCGGATTCCGGCGGGTAGGCAGGGGCCGGAGTCGGTGGTGTAATCGACCGAGCCACACGCCGACTGCCGGGGGGACGACGCTCATGCAGGCAGGCTCCCTCGCCGCACTGGTCGAGCTGAGTCCGGACGCGATCTGCGTCCACGAGCACGGCGTCCTGACCTACGCCAACCGCGCGGCCCTCGAGACGTTCGCCGCGCGGTCCGCGGCCGAGGTCGTCGGCCGCCGGTTCACCGACTTCGTCGCGGAGGACTCGCGCGCCGCGGTGGTCGGGAAGCTCGCGCTGCTGACCGAGCCCGGCCAGGCGAGCGAGCCGGTCGAAGCCCTGATGTCCCGGCTGGACGGCAGCAAGTTCGCCGTCGAAACGGTGTCGGTGCACCTCGGCGGGCACGCCTACCAGGTCGTCATGCGGGACATCACGGCGAAGAAGGCGGCCGCGGACGCCCTCCGCTACCAGGCCGCGCTCGTGTCGCACGTCAGCGACGCGCTGATCGCGACCACCGGCGAAGGCGTCGTGACCAGCTGGAACCCGGCCGCCGAAGCCGTGTACGGCTGGACCGCGGCCGAAGCCGTCGGACGGCGGGCGAGCGAGCTGGTCGGCGCGCCGCTCGACCTGTGCGGCGGCGGGGTCACCGAAGCGCTGCACCGGCGACGGGACGGCGCTCCCCTGACGGTCCGCGTTTCGGCAGCTGAGATGAACGACGGGTACGTGCTCGTCTGCGCGGACGAAACCGCGCGGCGGCGGGCCGAGCAGAACTACCGCACGGTCGTCGCGTCCCTCGACGAAGGCGTGCTGGTGATGGGCCCGGGCGGGCTCATCGAGGCGGCGAACCCGGCGGCGTGCCGGATCATCGGCGTCACCGAAGCCGAGCTGGTCGGCGTCCCGTGCCACACGCTCGTGCTGTTCACCGAGGCCGGGCACTGGATCCCGCCGGACGAGACGCCGTCGGTCCAGACGCGGCGGACCGGCGTCTCGCACAACGGCCTGGTCGTGCGGCTGCGCCGGCCCGACGGCCGCGACGTCTGGGTGTCGCTGACCTCGCGGCTGCTCAACCCCGACGACCCGGCGGCGCTGGCCGTCGTCACGTCGTTCACCGACATCACCGAGACCCGCGCGATCAGCGCACGGCTCGCCCACGACGCGACCCACGACCCGCTCACCCGCCTGGCCAACCGGACCCTGGTGCTCGACCGGCTCGACGGCACCGGGCGCGGCGCGCTCACCGTGCTGTTCCTCGACCTGGACAAGTTCAAGGTGATCAACGACTCGCTCGGGCACTCGGTCGGCGACCAGGTGCTGCGGATCGTCGGCGAGCGCCTGCGCCGCTGCTCCGGCCGGGACGACCTGGTCGGGCGGCTCGGCGGCGACGAGTTCGTCGTCGTCACCGGCGAGGTCACCGAACCCGCCGAGGTCCGGGCGCTGGCCGAGCACCTGCGGGCCGCGCTGGCCGAGCCGATCGGCGTGCTCGGCCGTCAGCTGCACCTCGACGCCAGCATCGGTGTCGTGCTCGTCGGCAGTGCCGACCGCCGCAGCGCCGAGGACCTGCTGCGCGACGCCGACGTCGCGATGTACCAGGCCAAGACGCTCGGCCGGGGCCGGCACCACTTCTTCGACGTCGGCCTGCGCGAGCGGATGCAGCGGCGGCTGCGGATGGAGCAGGACCTGCGCGACGCGGTGCACGACGGCCAGCTCTGGCCCGCGTACCAGCCGGTCGTCGACCTGAAGACCGGCGACATGGTCGCGGTCGAGGCGCTGCTGCGCTGGACCCACCCCCGCCACGGCGCGATCTCGCCCGTGGAGTTCATCCCGCTCGCCGAAGAGAGCGACCTGATCAACGTGATCGGCAAGGAGATGCTCCGCGCGACGACGCGCGAGCTGGCCGCGCGACGCCGTGACCAGGGTCTGGACCTCACGCTGAAGGTCAATCTTTCGACGCGCCAGCTCGACGACCCGCACCTGGTGCCCGCGGTGCAGGACGCGCTGGCCAACACCGGGCTGCCGGCCGGCGCGCTCTGCCTGGAGGTCACCGAAAGCGCGTTGATGCGCGACCAGGAAGCGGCTGCCGAAGTGCTGGCTTCCCTGCGCTCACTGGGTGTCCTGCTGGCGATCGACGACTTCGGCACCGGGTATTCGTCGCTCGCGCAGCTGCGCCGGCTGACGCTGGACACGCTCAAGATCGACCGTTCGTTCATCACCGGCATCGCCGAATCCCGCGACGCGGCGGCGATCGTCACGAGCATCATCGCGATGGCCCACGCCGTCGACCTGACGGTGATCGCCGAAGGCGTCGAGACCGCGGAGCAGGTGGACCTGCTGCGCTCGCTGGGCTGCGACCAGGCCCAGGGCTACCACCTCGGCCGCCCGGTCGCGGCGGCCGAGCTGTTCGGTCAGTAGCCGGTTTTCAGGCGCTCCAGCTCGTCCGGCGTCAGCTCGATGCCGAGGTCCTTGAGGGTGGCGTCGAGTTCGTCCGGCGCGATGACGGTGGTTTCGCTGCTGCCGTCGGGCTTTTCGACGGTCAGCTCGCGGCCCAGCAGCTTCCGGCTGACGCCCGGTTCGAGCGTCATGACCACCAACCGCCCGGTGAACGGCGACTTCGGGTGCGTCGAGGTGTAGTGGTGGTAGACCTCGAAGTCGATCGGGTGCATGCCGTCGAGCCGGAAGTCGAGCAGGTCCTCGTCGCCCTTCTTCAGCGTCCACCAGCCGTTCCGCTCGGTCAGCCGGTGCGGCCAGCCGGCCTGGTCGGTCTCCTGGCCGTCGACGAGCGGCATCGGGGCGAGGATCCCGGCCCCGAACCCGACGTCGGCGTGAAAGCGGTTGCCGTCGGCTTCGACGACGAGCGTCATGTGGGTGTACGGCCCCGGCCGCCGCGGCTGGACGCGCGCGGCGAGCCGGTGGACGGTGTAGCCGAGCTGCTCGAGGACGGCGGCGAAGAGGCCACTCTGCTCGTAGCAGTAGCCGCCCCGCCGCCGTCCGACGAGCTTCGCGCTCACGACGTCGAGAGAAATCCCTTGGTGCTGCCCGAGAACGACGTCGACGTTCTCGAACGGGATCGCCTGGACGTGCGCGCGCACGAGGTCCCCGAGCGCTTCTTCGGACGGCGGCCGTCGTCGTTGCCCGATCCTGGTCAGGTAGGCGTCCAGGTCGACGGCGTCGGAGCCCCACTCGCTGGTCATGGGGTCAGCGTGCACCCTCGACCTTGCTGGAGGTCAACCTTCGTGGACTATCTTCCGCACCTCGACGGCGGTGTACTGCGCATCGGGAATCATCGCGGCCAGCTCGACAGCGCGCGCTTCGGTTGCGACGTCGACGATGTAGTAGCCACAGAGGAAGGCCTCCGACTCGACGAAGGCGCCGTCGACGACGTCGGTCGCGCCGTCCTTGACGCGGACGGTCTTGGTTTCGGACGGTTCGGCGAGCGCCTTGGTCTCGACCATTTCGCCGGTGCCGGTGACGAGCTTGATGAAGTCGCCGTGGCCTTCGTAGACGCCGTTCTTCTGGTCGTCGGTGAGGGTGGCCCAGAGGGTCGGGTTCATGTGGAGGGTAAGGAGGTATCGCACGTCGGCTCCCCGGTATGGGCGGCGGCCCCGGGTGGGCTGCCTTTCGCCGGGTGGTCGGCGCCGGCCGCGGCGTCCGGACACCGACTTCCGGGGTTCACTCGTTCGGCCTAATAGCGGCTCAGGAGCAGGTACCGCTCATCGCCGATTTCCTTGCCCCACAAGGCGGGGTCGTCGAGCAGGCTGACGTCCGTCTCCCGCCGGTGAGCTGCGACAAGGGTCCGGCATTCGTCCCGCGTGAGTCCGGCACCGGTGAACCACCGACCTTCGACGAGGACGAGCCGTCCCCCGGGATTGAGCAGCCCCACCCACTTCCCCAGGGCGGCGTCCGGATCGGGCAGGGCCCAGAGCACGTGCCGCACCAGGACGACGTCGTAGGTCTGCGTGGTGGGCGGATCGGCCGCGTCGCCTTGCCGGAAATCGACGTCGATCCCGGCGGCTTTCGTCCTGGCGATGTCGAGCATGCGGGCCGAGAGGTCGATCCCGCAGACGTCATGGCCCGCTTCGGCGAGGAGCAAAGACAGGCTGCCAGTGCCGCAGCCGAGATCGATGATCTTCGCTGGGGCGGCCGGGATCAGCGGGAGGAGAAGTTCTTTCCAGGCGGCGCGGACGACCGGGTCGCGGAGGCCGTGGTCGGGTTGGTCGTCGAAGGTCGCGGCTTCGGTGTCCCAGGGATTCGACGTCACAGTGGGTCCTTCGGGGTGAGCCACACCCGGATTCTCGTCGGAGCCGGAGCTGGAGGCGAACCGAGACGGCACCAAGCTGCCGACCTGTCCACGACTAAGGGTTGATGGTCCAGGAGAACGAGGTGGTGGCGGTCCGCTGATCGATGACGTCCTTCACCGTCCCGTTGACGGTGTAATGACCGGCCACCGTCGTCGTGCCGCTGATGTTCCCGTAGGACGTGTAGGTCAGACCCGGCGGTAGGCCCGTGATCTTCCAGTCACAAATGTAGTTCTGGTGGTAGCAATAGAGCTGGACCGGAGTGACCGGGACGCCGGCGGTGCCGATCTGAGGGCCGGGATTGCTGGCCGTAAGAGGCGGCTTCGGATCCGCCGTGCTGACGACGGCACTGGCCGCGGCCTCCTGGGTGGCTGCCACCAACCCGCCGGACGACAGCACCAAGGCCGCCACGAATGTCAGCGATCGCTGTAACCGATGCATTTCCCCTCCTGGATTCCGCTCCGCCAACGGCGACCAGCCGCTGATCAGCAACGTAGCGAGGGTAAAGATCCGGATCGCCGCGAGACGTCTCTCATCGTGCGACCAGCGACGGCCAACGGCGGTCACCCAAGGTCGACGACGGCCCCGGCCAAGATCGGCCCAGACATGGAAAAAGCCGCCCTGACCTGAGTCAAGACGGCTTCTACAAGCGTGGCCAGGGCCGGGGTCGAACCGGCGACCTTCCGCTTTTCAGGCGGACGCTCGTACCAACTGAGCTACCTGGCCGGGAACGCCGGCAAGGAGCCGAACGATCTTGCGACCCTGACGGGACTCGAACCCGCGACCTTCGCCGTGACAGGGCGACGCGCTAACCAACTGCGCCACAGGGCCTTGCGTACTACTGTCTTACTGTACTGCGTACTCCCAACGGGATTCGAACCCGCGTTGCCGCCTTGAAAGGGCGGAGTCCTAGGCCGCTGGACGATGGGAGCCCGGTCGGTTTCGGGTGACCGACCGACCGCGCTCTCAGGTCCCCCCGGGAGCGATTACAAGCATAGGGCACGCCGCCACCGCTTTGCACGGGGGTTCCCTTAAGCCTCCGGCGATGCCACGACCTGCGCAAACAGCTCGGCCAGCCGGCTTTCCAGCTCCGTCCGCTCCGCCGACGTCAGCGCCGACTCCAGAACTTCGTCGATCCGCGAGTCCGTCAAGGACTCCGCGTCCTGCCACCGGGCGTGCAGATCCGGCTTCCGCACCGCCGCCGCCACCAGCTCGTCCGCCGCCTCCGCCGGCCACGCCGTGCGCAGCAGCCGCTCGCGGCCGCCCTCCGGGTCCGCGATCACCGCCTCCGGCACCGACAGCCCCACCGCCCGCAGCGCCGCGAAGTGCAGGCCGCCGCGCAGCTCGCGGAAGACCATCAGCGCGAACCCGAGCCGTTCGACGTCCGCGGTGGGACGCTCCGCGTTCTTCCAGCCGGCGAACAGCGCCAGCCCGCTCGCGTCCGCGGCGTCGATGACGCGGAACAGCAGCTCCGCCAGCCGGCCGGGCTCCGATACGGCCGAAAGGTTGACGCGCGACCAGCGAGCCGATGACTCCGCGTAGGCACGGACAGCCGCGGGTGCGGCCAAGGCCGCCGTCGCCGGTGGCAGGACAAAGTCGAACAGCCAGTGCGGGAAGATCCCGAACAGCTCCGCGGCCACCTTCGGCGGGACGTCGCCCAGCACCGCCGAGCGCCCCCGGACGTACAGCGAACGCGGCGGCAACCCCACTTCGCCTTCGACCGCCGCCAGCTCCGGCGACGTCATGAACCGGCCGCCCAGCACCTGCACCACCGGCCGGATCCGGTTCGCCACACCCTCGATCGTCGTCATCGCCACCCTTTCGTCCCAGCAAACGTAACACTGTTACGAAACCCGCGTCAAGAAAGGCCGACAACCTCGCGAATCACTCACCGGAAACGACGTCAACCAGCACGAACATCACCGGACAGGCCCGGCGCTCCCGCCAGGCCCCCGGCCTCCACGACCTCAGCGCTGAACCGGCGCCTGCCCGTCCTCGTCCAGGTTCAGGCCCAGCATCTCCAGCAGCTGCGCACAGTCCTCGACCCCCAGCGCACCATTCGCCACCGCCAGCCGAGCCCGCCGGACCTGATCATCCGACACCCGCTGCGCATCGCCGGCCCCGCTCCGCTGCGCGGGCAACCCCCCGGCGAACGGAGCACTCCCCCCATCGGCACCTTCGTACCGAAGGAGGAACTGCCGCACTTCAACAGACCCGCTCATAGCCCCTCCATACGGCTCACAACAGCTTGGCCGCGAGGCTAACCAGCGCCGGGCGCCACACACAGCCCCCCGGAGAGTGAACCTGAGGCCACGCTCCGCTCAACGCAGCGCAATCGGCACGGAGAGAGAAGGGACCACCCGAACGACGGTCACCTGGGCTGGAAGTGACACCGCACGCGGAAATTTCCCGCTCTCCACTCGCCCAGCGCGACAACTCGTGCAACAATCGAAGTGCTGACACACCCCCGGTCAGCGCCTGTGGAGATCCCCTCCGACCCCCGCGTTCCTCCCCCTGGCGCGGGGGTCCTCCATTTTCTGGGTGCTCGGGCTTCGCCCTTCGCTCACCCATCTTCTTTCGGCGTATTGCCCGGGGGGCCGAGCCCCCCGGACCCCCCACGGTGCCTCTGGCCCTTCTTCCAGCCGGTGCGAGTTTTTCGCCTCGGGCACTGGGCGCCCTGGCGAAACTTGTGGCCGGCCGGGTGGGTGATCGACTCGGTGGGTTAGGGGGGTGTTGCTTTGGGTGTTTGGGGGGTTGGGCTGTTCGGGTTGCCGTTGGGCTGATGGGGGCGACCGCTTGGCGTGTTGTGGCTCACAGTGGTTTGCGGGGTGAGACCTAACCGTTATCGTGGCTGGCGTGCCTCTTCCTTCACTTGGCCGCTTGAGCAGCCGGACGAACCTCAAAGCCGCGTCCTCCGGACGCCATCGTGGTGCCGCGAAGCCTGCGGACGATGGTGTTGTCGAGGACAAGGAGCTCACCTCCTACCTTGCCGCCCTGGCCCCCGATGCCGACAACGAGAGCACCGGGACCGGTAAGCGCTTCGGTGAGGCCCAGGTCATCCAGCTGCGGATGAGCCTCATCGCCAACCAGCAGCTCAAGGACATCGCCGCCGACCGCGAGATCTCGCCCCAGGCCCTCGCTCAGGAGTGGATCCTCGAGCGGCTCAACTGGGAAGGCCAGGCCTCGTCGCTGCAGGACCAGCGGCAGCAGGCCGGGGACCTCGGCGACTTCGGCGAGCTGACCGACCTCACCGACGAGTTCCGCTTCCCCGCCGACGCCTTCGACGCGCCGGCCGTCGGACGACGCTGAAGTCCCTCTCCTCTTCATGAGAAAGGGCCCCCGGCGGATCGCCGGGGGCCCTTCACTCAGGCCTCAAGACAACGCTAAAGGGCCTGCGAGGCTTGTTCAGCCGTCGCCCGTCGCAGGACTAGTGCACGAAACCAGCGGTCTGTGTACGGGATGCGGTGAGCTGACCGGAACAAGCCTCGGTCTCAGATCGCGCGGACCTTCTGGGCCTGCGGGCCCTTCTGTCCCTGGCCGACCTCGAACTCCACTCGCTGGTTCTCCTCGAGAGTGCGGAAACCGCGGCCCTCGATCTCCGAGTAGTGAACGAACACGTCGCCTTCGCCGCCGTCCTGCGCGATGAAGCCGAAGCCCTTCTCCGCGTTGAACCACTTCACAGTGCCTTGCGCCACCGCTGTTCTCCTCGTTACACAGATCCGCTTCGAATGCCACCGAAGCGGCACCCCGGCCGTCCCGGGCGGTTCCAACGAGACGAGTCAAGAGCGTGTCGGCTCCATGGCTCGCGTCAGAAGTTCCGCGAGTGTGAAGCCACGAACACGCAAAACGACGGCCTGCAAGCAGACTACCGGGATCTGGCCAAAGTTGAACCCCGTGATCGAGGCGAAAAACGCCGGTCCGGGCCAAGGTCACCGGAACGTCGTAGGGCTCCCACCGCGTTCTGTCGGACCCACCGGTTAGTCTTGCGCAGCACAGCGACACCGTGATCACCGGATACGGCTCGGAGTCACTCGTGCCCCCTCTGTGAAGCAGCGTCGGCAAGCGGTTGTGACCTTCGTCACGCGGATCTTGCTCAACGTCGCCGGTCCACGAGACGTCTCGATGAGGGGTAGCACCAAAGGGGCAAAGGGGAATGGGTTGACGGTGAGGACTTCCACGCGGCGCCGGGGCGCGGCTGTGGCACTGGGCTTGGTCGCGGTACTCACGCTGGGGGCGTGCAGCAGTGAACCGACGGTGTCGGCGAGCGGGACTTCGGGCGGGGGCCCGACTTCCGCGCCGGCGCCCACCGCGCAGCCGGCGAAGCTGACGGTGACGCCGGCCGGCGGCGCGCAGGACGTGCCGCCCGGCGAACCGGTCGAGGTCAAGGTCGACAGCGGCACGATCGTCTCGGTCACGCTGACCAACCCGGACGGCAAGCAGGTCCAGGGGCAGACGTCGGCGGACAAGAAGAGCTGGAACACCACCGAGCAGCTCGGCTACGGCAAGACCTACACCTGGTCCGGCCAGGCGCAGGGTGCCGACGGCAAGAACGTGCCGATCGGCGGCGCGTTCACCACGGTGAAGCCGAAGCGCCAGACGTCGGCCAGCCTGAACGTCGGCGACGGGCAGACGTACGGCATCGCGATGCCGATCGCGCTGTCCTTCCCGAGCCGCGTCACCGACAAGGCTTCGGTCGAGAAGGCGCTGTCGGTCGAGACCACGCCGAAGACCGAGGGCTCGTGGGGCTGGACGAACGGCGACACGTCGGTGCACTGGCGGCCCAAGGAGTACTACAAGCCGGGCACCACGGTGAAGGTCAACGCCAAGATCTACGGCGTCAAGATCGGCGAAGGCACGTACGGCAAGCAGGACGTGTCGGCCAGCTTCACCATCGGCCGCTCGCAGATCGTCAAGGGCAACACCACGCAGCACACGATGCAGGTGATCCGCGACGGCCAGCAGATCGCCGACTACCCGGTCAGCTACGGCCTCGACTCCGACCCGGGCCGCGTCACCCACAGCGGCACGCACGTCGTGATGGGCAAGCAGGCCACGTACGCGATGAGCAACCCGAAGTACCACTACGAGAACGTCGTGGTGCCGTGGGCGGTCCGGATCTCCAACAACGGCGAGTTCATCCACGGCCTGGCGGCGTCGGTCTGGGCACAGGGCAAGAAGAACGTCTCGCACGGCTGCCTGAACCTGTCGCCGGCGCGCGCCAAGGAGTACTACGACGGCGTGCTCACCGGTGACCCGGTCGAAATCACCGGAAGCACCCAGACGCTGACGGCCAAGGACGGCGACTACAGCGACTGGACGTACGACTGGGCGAGCTGGCAGAAGCTGTCGGCCCTGGCCGGCTGAGTCTCTCCGCGCTGAGACCTTTCACGACGACGGGCGGCCGGGAAGTCCACGCGGACTTCCCGGCCGTTCGCGTTTTCCCGGAACTCGATGCAACCCCGTCGAGCACCGACCGCATGACTAAGGGCAGAGGCGCGCCGATCCCGGCCGCGCCCGCGAGAAGAGGAGCTGTCTTGCGTATCCGTATCGCCCTTTCCCTCGGCGCTCTCGTGCTCGCCGGTGGCGCCCTGACCGGTGGCATCGCGCTGGCTTCGGAGGCGCAGCCGGCGGCACCGACCGCGACGACCCGGCCCACCGCGCCGCCGTCCGCGATGCCGACCACCAGCCGCAAGCCAGCCCAGGCGCCGTCCGCTGTGCCCGCGCCGCCGCGTGAGGCGACGAGGGCCCCGTCCGCGGTGCGCGTCCCGCGTGCCGTGCCGGCCGGCCCCACCGGTGACCTGCACCTGCCGGCCATCGGGGAGTCCCGGTAGCCAGGTGATCTCCCGCTCCCGTCCGTCGACCGGGCCGGGCTCGCCGTGGGACGGCGAGTTCGCCCGGTACTTCGGCGAGCGCGCGCACAGCCTGCGGTCCACGGCCTTCCTGCTCTGCGGTGACTGGCACCAGGCCGAGGACCTCACGCAGGCCGCGCTGCTCAAGCTCTACCTCGCCTGGCCGAGGCTGTCGCGCCACGACGCCTTGGACGCCTACGCCCGCAAGGTCGTGCTGCGCACGTTCCTCGCCGAGCACCGGCGCAGCAGGTGGAAACGGGAGCGGCTCACCGACACCCCGCCGGAGCTCCCGGCGGAAGCCACCGGGAGCGACCAGGACATGCTGGTCCGGCAGGCCCTGGCCGTACTGGCCCCCAAGCAGCGCGCCGTGCTGGTGCTGCGGTACTTCGAGGACCTGAGCGTCGAGGAGACGGCGCAGGCGCTCGGCTGCAGCGCCGGCACGGTGAAGAGCCAGGCCTCCCGGGGCCTGGCGACGCTACGCAACCGGCTCGGCCCGCACTACGCGCTGACCTTCAGCGCGACCACGGAGGGGAGGTGACGAACATGGACCCCGAAGACGACGTCCGCGCGTTCCTGACCGGCGCGGCCGGCGGCACGCAGCCGCCGATGCGCCTCGAAGCCACCGACGTGATCGAGCGCGGCGGCCGGGTCCGGCGCCGACGCAAGCGCTGGGCGGTCGCCGGCACCTCGACGGCGACGGCGGTGATCCTCGCGGTGGCGGGTTTCCTGGCCGGTCACCGCGTCGGGCCGCCCGACCCCGTGCAGCCCGCCGACCCGGGCCTGTCCACGATCGGCACCACCGCTCCCAGCTCACCGGCGCCCGCCGAGGTCCCGGCGACCTCGATCGCGCCGCCGGCCGCCCAGCCGGGCCGGGTCCCGTCGCGCGCGTCGAAGACTCAAGTACCGACCCCCTCGACGGCCCGGCGGACCGAGCGGCCGACGGCACCACCGTCGGCGAACCCGACCAGTACGGTTCCGGACGTTCCGAGGGCGACGTCCCGCTAGACGTTTCCGCAGGTCAGCGACGTGGTGCAGATCACCGTCGCGAGGTGGGTTCTTGACGAAATACCCGAGCCGGTCGTGGCGATATGCCGGGTGGTGTTCCGTTCGGACGCCGGACAACTGCTCAGCCGGGCGCTCCGCCGCCGGCCCGAGAATCCGAGGAGGAAGCACATGGTGCTCGCCGCATTGGTCGTCGAAACCGGAATCGCTGTTGTGGTCGCGGGCGCGCTCGCCGCTTGGTCCCGCAAGCGCTTCACTCCTCGGAGCGACGCCAACTGACCCTGGTCGAACACACGAGTGCCCCGCCCGGTGATCCGGACGGGGCACTCCTGTTTCCGGTGACCGCTCAGCGCTGAGCGGCCGCGGAGGTCAGCTTGCCGCCGCTGTCGGCGGTTTCGATCTGGTCCATCGGGACCTGCGACGTCTCCGGGATCTTGATGATGGGGATGATCGCGATCAGGGCCGCGGCCATCAGGTAGTACGCCGGCCAGTCCTCGTTGCCGGTGCTCTTGATCAACGCCGTCACGATGACACCGCAGGTACCACCGAACAGCGACGTCGAGATGTTGTAGCCGATCGCGAACGAGCCGTAGCGCACCCGCGTCGGGAACATCGCCGGGAACGTCGAGCCGATCACCGCGAGCATGAGCACCAGCAGCAGCGCCACGATCAGGAAGCCGACGAAGAGCCAGAAGATGCTCCCGGACTGCATCAGCTTCAGCGACGGCCAGCTCAGCACCAGGAACCCGATGGCCGCGGTGAGCAGCAGCGGTTTCCGGCCGATCCGGTCGGACAGCGCGCCGAGCGGGATGATGATCGCCATCTGGATGACTTCGACGGCGATGATGATCAGGGTCGACGTGTTGTCGTTGATCTTCAGCGTGTCCGTGAAGTACGTCGGCATCGTCGTCAGCAGCAGGTAGTCCGCGACGTTCAGCAGCAGCACGATGCCGATCAGGTTGAGGATCATCCGCCAGTTGCGGACGAAGATCTCCTTGAGCGGCGCCTTGTGCGGCTTCTCGCCCGCGGCTTCCATCCGGCGGAACTCGGGGGTGTCCTCGAGCTTGTTCCGCAGGTAGAGCCCGATCAGGCCGAGCGGCAGCGCGACGAAGAACGGGATCCGCCAGCCCCAGGCGTCGACCTGGTCGGCCGACAGCGAGAGCGTCACCGACAGCACGACGAGGTTGCCGAGCACGTAGCCGCCCAGCGTCCCGAGCTCCAGGAAGCTGCCGAAGAAGCCCCGGCGCTTGGTCGGTGAGTACTCGGCGATGAACGTCGCCGCTCCGCCGTATTCACCACCGGTCGAGAAGCCCTGGATGATCCGGAGCAGCAGGATCGCGATCGGCGCCGCGATGCCCATGCTGTAGCTGCCGGAATACGTCGGCAGGACGCCGACCAGGAACGTGCACCCGGACATCAGCAGGATCGTGACCGCGAGGACCCTCTTGCGGCCGATCTTGTCGCCGAGCGGGCCGAAGAACGCCCCGCCGAACGGCCGCACGATGAACCCGACGGCGAGCAGCGCCAGCGACTTCAGCACGGCGTTCCCCTCACCGGGGAAGAACTCCGAGCCGATGCTCACCGCGATCGCGCCCGAGGTGAAGACGCCGTAGTCGTACCACTCGGTGGCGTTGCCCATCGCGGACGCCCACACCGCTCGCTTTACGGTTCTCTCGTCCGCTGTCGGTTTGCCCGTCGTAGCTGCTTCTTCGCTCATGCCGGCGACGACCTCCTCCGTGCAGTGCCCACTGGGCCGTTCGAGCTCATCCATCCAGTCTTGCCCGGTCAGCGGGGGTCGGCAGTCTGAGCCGTGAATCTTCTACGGTGGGGAACTTTCCGGCTACCGAGAGGTAAAGGTTGCCCGCTTACGCCGTGGGTCGCGCGCGACGAGCGGCTACCGGCGAGTTAACGTCAGCGCATGAGTCGTGTTTCTCAACCCTGGCCGCCGGTGCCGGTGGAGCCGGCCGTCCCGCACCCGAAGGCGCCGGAGCCGGGCACCGAGCTCGGTGTGCACTTCAGCGAGTGCTTCGGCTGCGGCGACGAGGCCGACGCCGGGCTGCACCTGCGCTCGACGGTCGGCGAGGGCCAGGTGATCCACTCGCGGTTCACCGTGACGGCGGCGCACCAGGGCGCCCCCGGGCTCGCCCACGGCGGCCTGCTGGCCTGCGCGTTCGACGAGGCCCTCGGTTCGACGGTCGGCAACCTGATGCGCCGTCCGGCGGTGACGGGCAAGCTCGAGACGGACTTCCGCCGCCCGGTCCCGGTCGGCTCGACGCTGTTCATCGAGGCCCGGCTGGACGGCATCGCGGGCCGCAAGATCTACGTCAGCGCGGACGGCCGCCTCGACGCCGAGGACGGCCCGATCGCGGTGAGCGCGCGGGCGCTGTTCATCGTCGTCGGCTTCGAGCACTTCAGCACCCACGGCGACGCCCAGGCGCTGGAGAAGCTGGCGGCCCAGCACGAGAAGAACCAGCAGCGGCAGCGCGAAGAGCGCGACTGGGACATCAACCCCTGACCGGGAAAGCTCAGGTGAGGGTGCGGGGGCGGATGGCGTTCGCCCGGTCCACCAGCTTCACGCGCTCGTCGACCGTGCCCGCCAGCCGCGCCAGCGCGCGGTAGCAGCGCTCGAGCCCGAGCCGCAGCTCCCGCTCGTCCAGCGGGCTCCCCAGCACCCGCGCACCCGGTGTGGGTTTGCCCTGCTTGAGCCAGTCGTGCGCGGCTTCGAGCACCCCGGCGGACAGCCGCGTCCGGCGCTCGAGGTCCAGCCGCAGCCGCTCCAGCCGGGCCGACGCGTCCAGCAGGTCGTGCTCGGTCACCGGCGTCTCGCGGCCGTTCGCCTTGGTCGCCGTGGTCTTGATCCTGATCGCCGCGACCTGCGCGTCGACGTAGTGCGTCGAGGACGGCGGGACCGTCTCCAGCACCTCCACCGCACTGTTGCGCGCACCCTGCGCGAGGTACACCCGCGCGAGGCCGAACGCCGCGCTGACGTAGGAGCGGTCGGTCCGCCAGACCAGCTCGTAGAACCGCGCCGCGGCGAAGTAGTCGCCGACCCCCTCGGCGCTGATCCCCAGCGCGAGCTTCGGCGCGATCTCGCCCGGCAGGTCGTCGTACACGGACTCGAACGCGACCTGCGCGACGCGCGACCGCCCGCCGGCCAGCTCGATCAGGCCGCGGTACCAGTCGATCCGCCAGTCGTGCGGGAAGCCGTTCTTGATCGCCAGGTACTGCCCGGCCTGCAGCTGCCGCTGCGCCTCGGCCAGCTCGCCCAGCTCGATCCGGGCGCGCACGATCCGCAGCCGCACCTCGATCGACTCGCGTGGCGCGCCGGCCAGCGCCTCGATGGCGCCACGCGGCTCGAGCGCGGTCGTCGTGGCGAGCACGCCCGCCGCCGGGTCGTCCGTGTCGACCTGCGGGATCGGCAGGCCGGCGACGACCTCGTCCGCGCCGGGCAGCGGCACGTTCCGGCCGGCCTCCGGCACCACCAGCTGCACGCCGAACGTGCGGCTCTCCGGGCCGAACACCGTCGACGCGCCGGGGCGCGGCTTGCCGGTGCCGAGCGCCATGATCTCGCGCAGCACGCCGGTCAGCTGGTCGCCCATCTCCTCGGCGGAGAGGAACCGGCGGTCCGGGTCGGCGTGCGTCGCCCGTCGCAGGAACCGGTAGTACGAACCGAAGAGCGCGAACAGCGGGACCGCGTCCGGGCCGGGCAGCGTCGTCTTGAACTTGCTGGTGTAGCCGGTGAACTCGAAGCTCAGCACGGCGAGCGTGCGCCCGACGGTGAACAGGTCCGACGCCACCGACGCGCCCTGCTTCGCCAGCTCCGGCGCGCTGTAGCCGGTGGTGAAGAACAATGGGCTCTCGTAGTCGTCCATCCGCCGGACCGCGCCCAGGTCGATCAGCTTCAGCTGCTCGTTGGTCTGGATCACGTTGTCCGGCTTGAGGTCGCAGTAGAGCAGGTTCTGGCTGTGCAGGTACCCGAGCGCGGGCAGGATCTCCAGCCCGTACGCGATGACCTGGCCGATCGGCAGCGGTTCCGGACGCCGGCTCTCGCGGTGGTGCGCGAGCGCGAGCTGCCGCAGCGACTGGCCGCCGACGTACTCCATGACGATGTAGCCGACGGTCGTCCCGCTGTGGGCGTCCGGGTGCTGGACGAAGTTGTGGATCTTGACGATGTTCGGGTGCTCGACCTCGGCGAGGAACCGCTGCTCGTTGGCCGCGGCCGCCATCGCCGTCTGGTCACCGGTGTCGATCAGTCCTTTGAGGACGACCCAGCGGTCGCTGACGTTGTGGTCCTGCGCCAGGTAGATCCAGCCCAGGCCGCCGTAGGCGATCGCGCCGAGGACTTCGTACTGACCGCCGACGACCTCGTGCGGCTCCAGCTTCGGGACGAACGAGAACGGCGCACCGCAGTTTTCGCACTTTCCTTCCGGCGAACCGGGTTTTCCGTCCTTGCCGCGGCCGACCTTGGCGCTGCAGCTGCCGCAGAACCGTTTTTCCTCCGACACCATCGGGTTCGTCAGCACCGCCGACGCCGGGTCGCGCGCGGGGACCGCCGGGACCTCGACGAGCCCGGCGCCGAGCCGGCCGCGACGCGAGCGTGACGTCCGCGACGACGTCCGCCGGCCGGTACCCGGGAACGCGCCGGAACCGGAGCCCGAGCCGCTGCCGGTTCCCGTTCCGGTGTGCCGGCCTTCGCTGCTGCGCTCGGGCAGGACGCTCTCGGTGCCCGGGTCGGGCAGCGGCGTGTCCGGCCCGGTGGCCGGCCGCGGCGCCGGCGGCATGATGCTCTGGGTCTCCGGCGCCGGCGCCGCGAGCACGCTCGTCGGCTGCGGCGCGTTCGGATCGGGACGGATCGCCTGCGTCGCGGGCTGCGCCGCCTGGGCCGGCTGGACCGGCGGCAGGACGGGGTTGATGCTGCCCGGCGGGCGCGTCGGATCCTCCGCGCCCGGGATCGTCCCGCGCACGGCCGTCGGCTGGCCGCGCGGCGGCGTCGGCGGGCGGCGGACGGGCGCGTGGAAGACGGTCTCCTCGCCCCGGGGCGGTTCACCGTCGTCGAGGCGGCCCGAGATCGACGGCTCCGGCGTCTCCCACCGCACCGGTGGCGGCGGCTGCCAGCTCGGCGTCGCCACCTGCTGCTCCTCGTCCGGTGCGGCGTGCCGAGGACGGCGCGGCTCCTCCGACACTGCTACCTCCCAGATCCCCACCGGCGTGCGGAGATCGATCCTAGCCGCGACCGGCTCACTTGTACTTCGGTGACGGCGGCGACGCCGGGCCGAGCGAAGGCTCCACCCAGCGGCGGTAGCTGTTCTGCCACGCGTCGCTGCCGCGGATCTTGTCCAGCACGGCGTTGACGTACTTGACCATGTCCTCGTTGTCCTTCGGCACGCCGATGCCGTAGTTCTCCTGGGTGAACTGGTCGCCGACGACCTTCAGCGTCGGGTCCTGCGCGGCCATCCCGGCGAGGATCGTGTCGTCGGTCGAGACGGCGTCGACCTGGCCCTGCTGGAGCATCACCAGGCAGTCCGACCAGTTGTCCACCGAGACCGGCACCGGCTTCGACGGGTCCGTCGCGATCTTCGCCAGCGACGTCGACTTCTTCGCCGCGCAAATCCGCTTGCCGCTCAGGTCGGCCAGCTTGGTCACCTTCGACTCCTTCGTGACCAGGATCCGTTGCCCGGACACGTAGTACACCGAAGAGAACTGCACCGACTCCCGGCGCTTGCAGGTGATGCTGTAGGTCCGGACCACGATGTCGACCTGGTGCTGCGTCAGGACGTCTTCACGCTGCGACGACGGGATCGCGCGGAACTGCACGCGGCCCTCCGGCGAGCCGAAGATCGACCGGGCGATCTCGTTGACCATGTCGATGTCGAAGCCCTCGAGGTTGCCTGTCGTGGGGTTGCGGAAGCCGAACAGGTAGGTCGTCTGGTCGACGCCGGCGATCAGCTTGCCGCGTTCCTTGATCTTCGCCATGGTCGAGCCGTCGGGGATGCCGGTACCGTTCGGCGCGAGGCTGACCAGGGGGTCGCAGCTCGTGTCGGTGGCGCCGCCGGCGGTCGAGTCGGGGCCGCCGACGTGGGCGGGCTGCGGCCAGGCCGCGTTGCTCACCGGGGCCGGGTCGACCGGCTTCCCCGGGCTGCCGCAGGCCGCCAGCAGCAGCGCGGCGACCGCCAGCGCACCCGCCCGGACCGTGTTCCCCCGCCTGCTCACCGGTACTCCCTCAGTCGCTCCCGGATCCCCATGGTGACACCCGCCGCGGCGACGACGGCGAGCACGGCCAGGCCGGGCGCGAGCAGCGTGAGCGCGGCCTCGCCACCGTGGGTGTCGTCGAGGAACTCCTGCCTGCCGACGTCGATCGCCGCCTGGAGGCTGTCGTCGAGGCGGCGGAAAGCCGGCGCCGAGCCGTCGGTCTTGTCCTCGAGGACCGCGGCGTCGACGGCTTCCTGGTACGCGCCGGCGTTGTCCTGGTCGCGCACCTGCTTGTGCGCCTTCATCCAGTCGTTCGCGGCCTTCGTCGCGTCGGCGACCTTCGCGGCGCCATCGCCGCCGGTGATCAGGCCGCGGGCTTCGCCGAGCAGGCCGCCCTGGCCGTCCGGGCCGACCAGCTGGGCCGCGTTGGCGCCGAAGTCCTTTTCGTACGCCGCGCCGTCGCCGCGGGCGACCAGCGTCAGCGTCTCGTCGGCGCGGGCCTGCAGCGCGGCGATCCGCGCGCGGACGAGGACGTCGACGCGGTGCGAACCGTCGTCCTGGCCGCTGCCGACCAGGCTGCCCTGCACGACGAGGGCGACGGCGCCCCACAGCAGCGACACCACGACGGCGGCCGTCGCGACGACCAGCCCGACGTTGAGCAGCCGGTTCGTCCGCCGGGTCAGGTAGACCTGGGCCGCGATCAACGCGGCGAGCAACGCGACCACGAGGATCGTGGCGAGCCACGGGAACCCGGTGGCGCTGTTCTGCTCCTCGACCAGCCGCGCGGTGTCGACGCGGTAGAGGTCCTGCGCGGCGGGCAGGATCTTCGCGCGCATCAGCTCGGACGCCTCGCGCAGGTAGGAGGCACCGACCGGGTAGCCGAGGCGGTTGTTCGCGCGGGCGGTTTCGACGAGCCCGGAGTAGACCGGCAGCGACTGGTTGAGGACGTCGACCGGGCCGGCCGCGCCGGCGACGTCGGAGGAGTCGGAAGCGGCCTTCGCGAGCGCGGCGCCGGCTTCGGCGATGTCACGCTCGTAGCGCGACCGCAGCTCGGGCGGCTCGGTGCCGATGGAGAGGAACGCGCTCGCCGCGGTCGCGTCGGCGTCCGAGAGCGACTTGTAGACCTGCTGCGCGGCGGCGGCGAGGGGCTCGCGGTGGTCGATGACGCCGCTGATCGTGTCGTCGCGGTCCTGCACCGACAGCGTCGCGACCAGCCCGGCGACCAGCGCCAGCAGCACCAGCCCGACGGCGATCACGGTGAGCCGGCCCGGCGTGGTCGCGGCCGACCGGATGATCGCGCGCACCCCCTGGCCCGGCAGGTCCAGCAGGCCGAGGAGGCCACTGCGGCCCCCGGGGCGGTCGCGGCCGTCCGGTGGCGACGGTGGGGGTCCCGGCGCGGGCGCCGTCGGACCCGGGGCCGTCGCAGTGGTGGTCATCCCCGATTCCTCCCCGTGCCTTCCGGGGCTCCGCCCCAGGCCGGGGGCTTCGCCACCCGGAACCCCCGAAAAGCTGCTGTTTAGCCGTACCCGGAGAAAGGTAGCCGAGTCGCCGCACGTGCGGGCACAGGCACCACCCGCCGTCACCAGCACGTGATCTCGTGCGGCCGGTCAGCTTCGGATTTCGGCGCGTACGCACCAGTAGCCGTCGTCCTCGCCCGATTCCAGCGTGCCATCGGCGAGAGCGAGCCGCTCGCGCATGCCGGCCAGCCCGAAACCTTCACTCGTCCGAGTGAATCCGCCGAGCTTGGTGCGGACGTCGAGCCGGACTTCCGCCGTCGTGTACTCCAGCCGCATCCGGACGTCTTCGCCGGGCGCGTGCTTGCCCGCGTTGGTCAGGGCTTCCCGCGCGACGCCCACCAGCGCGACGACCGCCGCGGACGGCAGCGGCCGGACCTCGCCGCCGGTGGCGAAGCCGACGTCGACGCCGTGGTTGGCCGCGTGCTCGGCGGCCACCGCGGCGAGCGCTTCGGCCAGCGGCGGGACGTCCCGCCGAAGCGCGGCGACGGCGTTGCGCGCCTCGGCCAGCCCGTCGGCGGCCAGCCGCCGCGACCGCCGGACCGAGCGCAGCGCACCGTCCACATCGGACCGTTCGGCGAGCAGCGCTTCGGCGAGCTCGAGCTGAACCCCCAGCGCGCCAAGGGAATGCGCCAGGACGTCGTGGATCTCGCGGGCGATGCGCGTGCGTTCGTCGAGCGCGGCGGCGCGCGCGTGTTCGGCCTGCGCGAGCCGGGTCTGCTCCAGCAGCGCCTCCGCCTGGTTGGCCTGGACCTCGTACTGGCGCCGGTTGAGCCCGACGAGCACGAGCAGCAGCATCACGGCAGCGTCCGCGAGCGCCGCACCGAAGGAGTGCCCGGCGACCAGGTGCGCGGTCACCGCCAGCGCGATGTCGAGCAGGCCGGTCCCGAGGATCACGCCGACGCTGACGGTGGTGAGCGCCGCGAGCCGGCCGAGCGCGATGACGGACAAGAGGATCGCCGAGGAGTCACCGGCCCGGCCGACGAGCGCGGCCGGCAGCGCGCTGGCCACGGCGAGCAGCGCGGCCGCCGGCTTCGGCCGCCGGGACGCGAGCACGACGAACCCGAGCCAGCAGGCGCTCGCGACGCCGTAGGCGGCCCAGATCCGCGGGTCCGGCTCGCGCGCCGTCACCAGCGTCCCCGCGACGAACAGGGTGCCCAGCACCTGCACCACGAGCCAGCTCGGCGCGATGGTGTCCGGCAGCAGGGGACGTTTCGGCACGTCCCCCATCTTCCCGGGCGTGATCAGCCGCGGATGGCGGGGGCGAGCGAGTGCGGCAGCACCTCTTCGGGGCTCGGCGGGCGCCGGACCAGCACTTCGACGTCGTCGGCGAAGCGGTACGGCTTCGCGCCGAGGATCCCGCCGAAGTGGCGGCGCAGCCGGGACATCTCGGCGCGGACGGTGACCGTGCGGCCCGCGTCGCCGAACAGGTCCGACGACAGCTCGGACGCCGAGCGGCCGCCGCGGTGGCTGGCCAGCACGTACAGCATCTCGGCGTGGCGCGGGCTGAGCCGGTGGGTCCAGGTCCCGGACGCGCCGGCCACGGTCAGCTCGGGTTCGCGCGGCGACCGGACGTCGAGGACGACGCGCGTCGGCGGCGCGACATCGCTCTCGGTGGGGCGGATCAGCCAGCCGCCGGGCACGGGCTCGACCGCGCAGTGGCCGTACGCCGGCAGCCAGACCCCGCCGGGCGCGAGGTTCGCGGGCAGCGAGATCCGGTCGACCGGCGCGAGGCCGGCCGCCGCGGCGACCCAGCCGTGCTCGTCGGCGACGACGGCCTGCCCGCCGACCTTCGAGAGCACCGGGACGGCGAAGCCCCGGAGCCGTTCCAGCTCGGTGAGGTGGGTGGTGCGCAACTGGGACTCCGCGAGCCGCGTCACGGCGTCGACCAGCGCCAACGTCGTCGCGTGGACGGTCGAGGCCGAGCCGGAGAGGTCGACGACGCCGAGCAGCCTGCCGTCGCGCGGGTCGTGCAGCGGCGCGGCGGCGCACGTCCAGGAGTGGTGCGCGCGGACGTAGTGCTCGGCGGCGTACATCTGGACCGGGCGGCGCGTGACCAGCGCGGTGCCGATCGCGTTGGTGCCGACGGCTTCTTCCTGCCAGTCGACGCCTTCGACGAACCCGAGCCCGTCGGCGCGGCGGCGAACCGCGGCACTGCCGTCGCGCCACAGCACCTTGCCGCCCGCGTCGACGATCACCATGATGTGCGCGGCCTGCTCGGCCAGGCTGATCAGGCCGCCGCGCAGCGTCGGCAGCGCTTCGGCCAGCCCGCTCGTGCGGCGGCGCGCTTCCAGCTCTTCGACGGTCAGGACGGGCGCGGCGGACCGGCTGTCGGGATCCATGCCGAGGCGGCGCATGCGTTGCCAGGACGCGTCGATCACCGGCCGCGGCCGGCTGGGTCCGTCTTGGCCGGTCAGGGCCGCTTCGTGCACCTGCGCGAGGACACGGGCGTACCGCCGGGGGTCCGCCCCGGCAGGCAACGCTGCCTCGAGGTTTCGCTGCCCCAACCGCCGCTCCTTGCGCTCTGCCTCCTCAGTCTGCCTTTTCGGTCCGCTGATCGGAAGGTGGCGACAATCTCGCCGAGAGCTCTTCGCCGGCCGGGGAGGTGCCGGCGAAGAGCCCTTCGCGGCCTCCGGCGGGGCCAAGAGCCACCGGAGGCGGGCGGGTCAGCCGGTGATCGCGCTGCCCTGAGCTTCGAGGTGGACGTCCGCGTGGTACGACGGCAGTAAGTCCACTGTGGACAGCCGCCGAGCTGCGTCGATGGCCTGCACGTCGGCGAACAGCGCGCTCAGGTGCGGTTTCCGCGCGCGCCGGATCATCGCCGGTACTCCACGACCGCCTTGGCCGCGTTGATGACCTTCTGCGCGTCCGGGAGGTAGAGGTCCTCGAGCGCGTCGGAGAACGGGACGGGCGTGTGCGGCGGCGTCACCATCTCGATCGGGGCCCGCAGGGCGCCGAACGCCTCCTTCGCGACGAGCGCGGAGATGTCCGTGGCGAGGTTGCAGCGCGGCGAGGCCTCGTCGACGACGACCAGGCGCCCGGTGTTCCCGACGCTTTCGCGGATCGTGCCGGTGTCGAGCGGGCTGGTGGTGCGCGGGTCGATGATCTCGGCTTCGATGTCGCCGGCGGCCAGCTCTTTCGCGGCTTCTTCCGCGACGGCGACCATCCGCCCGAACGCGACGATCGTGACGTCGCCGCCGTCACGCACGACGTTGGCCTCTCCGAACGGGATCGTGTAGCTGTCCTCGGGAACGTCGCCGCTGGTGTCGTAGAGGGCCTTGTGCTCGCAGAAGATCACCGGGTCGTCGTCGCGGATGGCCTGGATGAGCAGGCCTTTCGCCTCGTACGGGCTCGACGGCACGACGACCTTCAGGCCCGGGATGTGCGTGAAGATCGGGTACAGGCACTGCGAATGCTGCGCGGCGGCCCGCAGCCCGGCGCCGTACATCGTCCGGATCACCACGGGCGTCCGGGCCTTGCCGCCGAACATGTACCGGAACTTGGCCGCCTGGTTGAAGATCTGGTCGAAGCCGACGCCCATGAAGTCGATGAACATCAGTTCCGCGACCGGCCGCTGCCCGCGCGTCGCGGCGCCGATCGCCGCGCCGACGAAAGCGGACTCGGAGATCGGCGTGTCGAGGACGCGGCCGGGGAACTTGGGGAAGAGCCCCTTCGTGACGCCGAGGACGCCGCCCGGGCCGCCGGCGTTCTCCTCCCCCATGACGATGACCGACTCGTCGCGCTCCATCTCCTGGCTGAGCGCCTCGGTGATCGCCTCGCGGTAGCTGATCGTCCTGGCCATGCCGTGCGCTCCTCAGTAGGACACGTAGACGTCGGTCTCGAGGTCTTCCTTCGCGGGTTTCGGCGCGGCCTTCGCCTCGGCGACGGCGTCTTCGATGAGCTTCGCGACTTCGGCGTCGATGTCGTCGAGGACCTGTCCGGGCAGCTCACCGTTGTCGGTGACGCGTTCCCGGAACCGCTTGAGGCAGTCGAGGTTCTCGCGCGCGTCGGCGGCTTCGCCGGCCCGGTAGGTCTGCTGGTCGCCCCCGAAGGGCCCGAAGCAGCGGCTGAACTTGACCTCGATGAGCGTCGGGCCACCGCCGCCGCGGGCGCGTTCGATGGCCTCCCCCGCGGCTTCGTGGACGGCGAAGAAGTCGAACCCGTCGATGATCACGCCCGGCACGCCGAACCCGGCGGCGCGGTCGGCGATGTTGTCCGAGGCGACGGACCAGGTGCTCGACGTCGCTTCGGCGTAGCTGTTGTTCTCGGCGACGAAGAGGGCTGGGAGGTCCCAGACCGACGCGAGGTTCAGCGCCTCGAGCGTCGCCCCCTGGTTGCCGGCGCCGTCGCCGAAGAAGGCGACGCCGACGCCGCCGGTGTGCTGCTGCTTGGCGGCGAGGGCGGTGCCGCAGATGAGCGGCGGGCCGCCGCCGACGATGCCGCTGGCGCCGAGCATCCCCTTCGAAAGGTCGGCGATGTGCATCGAGCCACCCTTGCCGTGACAGGATCCTGTCTTGCGACCGAAGATCTCGGCCATCATGGCTTTGACGTCGACGCCCTTGGCGATGCCGTGGCCGTGGCCGCGGTGGGTGCTGGCGATGGCGTCACGGTCGTCGAGGTGGGCGCAGACCCCTGCGGCGGACGCTTCCTCACCGGCGTAGAGGTGCACGAACCCGGGGATTTCGCCCGTCGCGAACTCGTCGTGCACCCGCTCTTCGAACGCTCGGATGGTGCGCATCACGCGATACGCCTCCCGCAGGGTGTCCGTCATCTTCGACGCTCCTTCCCCAGTTCGGTTTCCGTGCGCAACAGCCCTTTCCGTGCCGCTTCCGCCATCACCGCCCGGACGTCCACGACCCACGGCCCGTCCGGCTTGAGCTCGACGAACGCGCTTTCGCCCGTCTTGAGCTCGAGTTCGCGCTCGCCGTCCAGAGCGATGACGCCACCGGACGCGGCCAGCTCGACGCGCATCCCGGGTTTGAGCACGCCCCACCCCCGCACCCCGACGGGCCGCACGAGCCCGGGCGCGATGGGCGCGTGCACGACGTAGGGCGTCTCGTCGACGGGCCCGAGCTGCAGCGCGACGCCGTCCGGGCTGGATCGCGGGCTCGGGCAGAGCTGCCCCGGGACGCTGGAGAGGCCGATGCCGTCGGGTTCGGCGAAGGTGCAGTAGAGCTCGGTGAGCGAGGCGGGATCCCACAGCGCCCGAGCCCCGATGTGCCGGCTCGACGAGACACAGACATCGACGAGCGCGATCTCCCGGCGAGCCTTGGTGACGACTTCGAGCACGCTGACGCGGTGCGTGACGAGATCGGGATCGACCTGCCCGGAGGCGATCAGCCCGGCCGCCAACCCGGCGACGGTCGCCTCCCGCATCTGCGGGAAGGCGTTGTTGGTCCCGGTGGAGAGGGCGAGGATCGGAACGTCTTCGCAGGCGGCGGCGGCAACGCGAGCGGTGCCATCCCCACCGAGCACGACAATGACCCCAGCCCCGGCCTCGACCATCCGGCGCACGGCATTGGTCGTATCGGCGGCGGTCCCGGTGATGGGATCGTCGGCACAGAAGTCGACGGTCGGCCAGGTCCCCCCGCGCCCGAGAGCTTTGAGCACAGCGGCGGAAATGCCCCCGAGATCAGTGGAGACCAGGGCCCGATCAAGGCCGGTAACCGCGAAGGCGGCCAGCAGCCGCTGGACCATGTTCGCCTTTTCCGCGGTGGGGAACACGGAAGCCTGCGCAACCAGCCGGCGGATGTCCCGCCCCGAAGCCGGATTCGCGACGATCCCCGCCACCGTCTCGCCCAACCTGACCTCCTGTCACCGCACCGGAGAACAGAAGACTCCGTAGCGGCCCGAAAGGGAAGGGTTGCAGGGCGTTGCAGTGTTCACAGGAGCTTGCCGGTCCGCTCGGCTTTGGTCGCTCGACCTTGGTCGCTTGGCCGCTCGGTGGCTGGTCGCTCGGCCGCTCGGTGGCTGGTCGCTCGGCCGCTCGGTGGCTCGGCCGCTGGCCGCTCGGTGGCTCGGCCGCCGGCCGCTCGGTGGCTCGGTGGCTCGGTGGCTCGGCGGCGCGACCTTGGTCGCTCGGTGGCTCGGCCGCTCGGTAGTGCCGGCCGGATCGAGGTGGGCGCGCCATGCGCTGCGCCGACCGGAGCGATCAGGTGAGCCCACTGCGCCCGAGTACTGCGCGAGCCGAATCGAGCAGGCGTGCCCTCCGCGTCGCGTGCCGTACTAGCCGCATCAAGCCGGCTACCACTTGCCTCCGAGCGCTGTGCCGACGGATCGCGCGGCCGTTGCTCCACTGCCCAGCCAGGCTCGCCGCCTGGTCATTCCGCCGCGCAGCCGCGGCCGGTCCGCGGCGCGCGTGTCACGTCGGCGGCCGCTGACGGTCTGAGCCGAAGATCACACCGGCTCCGATCTCCAGTGGACTGTCCAACCTGGATATCACCCCGGCGGAGAAGAACGAACCGAGGTCAACCCCCGGCGAAGAACTACGAGACGAGGTTCGCCGTGCCCTCGTAGGAGAAGCCGGCTTCCTCGACCGCGGCCCGCACATCGTCCTCCACCAGCGGACCTTCGGCGCGAACGACCACACGGCCGGTCGCGACGTCGACGTCCACTTCGGTCACTCCCGGCAGACCGGTGAGTTCTTCGGTGACCGACTGCGCGCAGTGCCCGCAGCTCATCCCGGAGACGGCGTAACCGTGCTCGATCATGGTGCGCAGCATACGAAAAGGGCCGTCACCCCGAACGGGTGACGGCCCTTTCCCAAGATCAAAGTCAGATCACGGTGACCGACGTGGCCTGCGGGCCCTTCTGGCCCTGGCCGATCTCGAACTCGACGCGAGCGTTCTCCTCGAGGCTCTTGAAGCCGTTACCCTGGATCTCGCTGTAGTGAACGAAGACGTCGCCGCCACCGTTGTCGGGGGTGATGAAGCCGAACCCCTTCTCGGAGTTGAACCACTTCACAGTGCCCTGAGTCATCAAAATCTCCATATGCAACCACAAAAACGGGAAGCCACTTCGGCGCCCCGGGTCAACACGGGGACGGTTTGCTTCCTCGGCGAGGAGACACTACGCCCGCTGATATCTGCGAGCGTGACTCAACACGAACACAAAAATCGAGACCATGGGCAGTAAAGCACACCTTGAGCAGGGCGGACAACCCGTCGTCACCCGGACAGGGTGAGCTATTCGCCACTCGCCGGGCGCAACCCCTCCGAGCTGAACGGCGACCGCCAGGTCGTGTCGCGCTCGGCGGCGACGACGGCGTCGTCGTGGGCCTCCGCGCTGGCGCTGAACAGCACCGGTACGACGCCCGAGGACTTACGCGCTGCTTCGGATGTGCGCTGGTGATCGGTCACGTCGAAACTCCCCTCGTTCCCTGCCCGCTTCGGCGCGGGTCATGACCGTGATGGTGCCATGCGGCACCGACAGAAACCGGTTGTTTCCCGCCGGGACCCGGCCGGGAAGGTTCAGCGGCGAACCACCACCGGAACAAGGCCAGATTACCTGAGCCGCCGCCGTGCTACCACAGAACTTACCCGGCGTTTTCCGAAGCGAAACCGAGCAAACCCTTACTGGGCGGGCGGTTGCGGACGCGCTTGCCCGAGCAGGGCCGAAAGCCGCACGTCCGGGGTCACCACGTCCGGGTCTGTGCGCACATCGATGACGCACGGGCGCTGCCGCACCAGTGCGCTGGCGATGATCGGTTCGAGCTCCTCACGATCGTCCACCGTGTACCCGGCCGCGCCGAGCCCACGCGCCCAGGACGCGAAGTCCGTCAGCGGGATGGAGACACCGGACAGCCTGCCGTGTGTGCGGGCTTGATGCATGGCGAGCGCGCCGTGGACGCCATTTTGGAAGACGACGACCATCACCGGCGCCCGGTACCGCACGGCCGTTTCGATCTCCTGGCCGGTCATCAGCGTCCCGGCGTCCCCCACCATGGCTACCACGGTCCGCCTCGGCTCGGCCAGTTTCGCCGCCACAGCGGCCGGAACGGCGTAGCCCATCGCGGCGTTGCTCGGGCCGAGCTGGCTGCGCGGCGCGGTGAAGCACCAGTACCGGTGCATGAACTGCGCGAAGTTGCCGGCGTCGCTGGTCACGATGGTGTCCTCGGGCGCCAGCTTCCGCAGCGCGCGGACGACGTCCACCGGGTGCACCCGGGTGTTGCCGCTCGTGTCGGGCGGGGTCATGAAGGTGTGGACGGCCGCGTTCGCCGCCGAAGCCCGCCGCGTCCGCGGCGACGCCACCTCGCGCAGCTCCCGCAGGAACGGCTCGACCTCGGAGTCGACGCGGAAGGTCAGCCCACGCCGCCGCGAGCTGACGTCGATGCCGGTGCCGACCAGGATCAGCGTCTGTTGAGCCGTCGGGTAGCGGTAGGCCTGGGTGGTGACCTCGTCGAGCTGGGTGCCGAGAGCGAGGACCAGATCGGCCCGTTCCAGGGCGTCCAGCTGCCGCGCCGGGATGCCGAGCCCGAGGTGGCCGGCGTACCGAGCGTGGTTCTCCGGGAAGGCGTCCTGTCGCCGGAAGGCGTTGTAGACGGGCAGCGCGAGCTCGTCGGCGACCGCGATCAGCTCGTCACGCGCGGACCGGGCCCGACCGCCGACGATGACCACGGGGTACTTGGCCTCGTCCACCAGTTGCGCCACGGCGTCAGCCGAACGGCCCAGCGTGCCGGAAGCCGGCGGCCGGACCCGCGCCATCGGCTTCGCCGCGTCGTAGGGCATGCCCCAGATGTCGCAGGGCACCCCGAGCACGACCGGCCCCGGACGTCCTTCCTGCGACGTCGTCAGCGCGTGCGCGAGCAGGCTGGGCAGGCTGTCCGGGTCGGTCACCCGCAGCGTCGACTTGGCGATCGACTCGAACATCGCCGTCAGGTCCGACGTCGGCAGCTCCCCGGACGACGACGGCACCGGCTCCGTCGCCGGCGTCTCCAGCAACACGACCATCGGCGTCTCGTCTTGGTACGCCGTCTGGACGCCGATCGCCAGGCTCGCCGCACTCGGCCCCCGGCTGGCGAGCAGCACGGCGGGCCGCTCGGTGAGCTTGCCCTCCGCCTCCGCCATGAAGGCCGCACCCGCGTCGTGGCGCGCCGAGACCAGCGTGATCTCCCGCTCGCGCTGCAGGGCGTCGAGCAGTTCCAGGAAGGACTCGCCGACCACCGCGTACACGCGGCGGACCCGTGCCTCGGTCAGGATCCGCACGGCCGTCTGGGCGACGGTCGCTCCCAGTTGGTATCTAATGAGGAGAGCTTAGGCGGGCACCGTTCAGTGCAGTCAAGTGATCTTCGCCGAAACCCGGTAAGGATGGGCTGAATGTCCGCTTTGACCGACTGCTAGCCGATCAAGGGAGCGAGGACCGCAGTCTTGGCCGCGACCGAACATGAAACCGTTTTTACTTATGGCGCACCGGCGTTGAAGTACGGCACCGGCTCGAGCGACGAGATCGGCTACGACCTGACCCAGTACGGCGTGCACCGCGTGCTCGTCGTGACGGATCCACAGGTCGCCGCGACCGGCTGGCCGCGCCGCATCGCCGACGGGATCGCGGGCTACGGCATCGAAGCCGAGGTCTTCGACGGCGTACACGTCGAACCCACCGATGTCAGCATGCAGAAGGCGGTTGACTTCGCCCGCGGAACCGGTCCGTACGACGCCTTCGTCGCCGTGGGCGGCGGGTCGGCCATCGATACCGCCAAGGCGGCGAACCTGCTCACCAGCAACGACGGCGAGCTGATGGACTACGTCAACGCCCCGGTCGGCGGCGGCCGCGCGCCGGACCGCCCGCTGAAGCCGCTGGTCGCCGTTCCCACGACCACCGGCACCGGCTCGGAGAGCACCACGGTCTGCGTGCTCGACGTGCTGTCCCTGCGCGTCAAGAGCGGGATCAGCCACCTGCGGCTGCGCCCGACCCTCGCCGTCGTCGACCCCCGGCTCACCATCAGCCAGCCCGCCGGCGTGACCGCGGCCAGCGGCATGGACATCCTCTGCCACGCCGCCGAGAGCTACACCGCGAAGCCGTACACCGAGTTCGAGCGCAAGCGCCCGGAGCAGCGTGTGCCGTATTGCGGCGCGAACCCGCTGGCCGACATGTTCGCCGAGCAGTCACTGCGACTGCTGTCGTGGGCCCTCCCCGCCGCCGTCCGCGACGGCGACGACCTCAAGGCGCGCGAAGCCATGGCCCTGGCCGCGACGTTCGCCGGGCTCGGGTTCGGCAACGCCGGCGTGCACATCCCGCACGCCAACGCGTACCCGATCGCCGGCCAGGTCAGGGATTTCCACCCGGACGGCTACCCGGGCGAAGAACCCATGGTCCCGCACGGCATGGCCGTGTCGCTGACCGCGCCCGCCGCGTTCCGCTTCACCTTCGACGCCGCGCCGGACCGCCACCTGCGCGTCGCGCGCCTGCTGGCGCCCGACTTCGAGTGGCCGGGTGACTTCGCCGACCACCTGCCCGCAGTGCTGATCGACCTGATGCGGCAGATCGGCATCCCGGACGGCATCGGTGCCGTCGGCTACACGGAGTCCGATGTGGACTCCCTGGTCGAGGGAACGCTGAAGCAGCAGCGGCTGCTGGCGACCGCACCCCGTGAGGCGTCCACGGATGACCTTTCCGGCATCCTGCGCGAGTCGGTGTCACTGTGGTGAACGGGTACCCGCACTGGCAGACGGTTCCGTTGCGCTGGAAGGACAACGACGTCTACGGGCACGTCAACAACGTGGTGCACTACTCCCTGATGGACACCGTGATCAACACCTGGCTGATCGAGCAGGGCGGCCTCGACATCGAAGCCGGGGAGGTGATCGGGCTGTGCGTCGAGTCGCACTGCGGCTATCACTCATCGGTTTCCTTTCCTGGGACGTTGCGGGTGGGTTTGCGCGTGGCGCACCTCGGGAAGTCCAGCGTGCGCTACGAGATCGGCATGTACGCCGCCGACGAGTCCCTGGTCGCGGAAGGGCACTTCGTGCACGTCTTTGTGGACCGCGAGTCCCGCCGGCCGGCACCGCTCGCCGGCAAGCTGCGTGAGGCATTGGAAGCACTGCAACCCGGATGACGTCGACCGCCGGCGGTTCACCTCCTCTCTGACGGTGCCGGTTCCGGGCCGGGTTCTTCCCGTGTTTCCGATCATGCACGACGGCACCGACAGAACCGGTCCGACGGCCCGAGTTGTCCACAGGCGGGGAAAAGATCGGCGAGTTGTCCACAGATTCGCGACGAGGGGTTCCCCGGCCGTTCGGCCGCGATAATCTGGAAGTCCCCAGAGATACGTCCACAATGGACGGGAAGTCAGCTCACTCGAGCGGCTCGCGACACGGATGGCGGCCTAGGCGTCGATCCGGTGGCACCGCTGTGAGAAGGCAGCCCGCTCGTGGCTCCGTTGCCGGCAGGCGTGCCCGCGGCGGACCCCACATCCGAAGTTGGACCAGCAGTAGCTGCGGCTTCGTCGCCGGCAGGCGCCCCGGCGGCGACCGCAGACCCTGTGCCCACTGGCGGATTCGCAGTGGTCGCGCGGCCGTTGCCGGCAGGCGCCCCGCCAACGGCCGCGCCACTGCACGCAGGCGGCGAGCCCCCGGTACCGGCCGGTTGGCTGCCTGCACCCGCGGTCGGCTCGGCACCGGTGGCTGCTTCCCCAGCCACCGGTGTCGCCCAGGCCTGCATGAGTTCGGCGTACCGCGCCGACCTGGCCAACAGGTCGGTGTGGCGGCCCAGAGCGGTCTCGCGGCCGTCCATGACGACGACGCGATCCGCGCGCAACGCCGACGAAAGCCGGTGCGCGATCACTACCAGAACACCACCCCGCGCGGCGAAGGCCCGCTCCGCACGGGCTTCCGACACCGGGTCGAGATGGGAGGTGGCTTCATCGAGGATCACGAATTCCGCCGAACTGGCGTAGACCCTGGCCAGCGCGAGCAACTGCGCTTCGCCCGCGGAGATGCCTTCGCCGCCGTGACCGATCTCGGCGTGGAGACCGCCCAGGCGCCGAAGCAACGCGCCCGCGCCTACCGCGTCCACGGCGGCCAGCAGTGTGTCGTCCGAGGCTGACGACGCGAACAGGCCGACGTTGTCCCGCACAGTTCCCGCGAAGACGTACGCCTCTTGCGGGATCAGCGCCACCAGCTCGTGGCGGAGCGCCGTGGGCACGTCCCTGACCGGGACGCCGCCCAGCAGGACCCGGCCTTCCTGTGGCGTCAGCATCCCGGTCAGCAAGCCGGCCAATGTCGACTTGCCGATGCCACTCGGTCCGACGACGGCGAGGTGCTCCCCCGGCCGCAGGTCCAGGTCCAGTCCGCGGACCACGGGTTCGGCCGTCGCGCCCCAGCCGAACGTCAGGGCACGAACCTGGACGTCGGTGCCGCGCGGAGTCGCGGTGCCGTCGGGTACGGCGGGCAGCTCGGCCGTCTCCGCCAGCCTGCGGAGTGCGACCAGCAGGCGTAAGACGACGGTGCCTGCCGTGGCGGCGAGACCGCGGAGGGCCGGCTGCATCGTCGTGGCCAGGTAGACGAGCGCGCCGAGTGCCGCGCCCGCGGTCAGTTCGCCGCGGGCCACCAGGCCCGGCGCCAACGCCAGCGCGAGCAACAACGGGATGAACCCGCCAAGCGAGATCACCAGGGCTCGGAGGGCACTCGACCGCGCCACGCGGATCGCGGCCGTCGCCTGCTCGTCGACCGCGTCATACATCGCCAGTGCGGCGATCGGCTCGGCACCGCAGGCCACGATGTCGCGCATGCCGGCCAGGGAGGCGCCGGCCGTCGCAGCCGTGTGCTCGTCGGCCAGCGCAAGCGCGCGCTGGCGGCGAGCCAGAGAGGGAAGGAGACAGGCGAAGACGACCAACGACACGACCACCGGCACCGCGACCGGAACCACCAGCGCGCCGGCGACCGTCACGAGGCCGGCGAGCGCGGACGCCGTCGTCACCAGCATGCCGCGGGCCTGCACCAACAGGCCGGCGGTCGCGTCGCGGACCACTTCGACGTGCTGGGTGATCCGGGCGACGCCGCTGGAGTCCGGCTGGTTGCGCGGCGGGGACTCGTCGTGCAGCACACCACGGACGACCGCGGTCACCAGGGCGTCGCGCAGCGGCTCGACCACCTTGCCGAGCTGGTGCCACACCATCCGCGAGCCGAACGCGCCGAGCACGGCGGCGAGCCCGAACAACGTCAGCCAGCCGAGGCCGGCCGCCGGGTCGCCGACCGAAAACCCACGGTCCACGGACAGCTCGACGAGCCGTCCCGAGAAGAAAGCAGGTACGCCTTCGAGCAGTGAACACACGAGCAGCACCGCACCGCCACGCCACTGCCCGGCGAGCGCGGACCAGTACAACCGGTGCAGGCTCACTCGTCGTCCTCCGTGAAAACACCGCGGTAGCCGGGCTCCTGCCAGAGGGCGGCGTGCGGGGCCACCGCGCGGATCCGGCCCTCCTCGAGCCAGACCACCAGGTCGGCGCGGGCAGCGGTGCCCGCGCGATGGGTCACGACGACGCGGGTGCGGCCCGGCAGCGCGTCGGCCAAGGCGCGCTCGACCGCGGCCTCGGTGACCGTGTCGAGGCTGGCCGTGGCGTCGTCGAAGATCAGGATGCGCGGGTTGTGCACGATCGCACGGGCCAAGCCGAGGCGCTGGGCTTCGCCGCCCGAAAGCGGCGTCTCGGCCAACGGCGTGCGGTAGCCGTCGGGCAGGCGGACGACGACCTCGTCGACCTGCGCGGTCCGGCACGCGGTGCGGACGGCGGACTCGCCGGCCCAGGTGCCGTAGCCGACCGCGTCGGCGACCGTCGCGCCGAGCAGTGCCGGCCGTTCGAAGGCGTAGCCGACGACCGCGCGCAGCTCCTCGCGGCGGAGGCGCTCGATCGGGCGGCCGTCGAGGAGGACCTGGCCTTCGTCGGGCGTGATCAGTCCGCCGAGCACGCCGGCCAGCGCGGACTTGCCCGCGCCCGACCGGCCGACGACCGCGAGGACGGTACCGCCGTCGATGCGCAGGTCGATCTCCGCCAGTGCGCCCGTCACGCCGATGTGGCGAAGTTCGACGGTGCCGTCGCCGGGTAGCAGCGGGAGCTTTCCGGGCACGAGTTCGGGCTCGTCGAGAACCTCGACGAGCCGTTCGGCGCAGCCGCGCGCCCGGGACAGCATGGTGAGCAGCGGGATCTGGGTGACCAGGCCCAGGCCGAGCGCGACGTAGCCGAGCGTGCCCACGACGTCGCCGACGCTGAGCCGGCCCGCGAGGACGCCGAAGCCGGCCGCGGCCAGCACGGAGATCTCGACCGCCGGCGTCAGCAGGCCGGCGCGCCAGACCATCCGGGCCTGGGTGCGCCAGATGCCGAGCCCCGCCAGACCCAGCTTCGGCAGGGGGCGCAGCACGCGCTCGGCTTCGCGGTCGGCTGTGCCGGACGCCGCGATCGTGCGGAGGCCGGCGACCGCGTCGACCATCCGGGCGGCGAGCTCGCCGGAAACCTGCTGGTAGGCGAGGACGTCGTCGGCGGTGTGCTTGAGGTGGCTGCGGGCGAGCAGCAGCGCGAACGGGATGCTGCCGAGGAAGACGAGCGCCAGCCGCCAGTCCTGCACGGCGAGCAGCACCACGGCGCCGGTCGAGATGACCAGCATCGAGCCGCACTGGACGACGATCGTCACGATGCCGCCGGCGCCGACGCAGTCGCCGGTGAGGCGGCTGATCGCGTCGCCCTCGGCGAAACGCGACCGGGCGCCGAGCGTGAAGAGCTTGTCGGAAAGGGTGCGGCGCAACCACGCGGACGCCGTCGCCGTCACGCGGGTGGTCAGGATCCCGCCGACGACGTCGGCCGCGATTTCCGCGCCACCCACGAACAACAGCCACGAGACTTCAGGCCAGCTCGGGCGGCCCGCGACCACGGCGTCGACCGCGGCCGCGAGCGCGCCCGGAAGGAGCAGCCCGGCCACGGTGGCGACCAGGGCGGTGACGACGATGGCGGCGAGTCGCGGACGGTCGAGGCCGGCTACCCGGACCAGGAGCCGATCGGCGGAGCCGCGCATCTCACTCCTTCGGACGAGGTACCACCGGGGCGGTACCGGGGCCACAATGAACGTGCGGGAGCGGCGCACTTGGCCTGTGCCGCTCCCGCACCGTTCACCTAGGCACTACTTGCCGACGGACTTGCCAGGTCAGTGGCAGGTCAGCAGCGAGAGGGTGCTGTTGGTGCAGGAGGCCAGCAGGCTCAGGTTCGACGGCGCGCCGCCCCCGCCACCGTGACCACCGTTGAGCACCTCGGGGGTCTCCAGGGCCTGCAGCTCCAGAACGAGTTCCATGGTGTTCCTTTCATCGGTTTCTTCGTTTCCGCCGGTCTTCAGCGACCGGAGGTGTGGGGGGACGGCGTGCTGCCCAGGAAGGGCAGCACCTCCTTGCCGTCCAGGAGGGCGGCGAGCGCGAGGAGGATTCCCGCGCTGCCGGTGGTGACGTCCATCGACAGCCGCAGCAGCTGGTTGCCGGGGAAGGCGAGGCCGCCGCGGAACGGCACGGCGTACCAGGCCAGCCGGGCCAGGTGCAGGTCGATCGCTTCGCGGACGCGTTGCTCGGGTTCGGCACCCATGCCGAGGGCGACCGCGAGCCCGAGCCGGCCGTAGAGCAGGCCGGGGTGGATCACGAACTCGCCGCGGCACGACTGACGCAGCTCGGGGAGGCTCTCGCAGGCGACCGCGTCCGGGCGGTGCCGAGCCAGCTGCTCGGCGACCACGAGGATTCCGGCACTGCCGATGGCGGCGTACGGAAGGGTGCGGGTGGCACCGTCGCGGACCTGCAAGGACGCGTCGTCGGCGAGCACGCATTCTTCGAGGTCACGGCGCAGCGCCTGGTCGGCGAACGCCAGCCACGCGGGTTCGCCGGTGCCTTCGAAGAGGCGGATGAACAGCAGCGCCGGACCGGACCAGCCGGACAGCAGGCCCGCGCGGGCGAACTTCCCGGGCGGGGCCGCGGTCTCGAGCGCCTCGGCCAGCCGGACGGCGGTGGAGAGCGCCTGCCGGCCGAATTCGTTGTCCTGCCGGGCGGCGGCGAAGTGCAGCTGCGTCAGCCCGATCCCGGCCAGTCCGCCCTCGAGCGCGTGGTCGGTGGTCTGCTCGACGAGTCGCGCCGACGACGCGAGCAGCCGGCTCGCCTCGTCGTGGTGACCGAGGTTCTCCAGCACGTACGCGATGCCGTAACTGCCGTCGTAGAACCCGGGCCGGGTCGGCGGCTCACGGCGGACCGCATCGATCAGCCAGCGCTCGTGCTCGGGGAACCGGCCGACGCCGGCGACGTCGAGAGCGTGCAGCACGCCCGCGGCACCGACACCGAAACAGGCGCCGCCGAAGCGAAACTGCTCGATGTCGCCGGGGAACAGCCGGTCCTGGCGCTCGGGAGTCGCGCTGGCCAGGATCGCCTCAGCGATCTGCTTGCGGACCAGCGGCCAGTCCGGTTTCTCCTGGTCGAGCTCCGTGTGAACCGGTGCCGGCTCCGCGGTTTCGTCACGCGAAGCCAGCACCGCGACCGCGGCGTCGGCGTAGCCCTCGGGGAGGCCGAACCGGCGCTCGACGAAGTCGGCGATGCCGCGCAGCTTCGCCGGCGCGAGCTCCAGCAACGCGGACAGCGGCAGGAAGATCCACAGCCGCAACGCCGCGAGGGCGTGCTCGTCGATCTCGAAGCCGGTCCGGTCGGCCGGTGCGCGGAAACCCGGTGCGCCGAGCGCGGGCCGGGAACCGGACTCGAGGGTCGCCGCCATCTCGAAGTCGATCAGCGAGACCCGGCTCTCGTCGTCCTCGTCGATCAGGATGTTCAGCGCGTGCAGGTCTCCGAAGACGAAACCGCGAGCGTGGATCTCCTCGATCGTCTCCTCGACCTTCGCGAGCACGGCCAAGGCGCGGGCGGCGTAGGCGGTGAGGTCGGCTTCGGTCGTGTCACGCCTGGTCAGCGGGTAGTTGCGGGCCAGCCAGTTGCCGAGCGACGTGCCGGGCATGTACTCCATGGCGAGGTAGTGGTGTTCCCAGACGGTGAAGTGCTCGAAGGCACGGGGCACGCCGGGGACGCCGGCCAGCGCGTCGAGCACCTCGTGCTCGCGGCGCAGCCGTGCGACGGCGTCGATCTGCGCACGGTCCAGGCCGGCGTGCGGACGGGCTTCCTTGAGGACGACCTCGTCGCCGCCCGCCTTGGGGTCGGCGAGGTAGACGCCGCCACCGTTCGAGAAGTGCAGGGAGCGCGTCACCCGGTAGGGGAACTGGTCCGGGTCGCCGCTTCTACGCGCAGCGATGCTGCTCTGCAGACAGGCCGGAATCTTCACCCAGTCGGGGACGGAGAACGTCGGTTCGCGCTTGTCGGGCACGAGCCGTCCGTCCGGCTTGCGGATCGCCAGGACGCGGTTGCCCTCGTGTTCGACCCACTGTTCGGCGAATCCGCCGTAACGGACGTAGAGTGGGCCGTCGCCGTATCTGAGGTCGCTCAGGATATAAGCGCCGTGCTCACCTTCGAGCCGGACCGCCAGATCTTCGAGAACACGCCCCAGCTCGTCTTCGTCAACCGGGTAAATGGTGATGAGCTTGGCACTGCCGTCACGGGGGGCGTATTTCGAATTCCGGGCGAGCAGGATCATCAGCGAGCGGAGGTGCTTGTAGGCGATCCGGTGCTCGACACAGTACTCGTGCACCTGCACGAGCACGCGCCGCGCATTGTCCAGACCGGCGGAAACGTGGATTTTCCAGCCTTGGCCGGGAAGTTGGCGACCCTCGGGGCTCAGCGACCGCCAGATGCCGCGGTCGGCGGCGACCCAGCCGGTGGCCGGCGTCGGCAGCGCCTGGGAAAAATCGTCGACCGGCGCACCGATTTCCAGTTGTTCGTCGTAGAACAACGGGTCGGCGAAGCAAAATGCTTCGTAGCGCAGGTCCATCGAAGATTCCCCTCCGGGTTCCCCCCGGGTAACTCGGCTCCGGGGACGAGGAATATTCCCCCATGCCGGACGGCCTCTCGCCTATCCGCCAACCCGGGGGTTCAACTGGGCTATCCGAGGTAGGCAAAAAGGGCACTTACCTGTCGGTAGTCGAACCCAGCGTGATTCTTGGCCGATGGCCAACCACTCTGTCGGGGTGTAACACGAAGCTTTCTCCAACATTCCCCCAGGTCCACACGAGGATAACACGGAATAAACCGCCGAATTGGCACAATGCCATCAAGGTCTTCTCGTGATCAATTAACCCGGTGCACGTATATCTCGTTGAGCGGGATTGTCCACTGTGGAGCGGACCGGGTGGCCCAGGCCACGCCCGCGGTACCTCGGCGGACGGACCCACCGGTACCACGGAGTAAGTTGGCGGCCGGCGGACCGGAAGGAGGAACGGGTGATCTTCGGATTCGCCGTGACGGTCGCCGTGGCGGCCACGCTCGTCGCGCTGTGGAGCTTCGTCCAGTCGGCCCGCAACCGGCTGCCGGACAAACCGCTCCTGATCGGGATCGCGATCGTCGAGGTCCTGCTGGTCGTCCAGCTGGTGATCGGGATCGTGCTGCTCGTCGGCGGCGACCGCCCGGGCAGCCTGGCGACCTACCTGGCCTACCTGATCGGCAGCCTGGTCGTGCTGCCGGTCGGCGCCGCCTGGGCCCTGGCCGAGCGGAGCCGGTCGAGCACGGCGGTGCTCGGCATCGCCTGCATCGCCATCCCGGTGATGGTGCTGCGACTGAACGAGGTGTGGAGTGGAGCAACAGCGTAGGACGGCCACCGGCCCCGGGCGGGTGCTCGTCGCCGTGTACGCGATCTTCGCGCTGGCCGCGACGTCGCGGGCCGGCGTCCAGATCAGCACGAAGTTCCACGAGGCACCGCTCGCGTACCTGCTCTCGGCGTTCGCCGCGGTCGTGTACATCGTCGCGACGATCGCGCTGGCCCGGCGCGGCGACGGCTGGTGGCGCGTGGCACTCACCGCGTGCTCGATCGAGCTGCTGGGCGTGCTGACCATCGGCACGCTGAGCCTGGTCGACGCGGCCGCGTTCCGGCACCCGACCGTCTGGTCGGTCTACGGCGAGGGCTACCTGTTCATCCCGCTGGTCCTGCCGGTCATCGGCCTGTACTGGCTGCGCCGCAGCGCGCCGGCGAAGGTCACGGCCTGACGCCGCAGTCGAACAGCACCCCGGCGGACACGGCGTCCGGGCCGATCCGCGCGGGCGGCACCGGACGGCAGTGCGTCGCCTCCCACCCGATGCGCCGGGTCAGCTCGCCCGCGTCCGCCACCACGGGTTTCGCGGCGCCGCGGCCGATCTCGAGGAACACGTGCGGCAGCAGCACGAACCGGAGCTTCCCGGCCGACACCCAGCGCGGCAGGTCGGCAGCGGACGGCGCCGGATCGAAGCCGATGTACCCGCCCAGCGGCGCCACGCGCGCGTCCGTGTTCAGCAGGAACGGGTCCGCGCCGTACGTCCCGCCCTCGACGGCGAGAACGCTCCCCGGCGCCTGGGCCTGCGCATACGCGAGCACCTCGCGCTGACCAGGGCTGAGCCGGTACGCGTCGTCGATGAACCGGACGTACCCGGCCTCGGCACCGGCGCCGGTGTCGATGCCGACCACGGTGCGCACCGCGTCCGTCGACGGCGGCCCGGCACCGGGGTCGGCCGTCTCCAGCACGCTGACCGGCCGCAAGGCGGTGTCGACGACGAAGGCCGCGGGACCGGCGACGACGGCGGCCAGCCCGGTGACGACGACGGCGCGCGGAGCCCGCAGGAGCGCCGCGACGACGGCGAGCACCGCCAGCGCGAGCACGGTGTACCGCAGCCACGGCAGCCAGCCCGGCGTCCGGCTGAGGAGGAGGAACGCGAGCAGCGCCGTCCCCGCGACCGCGGCCGGCAGCACGAACCGGACCGGCCCCGGCGAACGCTGCCACCGCCAAGCCGTGACGAGCCCGGCGGCCGCGAGCGACGCGATCGCCGGCGCGAGCTCGGCGGTGTAGTACGCGTGGAAGATGCCGCCGGTGAACGAGAAGACCGCGGCGCCGGCGACGAGCCAGCCGCCCCACAGCACCCAGCCCGCCCTCGTGCCCGGCGCGGCGCCGCGGGCGCGGCAAGCCGCGACGACCAGGGACACCAGCGCGAGCGGCAGCAGCCAGGCGATCTGCCCGCCGACCTCGGCGTCGAACAGCCGCAGCGGACCTTCGCCGCCGCCGAGTGCCGCGCCGACCGCGGCGCCGTAGCCGCCGCCGATCCCGGTCGACCCGCCGACCAGCCGCGTCACGCCGTTGTAGCCGAAGGCCAGCTGCCAGACCGAGCCGTCAGTGGTGCTGCCGACGAACGGCTTCGCACCCGGCCACAGCGTGACGACGACGGGCCAGGCCAGCGACACGACGAGCGTCACGCCGCCGCCGACGCCGATCCAGGCGAGACGCCGGCCGCGCGAGCCGGGCGCCGCGACGAAGTACGCCATGGCCAGGCCCGGCAGCACGATCCACGCGGCGAGCATCTTCGTGAGGAAACCCAGTCCGACGAACACGCCGGCCCACACCAGCCACCGCGCGTCATCCTCGATCGCGCGGGTGACGCAGTAGGCGGCGAGCAGCAGCAGGAGCACCAGCAAGGTGTCCGGCAAGTTGTCGCGGTTGATGGCCGCGGTGATCGGCGTCAGCGCGAAGAGCGCCGAGGCGAGCAGGGCGGTGCGGGGGCCGGCCCAGCGGCGCACCACCAGGTGCAGCACGAACACGGCGGCCACGCCTTCGACGACCTGGACCAGCGCGATCGCCCAGGTGTGGAAGCCGAACACCGCCACGCCGAGCGTCTGGGTCCAGAACGCGAGGGGCGGCTTGTCGACCGTGACGACCCCCGCCGGGTCGAACCCCGCGAAGAAGAACGCCGCGACGTCGTGGGACATCGAGTGCACTGCGGCGGCGTAGTAAGGCTGCAACGGCCTGTTCAGCGCCCATCCCCACAACGCCGCCGCGACGACCAGCACCGTCCCCAACGCGATCCGCTCGGTCTTCGCCGTCATGGCTCCCCCTCCGGTTCCCGCCGGCAACGCTAGGGCGGCGCGACGCCGGAGTCCTCAAGCTCCGGATTGAAATGGCCCTCCACCCGTGGGTTGAGCGCGGAACAGTACGGGAACTGCACGTAGTCCACTCGGCGAAATAAATACGGACGCCACCGGACTTTCGTCGGTTCCGGACATTCCCCGAAAACTCGGACACTCTTCTCGTTCGGTCCCCACCGGCTTTCCCGTGCGGGTTCTCCGCACGAAAAGGAGTGAGCGTGAAATTCGGCAAGTTCGTGCTGCTGGCCGCGAGTACCGCGCTGGCCGTCGTCGGCCTCGGCGGCCCGGCGACCGCCCAGACCACCCCGCAGGCCCAGCCGTCGATCATCGGTGGCAGCACCGCCTCGAGCGGCCCCTGGGCGGCCCGGCTGTTCGTGAACGGCCAGCAGAACTGCACCGCGACGATCATCGCGCCGCAGTACATCCTGACCGCGAAGCACTGCGTCAGCAGCGCCGGGACGTACACGTTCCGGATCGGCAGCCTCGACCAGTCCAGCGGCGGGACGATGGCCACCGGCTCGACCATCACCAAGTACCCGGGTGCCGCCGACCTGGCGATCGTCCGGCTCACGACGTCGGTGAGCGCCACCTACTCACCGCTCGGCAGCGTCGGGAACGTCGCGGTCGGCCAGAACGTCTCGGTCTACGGCTGGGGCGCGACCAGCCAGTGCGGCTCCGAGATCAACTGCCAGTCGCGGTACCTGAAGGTCGCGACGGTCCGGGTCAACTCGATCAGCTGCAGCGACTACACGGGCGGCACGGCGGTGTGCGCGAACCGCGTCGACGGCATCACGGCCGGCGGCGACTCGGGCGGCCCGATGTTCGCGTCCGGGCGTCAGGTCGGCGTCGCGTCGACCAGCGACCGGTCGAACAACACGGCGTACACGAACATCACGCGTTATCGCAGCTGGATTTCCCAGGTGGCCGGCGTCTGATTCCCGGAAAGGGCCCGGCCGGTCCAGGCCGGGCCCTTTCTTCAGGACGTCGAAATGTCGTCGAGCTGTTCCGCGGCGGGCCGGACCGGGTAGAGGTCGCCGCCGGGCTGGACGGGCACGCGCGACAAAGCGGCCCGCGCGGTTTTGTCACCGGCGTCGGCTGCCGCGTGCAGCACGTCCAGCGCGGCGTACGGCCGGAAGTCCAGTTCGGGGTACGGCCACTGTCCCGTCGTCGCGCCCGGCACCAGGAAGTCGACGGCCTTGAACAGCGTCGCGCCGCTGGGTGCGGTGTAGTGCCACAGGTCGACGCCGACGTGCTTGCCGATCTGCGCGAGCCGCGTCAGCGCGACGAGGTTGAAGTTGGAGTAGTGCCAGCTGCGCGTCCGGCTCGCTTCCGCCGGCTGGTAGCCGTCGGCGTCGACCTGCGGCGCGATGCGGTTCGGGCCGGCGTCCTGGACGATCGTCTTCGCCAGGTCACGCTGCCCGGTACCGAGGGCGAGCGAGGCGGCGAGCATGTCGTAGAAGCTGCCGTGGTTGTTCTGCGCCTTGGCTTCGTCGGTGCCGTTCTTGCTGGTGCGCAACCAGTTCAGGAACTGTGAGTACCAGCCGGTCATGCCGGCCTGGTCGGTCTTGCTCCAGCCGGGCGCACCGGTCGCGAGGATCGCGGTGGCGTCGACGACCTGGGTCAGCGTGTAGGAGAATTCGATGATGCCGATGCCGCGGCCGTCGACCTTGCACGGGATGCCCTGCGCGTAGTTCATGTTCGGGTTCATCTTCGTGGCCGCGTCGAGGAACCACGTGCGCAGGTCGAGGGCCGCGCGCTGGGCGTAGCGCGTGTCCCCGGTGTAGTACCAGGCCAGCGCGAGGCGGTAGATCGCGGCGAAGGCGTCGCCGCGGTAGGCGTGGTCGGTGATCTCGTCGACGATCGGGTTGCGCTGCCCGTCCTTCTGGACGAAGGGGCAGCCCCACGGGTTTTCGGCGGTCGGCGTGGTGGTCGGCCACCAGTAGGGCGCGAGGCTGAGGTAGTCGTGCTTGTCCCCGCTGGGCGGGACCTGTTTCTTGGTGGTGACGCTCCAGGGCCCGGTCGTGAGGTCGGTTTTCGCGGCGGCGAGCAGGTGGTCCAAGGCGGTCTTGGCCGTCCGTTCGCCGACGAGCGCGGCGAACTTGGTCCGCAGCAGCCGGCCGCCGTCGAGGACGGTGGTGTTCGGAGCGCAGATCGGCCCGATGACCGGGACGCTGCAGCCGTTCGCCGCGGGAGCGGCCTCGGTGGGCGCGGCCGCGGAGGTGACGAGCCCGGCCACGGCGAGCGCAGCCACGACGGTGTGGCGGAAGATCATGTCCGCTCCATTCACAAATATGAACGTCAACCCTGTGAGTGAATGGAGGGTACGCATGTGAACTCAGCGGGGGCAATGCCCTGGCGGGTTCAGTCGCGGGGACGGAAGAAGGCTTCGAGCCGCGCGGTGGCGAGGTCCGCCCAGGTGTCGGTGGTGACGAGCACAGCCGCGGCGCCGGTCGGGAACTTGGCCTGGACCAGCCGGGTGTCCTCCCCGTAACCGGCGAGGTGCAGGGTCAGTTCGCTGACCCCGGGCTCGTGCCCGACGAGGGCGAGGGTGGTGACGTCGCCGGGAATCCGTCGCGCGGCTTCCAGGAATTCCTCGGGACCGGCGCCGTAGAGGTCTTCGTCGTACTCGACGGGAGGTTCCCCCGGCAGCGCGCCACTGACGTGCTCCCAGGTTTCCCTGGTGCGGCGGGCGGTGGAGCAGACGACGTGATCGGGGACGTAGCCGTGGTCGCCGAGCCAGCGGCCCAGGTTGGGCGCGTCGCGGAGCCCGCGGGGAGCGAGTGGGCGTTCGTGGTCGGGAAGGTTGTCGGACCAGTCCGACTTGGCGTGCCGGAGGACGATGAGCCGCCTGGTCGCGTCCATGTTCACCACCTGTGGCCTGAAGTCGATGCTTCGGTCACCGTAACCGAGAGCTGGAGGCGCCCGGCCAAGCCGGGCGCCTCCAGCGCACTAACACCAGAACCAGAACAGGGAGAACATCTACTTCCTTCCGAATTGCAAGCAACAGAAATAATTCGGCGCGGCCCTACAAAGAGAATCCCGAGTGTCGCGCTGCGTTGGCGCGAAGATTAGGGCAAGCGGACGCCTCGCCGCAAGCCTTTTGTTGACGTAGTGTTACCTACAGCCGTGTCCGTAAAAGGCATTCGCTGCGATGAACCAGCCGCTGGTGGCCAGCACCTGCACGTTTGCCCAGAGAGACGCATGGTGAGAGTGTACGAACGTTCGGTGATTCACTCTCTAGTGGGCTATGAAGAGTGATAGCGGGGCGGCGAGGGCAGGGAAACCGTGTCCTCGTCACTCATCCGGACGTCCGGGACGTCGGGCGCGACGCCGAGCTCGGCCAGGAGCCGTTCGACCCGCTCGGCGCGGCGGTGGCGTTCCCGGTCACGGTACAGCCCGGCGGCCCGCTCCCAGGCGATTCGCGCCGGCTCCAGGTCACCGCGTCGGGCCAGGACGGTTCCGAGAGCGGTCAGCGCGCGGGCTTCGCCGGTTGCCGCATGTGACCGCTCGGCGAAGACCACCGCTTCCCTCGCGAACCGCAAGGCGTCGTCGAATCGGCCTTCGGCCAGCGCGAGGTCGGCCCGTGCGGTGTGCAGTCGCATGACCGCCGACAGATCGCGCACCTTTTCCAGCAGCGGAATCGCCGCCCGGCAGTGCGCGTGCGCCGAATCGAACTCGCCGAGGTCGGTGTGGACGCCGACGAGTTCGGTGTGCGTTTCGGCCAGCGCCGACGCATCGCCCATTCCCCTTCGCAGCCGCAGCGCCTGCCGCAGGTGCTCGAGCGCGCGATACGGCTGGTCGAGCTCGGCCACGGTCTTGGCCAGATTGTGCGCGGCTTTCGCCTGCCGCTCCTCGTCCCCGATTTCGTGGGCGGCGACGGCGCATTCTTCGTACAGCGCCGCCGCTTGGTCGAGCCGCCCCGCGTGCCGGTGCCGGTGCCCCATGTTGAGCTTCGCCGTGAGCACGGCGAGCGGGACGTCCCGCGCCGTGGCGAGGTCGAGGGCCTGCCGCAGGTGGGTCTCCGCGACCGCGTCGTGCCCGGCGAGCAGGTGGAGGTAGCCGAGGTCGTTGAGGCACGCCATGCGGGCGAGGTCGTCCCCCGCCGCGGCGGCGGACCGGACGGCGACGGTCAGACCGGCGATGATGTCGTCGAAGTACCCGAAGCGGTTCAGGATGCCGCCGGTGACGTGCGGGAACCGCCACGCGAACTCGTGGAGGCCGTGGTCGGCGGCGTAGCGGACCATCGCGGTGAGGTTCGTCCGCTCGCGCAGGCACCAGCGCATCGCGGCGAGCGGATCGGTGAACCGGTCCGGCCGGCACCCCGGCTCGACCGGCGGCATCTTCGGTCCCAGCCCGTGCGGGTGGACGATCCGGTGCGCGTTGTGGGCGGTATGCAGGTAGTAGGAGACCAGCCGCCGGCGCGGCCCGTCCACCGGCGTACCCGGCGTGTTCAGCGCCCGGGCGAAGTGGTGGAACAGGTCGTGGATGCGGTACCGGTCGCCGTCGCCCGGTTGCTGGACGAGGTGGGCCGCGACGAGCAGGTCCAGTGCCCGCCGGCCCTCCGCCACCGGGACACCGGCCGCCGACGCCAGCACCTCGACGCCGGCCTCGGGGCCCGGATGCAGGCCGAACACCCGGAAAGCCTGCTGCGCGGCCGGCTCGAGACACTGGTACGACCAGGAGAACGCCAAGTACAGGTTCGTCTCTTCGCCGTCGCCGTCGTCACTGATCGTCAGCAGCGTGGCCGGGTCCCGGACCTGCTCGACGATGGTCTGCAGCCGGCTGCCCGCCCGGCTGGCCGCCCGTTCGGCGACGATGGTCAAGGCCAGGGGCAGCCCGTTGCACAGCGACGCGAGACTCGCGACCGCGTCCGGTTCCCGCAGCGAACGGTCACCCAGCCGCCGGCGGAGCAACTCGGCCGACAGTTCGCCGGAAAGCGGGTCGAGGGTGAGCGTCGGGCACTGGTGCCGCCGGACGAGCGCCTTGAGCCGCCGGCGCGCGGTGACGATCACCGCGCAGTCGGACAGGACGCCGACCAGGGGCTCGATGTGCGCGGTGTCTTCGGCGTTGTCGAGCACGACCAGCATCGGCCGCTCGCTCAGGAGACTGCGCAACCGCGCGGCCCGCCCGGCCGCGCCGACGATCTGGTCGACGGGGTAGTTCAAGGCCGACAGCAGCACGCCGACCGCGTCGGCGGGCTCGACCCGCGGTACGGAACCGACCCCGTGCAAGTCGATCAGCATCGCACCGCCGGGGAACCGCGATGCCGCCTTCCTGGCCCAGTGCACGACGGTGCTGGTCTTGCCGACACCCGGCGGGCCCGTCACCGCCACGACGGTCGGGACGAAGGCCTCGCCGGGCGGCGTCACCGCGGCGTCGAGGTCCGAGAGGACGTCGGCGCGGCCGGTGAAGCCGGCCACGTCGCGCGGCAGCTCGCGCAACGGCGACGGCGGCGCGTACGGCCGGTCCACCGGGCCCGGGTCCGGCTCCGCGGGAAGGGGTTCCGGCGCACGCAGGTGGTCCTGCAGCGCACGGAGGTCCTCGGCGGCCTGGTCGTCCCCGGCCTTGTGGAAGTACCGGTACATGTCGAGGTAGTACTCGTTGCGCGCCGCGTAACGGCCGACGGCGGTCAACGCCTGCAAACGCAGCTTCGCGAACCAGAGTTCATTGGCGCATTCGCGGCTCAGTTCGTCGAGCAGAATCAGTGCCTCGTCCGGCCGTCCGGCGATGAGCAGTTCCGAGAGCAGGAACGTGTTGGCGGGAATCCAGTGATTCGCGGTGACGGAAGTCCGCCAATTCCTCGCCGGTTCCGACGTAATACCGGCGAGCGGTTCGTCACGCCACAACGTCAGCGCGGCGCGTGCCGCTTCGCACGCTTCCCGGTGCTCGTCCTGGTCGCTCAGTTCGTGGGCCCGACGCATCGCCGAGCGGAATGCGTGGAAATCGATCAGCTCGGGAGCGATCTCGAGCTGGTAGCCGCCGCTGATCGCGACGATCTTCGCGGGCGCCCCGGCTTGGTCGAGCGCCTGGCGGAGCCGGGCGACGCACTTGTAGAGCGCACCTCGCGGGGCGCGCGGCCGTACTTCGTCGTCGTTCCAAGCCCAGTTCACCAGGGTTTCGATCGACATCCGCCGCCCCGGCTGGGTCAGCAACGCGGCGACGACGTTGCGTTCGCGCCGATGGGTCCACCGCACGCTCAGATTCCCGTGCACACGCATCGTTGTTTGCCCGAGAATTCCGAACGTGATCTCCATTCTGCGTCCCCTCCCCCGCAGAGGTGGCACGGTCGCCCGCTCCTCCTGACGAGTTTTGCACCCACCGACCGGAAACACTATGACAACCGGATAACGACGAGCACCGGAAACGACCTGTCGATCGGTTGTCAGTTTTTTGTCCAACGTGCGCAAGCGCCTTGTCGAACGGCCGTTGCACGCTGGCCGCATGGTCGCGACGAATACGGGAGGGTGCGCGAACATGGACAGGTGGATTCGTGGGCCGATCGGCCTGGATGCCGATCGCCGGGTCACCAGATCGGGATGCCGGAACGCGGTGGTGGTCGTGCCCACCATGACGGCGGGCACCCGGCTGCTCGACGCGCTGCCGCTGCTGGAGGCGGATCACCGCGTGCAGACGATGTTCACCGTGCCGCACACCGGCGACGGCTGGCACGGCGTCGAGGAGTTCGTCCGAGCACAGCACGGGCTGGTCCTGCCCTGGCACCAGGCCCTGCAACACCGTTTCGACCTGGTGCTCGCGGCCAGCCACCGGCACCTCGACGAACTGCACGGCCCGATCCTGCTGCTCGCGCACGGCGCGGGGACCGTCAAGTCAGGGCGGTTCAGCCGCAAGGCCGGCGCGGCGACGCTCCCGGCGACCGGGCTCGACCGGGAGCTGCTCACCCATCGCGGGCGGATCCTGCCGGCCGTCCTGGGGCTGGCGACCGACGCGGAGGTCGCGGCGCTGCGCCGGTCGTGTCCCGAGGCGCTGCCACGCGCGCTGGTGGTCGGGGACATCTGCCTGGACGAGATGCTGGAAAGCGTGGCGTTGCGGGAGATCTACCGGCACCAGCTGGGCATCGATCCCGGGCGCCGGCTGGTGACGGTCAGTTCGACTTGGTCGGCCGACTCGGTGTTCGGCCGGCTTCCCCGGCTCTGCCACGCGTTGCGGGACGCGTTGCCGCCCAGCCGCTACGCCGTCGCGGCCGTGCTGCACCCGAACGTCTGGACCGTGCACGGACGGCGCCAGGTCACCGCGTGGTTCGCGGACTGCCTCCGCGACGGCCTGCTGCTCATCCCGCCGGACCAGGGCTGGCAGGCGACCATGGTGGCCTCCGACTGGGTGATCGGCGACTACGGCTCGACCACCGCCTACGCGGCAGCGCTCGGCCGTCCGGTGACCCTGGCGGTGGACGGCGGCTCGGCGATCCGGCCCGGCAGCATCGCGGATCTGGTCCGTCGCCACGCTCCCGGACTGCGGTACGACGTTGCTTTGGCGCCGCAGGAGGAAGTCGCTTCGCGAGCGAGTGATCGTCTCGCCAGGGTGGTCCGGGCCGCGATCACCTCCCGCCCTGGACAGGCCGCGGCCGTCCTGCGGCGCGCGATGTACGAACTCCTCGACTTGCCCGAGCCGGACGGCGCCGCGAGCACCCGCTTCGTGCGGTCGCCGAACCCGCTTCGGGACATCGCATGACGAGCGGGGGCGCGCTCGTCGTCGCGCGGCAACCCGGTGTCTGGCACGTGCGGCTGTCCGGGCCGGGCCGCGGCGCCGACGTGCTGATCGTCGCGGAGGAGGCGCCGCGCGCCTGGTGGGAAGCCGGCGACCTGCTGGTGTGCCGGCAATCCGGTGACGGCGCCGCCGCGGTCCTGGCGGCGTCACGGGCGTTGTCATCGGCGATCGGCGCCGGCGCCGCGCTCGCCGCGTTCCCCGGCGGCTGTGCCTGCGTGGTCCGTGGCCGGTTCGCCGGCCTGTGGGTCTCCGAGCCGGACCCGGAGTTCGCGTGCCTCGGCGCGGTGACGGCGGCCGTCCTCGCTGTGTCCGGCGTCCGACTCGACGTCAGCGAGGCTCTCCAGCACCTCGGCCGTGTAATAAGGCGAGTCGAGGTCGCGCATGATCCGTAGGGCGCCCAGGAGGACCAGCCGGGCTTCGTCGCGCCGGCCTTGCCTCGAACGCAGCCTCGCGACGGCCGTGGTGGCCCGCACGTGCTGGATCGGATCCCCCAGCTCGGCCATGGTCTTCGCCGCCGCGGTCAGCTCGACGATCGCCTCGTCGTCGCGGCCGAGCTTCGCCAGGACCTCACCGCACCGGCGCCGGCACAGCGCGACTCCGCGGGGGATTCCGAGGTCCTCCTGGAGCCGCGCGGCCCGCCGGTAGTACCCGAGCGCGGCGAAGAGGTCACCCTGGCCGCGCACGGCCCGCCCGAGCTGGGAGAGCGCGGTCGCCTGGGTGGGGCCGTGCGCGTGCTGCTCGCCGAGACGCAACGCGATCGAATTCTGGGTGACGGCTTCGTCGAACCGGCGCAGCTTGGCGTACGCGAAGCCGAGCTGCGAACGCAGTCTCGCCTCCACCAGCGGGACGTCGCACCGCTCGGCCGCGGCCACCCCCGCGGTGTGCATCGCCACCCAGGGCTCGTAGTCGCGGTGGTGCAGGAAGAACCCCCACGACGCTTCGCAGAACTGCCAAAGCTCTTCGTCCCAGTTCCGCCGGTCGGCCTCGGTGACCACCGCGCGGATCGACCGGAGATCACGCCGCCACCACGCCACCGCGGCGGCCCGGTCCGAGAACGCTGTCCGGTGCCTGCCGGGCGGGGTGACGCCGAGTCGAGGGCGCTGCGGGTGGATCAGGTCGTCCGCCGCCTGGGCCCGATTGAGGTACCACCGGGTGAACCCGCGAACCACGGCGGCCTGGTCGGCGGGTTCGAGTTCCCGCTCCGCGCGCAGGCGGGCATCGCGGCGCAGCAGGTCGTGCTGGGCGACCCGGTCATCGGCGGCGTCGGCGAGGAGGTTCTCCGACACGAGCGTGTCGACGGCGTCTTCGACGTGCGCGAAGAGCTCGCCGAGAACGTCGGTGAGTGCGTCGAGCGAGACGTCCGGGCCAGGGTGCAGACCGCATGTGCGGTACACCCGGGCGGCTCCATCGGGCAGTGCGGCGTACGACGTGTCGAAGACCGCCTGCACCTCTCGGACGTCGTCGGGTGCGCCGGAGCCCGCGCCGAGATGACGCGCGTAGGCGCTCGCTTCCCTGGCCATGCTCCGCAGCGGGCGGGCGCGCAACCGGGCGCCGATGATGCCGAGTGCGAGTGGCAGTCCGCCGCAGATCTCGATGATCGTTCCGGTCGCGTCCGGTTCCGCGTCGACCCGCTCGGGCCCGACCACCTCGCCGAGCAACCGGCGTGCGTCGTCCGGGGTCAGTGGCGGCAGGTCGAGCAGTTCGGCACCGTCCATTGCGAGTCCGCTGAGCTGCCGCCGGCTGGTCACCACGACCATCGCCGACGCGGTGGCGGGCAGCAGCGCGCGCACCTGCCCGGCGGAGACGGCGTCATCGAGCAGGATGCCGACGAACCGGCCCGCGATGGCGGCCCGGAACAAGGCCGAACGCTGTGCGGAACGCGGCGGGATCGTGTCGGCGGGGACGCCGATCGCGACGAGAAAGCCGAACAGGACCTCGCCGACGGGCACCGGATCCCCGCCGGCTTCGGTCAGGCGGGTGTAGAGAAGGCCACCAGGAAACCGATCGCGGCGATCGCTGAGCCACCGGACGGCGACGGTCGTCTTGCCGACCCCACCGATGCCGGTCAGCACCACGACGGGCGGTCGGTCCACCCGGCGCTGCCACGTCCGATCCATGAGGTCGAAGGCCGCTTCCCGGCTGACGAAGCCCCCCACCGGAGCCGGAATCTGAACCGGCGGCGGCCGCTCCTGTGTGTCGTCCATCCGAGATCTCCCCGTAGGTCTCGAACTTTCTGTTCTACCGTCGGTTCCCGTACACCGCGGCGGTTCAGCCGCTTTTCCACTCGAACGCGCGTGCACGTGCACGTCGACTTTGCGCACAGTGGTCAAACGGCGAAATTCAATACGGTCCGCTTTGTGACCCGCCGCACATTTCAGCGGCCGTCCGGCCTGGCGCGGGTCGACGGTCGCAGCTCGACCCCTTCACGCAGCAAAAGTTCCCGCACACGCTTGTAGTAAAGCCCGTGTTTCTCGGCGATGGCGAGGATGCTCGCCCCGTCCCGGTACTCGTCGGCGAGGATTCCGGGAGCAACCGGAGATTCCCGCGGCGCCGCCCGCGAGCGCAGCTCCACCCCGGCTTTGAGCAGCCGACGCCGCAGCCAGGAGTAGCTGAGCCCGCTCATACGAGCCAGCTCGGCAAGCGAAGCCCCACGCGCGTAGAGCTCGGCGAGCAGGTTGTCCTGTTGATCGTGAGTGAGATCGGCGAACGTCCGGTAGCGCGGTGTCCTTTCGTCCATGATGCCCCCGTCGCATCCTGGTTGGTGGAGCGGATCGCAACAGTCTCTGTGTCCCATCGCGTTGACACCTGCTTTGGTTACTGCGCGTTCTGGTGAATTCATGAAATCTTGCGAACCGGAAACCGAATGAGATCATCGCGAATTGCGCGGCGAATCCTACGAACCGGGAAGGCGGGGGTCGGGATTCCCGGATGCGCCCCAGCGACGGCTGGCTCGGCGCGAGTGAGCGTCCTGCGCTGCGGGGTCACTCGACGGAGGGCTGCGTTCAGGTGAGCTCGACCGTCCCGGTCCGGTAGGAAGGTCTCCCGGGCGACGCTGGAGCCGATGGTGACCACCAGGCCGTTGACCTGGGAGTTTGAGTGGGCCGCCTGGGGCTCGAACCCAGAACCTACGGATTAAAAGCCTGCTCGTGACGCCGCAGCGATCCAATCGTGGTCGCGTTGACAACGGCTTCTACCAGCAGTTTTAGGTCTGCAGCGCTCATCGTAACGTGCCTTGACGGCAGGTCTGGGCTCCGTTATGTCTCCGTTCGTCCAGCTGCGCTCACGGCAGGTCGGCCGCTTGTCATCGGCATTCGAATCATCCACACTCGATGAGTACTGAACGTGTTCGAGGGGGATGGTTTCAGTAGTGGATGGCCCTGGGTTCCATGTCGACGTCGGCAAGGTGGAGGAAGCCGCGAACGGCATCAAGCGAAGCGTGACCGACCAGTCGAGCTTCGAGCTACGCGACCTGTGCGGTGATACTGGCCTGTACGGACACGACGGTATCCACAACTCCCTGATGAACTTCTGTGTCCGCTGGAGCGACGGTCTCGACATCTTGACCGACGACGCGGACGCGATCGGCGACGTCCTCACCAAGGCAGCCGCCGCGTACCGAGCGACGGACTCCGCCGCTGCCGGCTCACTCACCACCGACCCGGGCCAGGGGCCGGTGGACGATGGCTGAACTCGGAGACACCAGCGACCCGACAGCCCTCGTCCCCGGCAAACCCGAAGCGATCGAGGAGAACGCGCGCGTGCTGAACGCTCGCGGCGATCTCGCCGGCCAGGCGGCCGACGGGCTCAAAGCCATCGACACCGGAGCCTGGGAAGGCCCCGCTGCACGCGCGTTCCACGACAAGTTCAGCTACGAGCCGAACAAGTGGTTCGACGCCGCCGACGCCCTCCACCGCGGCGGATCACTGCTGACCGACTACGCGCGCACGCTCCGCTGGGCCCAAACCCAAGCAGGCGAAGCCATCGCCCAGTGGAACAACGCCCAAGCCGCCACCCAACAAGCCAAAACCCGGCACGACGCCGCCGCAGCTGAGGCTCAGGCCAACAACCAGCCTCTGCCACCGTTCACCGATCCAGGTGAAAGCGGACGGCAAGCAGCCCAGGGCACGCTCAACCGGGCCCGAGCGCAGCTGTCCGACGCCGGCAACTCCATCGCAGGCATGCTCGACACCGAAGCGGACGTAGCACCACAAAAGTCCAGCTGGCTCGACGACGCCGGCAACTTCCTTGCCGACCTCGGCACCCACGCCGCGAACAGTCTCGCCTCGTTCGGCAACGCCATGCTCAACCATCCGGTCGACACCGCCGCCGCGGTCGGCGGAATAGCGCTGACCACGATCAGCTCAGCAGGCGAAGGCGCGGGCCTCCTCCTCGACGCAACCGGCATCGGCGCCATCGCCGGTGTGCCCCTCAACGTCGTATCCGCCGCCGGCATCGCCGTCGGCGGAACGATGACCGTCGGCGCCGTCGGCGACCTCGCCCGACACGCCATGACCGACGACCACGTCGAACCCGTCAAACCGCGTTCCAACCCGACCAAACCCACCAAGACCGACCGGCTCAAGGAACATCTCACCGACAAGGACCTCGACGGAGCCCGGCGCGAACTGAACGGCGAAGTCGTCGCCCGTAAGGGTGATGGCACACCTTGGGACCATGTCACCGAGGTCAGGGAGGCCCAGAACGGCCTCTCGAACCAGATCAACCGGTTGAAACGCCTGCTCAGCGACTCGCGACTGTCGCCAGAAGACCGTCCTGCCGTCGAGGCCGAGCTGTCCGAGGCCAGTCGACTGCTCGACTACAGTGAGCAGTGGGTGCCACGCGGATAGCAGACACACGCACGACCACGACAGCTGACACGAGGAGCCATGGGGACCAGTCCTGACGTCGACGAATCGCTCTCTCTCGAGCAAATCGAAGACCGCCACTGGGGCAACCCACCAGCCGACGCTACGCGGCTGATCAGGACCGTCTACGAGCTGCGCCACAAGCCAATCGGCTCCTTGGACGTCGAAGACCTCCGTGTACTTCTGCTCCAGCAGGAGAGCCTCGACGTACTGGTCCCCATTGCGCTGACCCACCTGGAGCAGAACCCACTCGCCGAAGGCGACTTCTACCCCGGCGACCTGCTCACGGCTGTGCTGAAGATCCCGCAGGCGTACTGGCAACAGCACCCTGACCAACGAAGCCGCGCTTCAGCCGTGACCGGAGCGGTCGAGTCCCTCGGCAACCTCGACGATCACGACGCACCACACGACACCATCTGGCAGCAGATCAACATGTTCCGCGGCTGACATCCACGCTTAGGACAGCCGCGGACATCTGATCTGAGGAATTGTTTCAATACCTGTCGGAGCAAGACGGGAATGGCGCTGACCGCCGCCAACTGCACGAGCCGCTCTCGCTACCGCTGCGATGGCCGATTGAAAACTTATGTGTGCGCGGCACGCCACCTGTGCGTTCGCCATCACCTTCGGGTGACCGCCGGCAAGCTATCGAGACTGATCGAGAATGCCGAAACACCGTTCGTGGCATGGCGCCCAGGCTGCTCACACATCCGTCTGCTGATCGATCGCAGCTTCGTAAAAGGCGTCCGCGAGTGCCACGATGACAGCGTTGACGCCAGGTCCGTCACTGAAGAAGTAGTCCGCCATGGTGTTGTGGGCCTCCTGATTCTCGACCACCGCCTCGACGACCGCAGCCTGGAAGTCCTGCGACTCCATGAATTGCTTCTTCGAGTTCACCTTGGTCTGGTTGATCAGGTCCGGGTGGGCGAGCAGCCGCTGCACCAGGCCCTGCACGAACTCCCGGACCTGCGACCCCGTGAACGACTCGGCACCGAAAAGATCATTCATCTTGTCGATGACGACCTGGAGTGCGACGTACTTCGGCTCCTTCCGGCCGCCGGTGCCCGCAGCGCTGATGCCTTTGAGCTCGCCGTCGCCGGTCAGCGAGATGTCGACTGCGGTTCCCTTGCTGTGCTTGACGCCGACGAGGACCACATCGGACAAATCGACCTCTGCGGCCCAGGACGAGTCTGCGATGACCTTCTCCAGGAGCCGCAGGAAGATCGACAGCATCTCCATGTACGCGTCGCCATAGTCGACGATCTGGCTCATGAAGTCGTAGAGCCGGACAAGGGTGGAGACGTCCTTGCGGAACAAGTCGAGAGTGTTGAGGGTGACCTTGTCATCGGCCTCAATCGCAGCCGCGTAGCGGCGGGCGAACTCGTTCTTGGCTGGGCTGATCGCAGCCGAGAGCGCGTTGTTGCCCTTCCGGGTGACCCACAGTTCGGCGACCTCGCGCACCTGCTCTGGCGTATAGATACCAGCCTGGTCGAGCTTGGTGGCGAGGTGGAAGACGACGTACGGATCGGTCTCGGTCTCCAGGGTGGCGTTCGTGAAGTACGGCTCGAACGCCGCCCGGATGTCCTCGGGCTTGTTCACGAAGTCGATGACGAACGTCTTGCGCTTGCGCTCTCCGCCCGCAGTGCGATAGGTGCGGTTGAGCCGCGACAGCGTCTGCACGGCGGTGACCCCGGAGAGCTTCTTGTCGACGTACATCGCCGAGAGCAGCGGCTGGTCGAACCCTGTCTGATATTTGTTGGCGACCAGCATGATCTTGTACGTTGCGCCCTTGAAGGCGACGGCCAAGTCCGAGCCGGCGCCCGGGTTGAGGTTGGCCTCGGTGAACTCGTCGTCCTTGCTCGGCTGCGGCCCCCAGTCCGAAGCCCACTCTTCGTCCTCGGCCATCGTCACCGAGCCGGAGAAGGCGACCAGGGTGCGGTAGTTGTACGAGGGGTCGTTGGCGGCCCGCTTGTCGATGTACGCGTCGATCGCCTTCTTGTATTTCACCGCGGCCTTGCGAGAGTCTGTCACGACCATCGCCTTCGCCTTGCCCTCCAGCAGGTGGGCGACATTGACGTGGAAGTGCTCGACGATGATCTGCACTTTCTGGCTGATGTTGGTCGGGTGCAGCTTCACCCACCGCATCAACCCTTTGCGCGCCGCGGCCTCGTCCACCACCACGTCGCCGTCGCCGCTCTCGGCCTGACCGGCGATCTTCAGCGCGGTGTCGTAGGACTGATAGCCCTTGAGAACGTCGAGGATGTAGCCCTCCTCGATCGCCTGCCGCATCGAGTAGAGGTGGAACTCGACCGGCTTATTGTCAGGACCCTTGCGGCCGAAGAGCTCCAGGGTCTTGTTCTTCGGCGTCGCAGTGAACGCGAAGTAGGAGATGTTCTTCGACTCGGCCCGCTCAGTCATCTCCGAAGCCAAGATCGACTCGACATTGATCGAGCCGCCCTCCTCGATCTCCTTGACCTCCTCAGCAGTAAGCACGGCCTTGAGCTTGGACGAGATCTGCCCGGACTGCGAGGAGTGCGCCTCGTCCGCGATCACCCCGAACCGCTTGCCCTTCAGACCTTTGTCGGCCCGGATCTCGTCGAGTGCGAACGGGAACGTCTGCACCGTGACAGCGATGATCAGCTCCCCGTTCTTTAACGCAGTCGCCAGCAGTCCGGACTTCGACTTGGCTCCCGCCTTGCGCACGTCCTCCGGACTGATCGTGGTCACGATCTTCCCCGACCCATCGATCTGCCGGATCGCCTCCTGGAGCTGCCCGTCGAGCACGGTGCGGTCCACGACCACGATCACCGAGTCGAAGACCTTCTTGTCCTTCACGTGTAGCCGCGCCAGCCGGTGCGCGGTCCAGGCGATGGTGTTGGTCTTACCCGAGCCTGCCGAGTGTTCGATCAGGTAGCGATGACCCACTCCTTCTTCACGCACCGTGGCCACGATGGTCGTCACGGCCTCCCACTGGTGGAACCGGGGGAAGAGCATGCTCGTGCGCCGCACCGAGGTCCCGGTCGCGACGTCCCACTCTTCCTTGGTCTCCACGATCATGAGTCGGCCGATGATGTTGAGCCAAGCGTGCTTGTCCCAGACCCGCTCCCACAGGTACGCGGTTGCTGAACGCCCGTCCGTACCCGGCGGGTTCCCCGCACCATCCTCATGGCCGACGTTGAATGGCAGGAAGTGCGTCTTCTCGCCCTCGAGCCGGGTGGTCATCGCGGCCAGGTCGTTGGAGACCGCGAAGTGCACCAGCGCCCGGTGCCCGAACGACAACAGCGGCTCCGGCCGGCCGTTGGTCAGCGGGTTCCGGTTCTTGCGGTACTGGTTGATCGCCTGATCGACGGACTGTGTGAAGTCGGTCTTCAGCTCAACGGTGGCGGCCGGAAGCCCGTTGACGAAGAAGACCAGGTCGATGCTGCGCTGGTCAGCGGTGGAGAAGTGCACCTGCCGCATCACCCGCACCCGCATCGCCGCGTACTGCTCGTTGGTGGTTGCGTTCAGGCTCGTCTCGGGGCGGAACTGCGCCATCTTCAACCTGCCGCCGCCGATGTACTGCACCCCGTTGCGCAGGATGTTCAGCGTCCCGCCACCGTGTTCCAGGGGCTTGTCCAGAGCTGTGGCCAGCACGTCGAGGAACTTCGCCTGCGCCCCCGCCGCCCTCACGGCCTTCCCGTACGCCGCCTGCTGGGTCTCTTCCAGCCACGCGAACAGGTCTTCGGGAAAGAGCGCCCGCTCCCGGTCATAGCCGGTGTCGTCCGCCGAGTACAGCCACCCATGGGCGGCCAAGTACTCGCAGATCTCGGTCTCGAAGACGTCCTCGTGGTGGTCCGCCATCACACCATCTCCCGTACGTCGATCTGCCCCGTGACCGCCGCCGTGATCAGCACAGCACGCCGCTCACGAGCGAGCTCGATGAACCGCTCGGTCTCGGCGATCAGCGTGTCGATCTTCGCAGTCTGCTCGTCGAGATACGCGGCGATGCGACGTTGCTCTGTGAGGTCCGGCAGCCAGATCGGTGTTGTGCGCAAGACCGGCAGCCGAACGTTTGCCACTGTCGAGCCGTTCGCCGAGAGTAAGAAGTGGTCCTGTACGCGATCCGAGTAGATCTGCCAGAGCAGGAACTCGCCGACGCATACCGTGTCATCGATGCGCAACAGCACCATCCGCTGGCCCAAGCAGACCCGATCGTGAGGGACCATGCACGCCTCGCCAGCAGGCGCCTCACGCGTGAATAGAATGTCGCCAACCGCTGGAGCCCCTCCTGCGTTCCGGTTCTCCCAAGTCGCTCGGTCGACTGGCAGCCCATTTCCAGGACGAAACTTTCCATCCCTCACTGAGGCGGTGCGGACAGCCTCATACTCGCTATCGTCCGAGACTTCCGGCGTCGTGTGTGGGCAGTCGACGACATCGACGCAAGCGTTCTGGAGTCGTGAGTTCGGCGTCTGGACGCCGAAGACTCCATCGACCAGCGAGTGCCGCCGCTCGCGGAGCAGCTCGATCAGGCGTTGTTGCTCCTCGGTGAGCGTGTCGATGCGGGCGGTCTCCCGGTCGAGGTAGCCGGCGATGGCGCGTTGCTCATCGGCAGGCGGCAGTGCCAGGGGTATGCGGGCGAAGGTGCTCCAGTTGCGGAAGTCAACGCTGCGCTCGCGGACGTTCGGCGCCTGGGCGGTAAGGAAGCCGGAGGTTCCAAGGTGACGTAGCAGGCGCGCGAGGTAAGTGAGATCGTCGTCTGCCACGGGTTCGCAGACGTGGTAAACCGGTGAGGCGTTGCCATGACTGTCGGAGACGCCGACCGCGCCAGCGAAACCGTCGAGGGCGTGGAAGACCAGGTCGCCGGGGCGGATCTCTTGGTAGCCGTTCTCAGTGTCGGAGAAGGTGTAGCCGTCCTCGCGGCGGTTGGAGCGCAGTGTCACGATGCCGTCTCGGTAGGCGGTGATCACACCAAGCCCGGGTTGGGCCTGACGGTCGAGCGGACGGAGCACCCGACGTACTGTTGTCTCGCGCCAGCCGGGCCTCAAACCTGTATTCACCCCTCCACCTCCCGCAGCAGGTCGAGGATCTTGGTGACCTGCTTCTCCAGGTCGGCATCGATCTCGGCGAGGGGACGCGGCGGGACGTACTTGTAGAAGTGGCGAGTGAAGGGGATCTCGTAGCCTGCCTTGGCCTTGGCCCAGTCGATCCAGGCGCCGGGGACGTGCGGCTTTACCTCGGCGTCGAAGTACGCCTGGATAACATCGACCTTGCCAGCCACACCGGCGGTCGAGCCGCCGTAGGTGAACGGGACGTTCTCAGTGCCGCGCTTCTTCGTGTCTGGCTTGGGCTTGCCTTTGCGGTCGACGACCGGCATCTCGTTCTCGTCCAACAGCGGGCGCTCGACGGTAATGGTCCAGTAGCCGAACTCGTCGTTGCGCAGCATCTTGGAGTAGTCGGGGTCGGCATCGGTGAAGTCAGCGTACAAGCTGACAACCTTGGTACGGTCGGCGTCGCTGATTTCGCGGCCCTTGGAGCCGAGGTTCTTGCGCATCTTGGTCCAGAACGAGGTGCCGTCGATGAGCTGGACCAGGCCCTTGCGGTCGGGGTGCTTGGCGTTGTCGAGGATCCAGATGTAGGTGGCAATGCCGGTATTGAAGAACATGTTCGTCGGCAGTGCGACAATCGCGTCGACCAGGTCGTTCTCCAGCAGCCACTTGCGGATGTTGGAGGGGCCGGACTCAGCACCACCATTGAAGAGCGGCGAGCCGTTCATCACGATCCCGGCCCGGCCGCCGCCATCCTCCGGCGCCCGCATCTTGTGAACCAGGTGGAGCAGGAAGAGCATCTGCCCGTCCGAGGTCGACGGCAGGCCCGGAGCGAACCGTCCGTAAGGACCTGCCGACTCCTTCTCTTTGGTGACCGCCTTGGCGTACTGCTTCCAGTCGACGCCGTACGGCGGGTTGGACATGCAGAAGTCGAACTGGCGTCCCTTGAACGCATCGTCGGTGAGCGTGTTGCCGAAGGCGATGTTGGTCGCGTCATGGCCCTTGGCCAGCAAGTCGGACTTGCAAATCGCGTACGACTGCGGGTTGTACTCCTGGCCGAACAAGCTCAGTTTCGCGTCAGGGTTCTGCAGGAGGAGGTGTTCCTCGGCCAAGGCGAGCATGCCGCCGGTGCCGGCAGTGGGGTCGTACAGTGTCCGGATGATGCCGGACTCGGTCAGGTCGGCGTCCTTCTCGGCGAAGAGCAGATCGACCAGCAGCCGGATCGCGTCCCGCGGCGTGTAGTGGTCACCCGAGGTCTCGTTCGCGGCCTCGTTGAACTTGCGGATGATGTACTCGAACGCATCGCCCATGTCGGCGTTGGAGACGACATCCGGATGCAGGTCGACGGCTTTGAAGGACGTGATGACCTCGCGCAGCAGTTCCGCCTTCTCAAGGGCGAGGATCTCCTTCTTGAAGTCGAAGTACTCGAACACGTCAACGTCGGGTGAGAACCGGTCGATGTAGTCGGCCAGGTTGTCCGCCAGCCCGTCGGCGTCGGCCAGCAGGTTGGCGAAGGAGTAGTTCGAGGTGTTGAAGAATGACCGGCCGGTCGCCTTCTTGACCTCGATCCTGAGCCGGTTCGGGTTGTCGTACTTCGCCGCCAGCTTGCGTACCGTCTCGCGGTCGGGCTCGAGGATGCAGTCGAGGCGGCGCAGGATCGTGAGCGGGAGGACCACGTTGCCGTACTGGTTGGGGCGGTAGGGACCCCGAAGCTGATCAGCGATCGACCAGATAAAGCTACCGAGAGTGCTCACGCGGCTCCTTACGACGTTCACTCGACGTTGAATGGTGGACGTCCAGCTTGAGGACGTGCGCACCGTCCGACCAGGCGGCGCACAGTCTGCGACAGCCGGCGCGTCACAGGGACATCATGGCGCATCGCCAGTCCTCGCAGCGGCGCCACCAGCGCTCGGCTGCGTGAGAGCCTGTAACCGGGCGCTGGCGTGGCCAGGACGTTTAGGCCAGTGCAAGCGGGGAATCGCGCGGGAATCCCTCGGCCGCGAGCTCGGTCTGCACCTGCGGCGAGGTCGCTGTGCTGCGCACGCTGCCCCCCTCGCCGCAGGCAGACGAGCCGGCTGCACCGCCTCCGCCGGGACGACGAACCGACGGTCGAGCCGACGCCGTGGAGAGCCGGCTGCGAGCCGTCCCGGCAACGGTGGGCACGATGTCCGGCTCGGCTACCTCTGGATGCTGGCCGGCACCAACGAGCAGGTGAAGCCGGACCGGAAAGTGCTTCACTGGCTGAGTCGCCACGTCGGCCACCAGGTCGACGTCCCCAGCCGCGCGGCGGCTGCTCGCCGACGCGCCGCCGAGCTGGACCGGCCGCCCAGGGAGCTCGACCACGCGATCTGGAAGGCCACCTAACCGGAGGTCGCGGCCTCTTAGCTGGCGTGTTGTCAGAACGCTTCCGGCTCCGGCCAAGAGGGCCCGAAACCTCATGAATCTGTGCGAGCTGCCGCCTCAGTCGACGCCGTGCCGGACGTCTCAATGAGATCCACAGCATCGATCCGGAGAGCTTGCGCTAGCGCAAGCACGGTGAAGAACCCCGGTTCGACGGTGCGATGCCCCTCCAACGCGCGGACTGTGCCGATCGCCACCCCTGCAGCTTGAGCCAATTGCTGCTGGCTAAGGCCCAGGTCCTGGCGGGCCGCCTTCAGGATCGCGGCCAGACGCTCGGCCGGCAGGCGATAGCGGCTGGTCTCGCGACTGGCGCGATTCGGCACACGATCATGCTACTACTGTAGCGCTACTACTTTGACACTCTTGCGTACGCGGGCTACCGTAGAGATGTGGCGGGGCGACATCTGAAAGCGCTGATTACGGCGTATCGCGACAAGGACGACCTGGCGTTCCGTCGCGCCGCTCAAGCGATCATCGACGAGGAAGAGAGCAAGCACCACGTCGCGCTTGCCCGCGACCTGCGCCGCTTGCTAGCCAGCGGTTCCGGCCTGCAGATGCCCATCGCTGACGCACCGCTGCCGGAGCCCCCTCACGATCGCGACACCGACCTCCCGCTGGCTGATGTGCTCTCGGCTGACAGCATGCTCGACGATCTGGTGCTCTCTCCGTCGCTGGGCGCGCGTCTCGCGGAGTTGACACACGAGGTGCCAGCCTGGCCGCTGCTGGACGCCGCCGGAGTTCCTCGCCGACGATCTCTGTTGCTCTACGGTCCGCCAGGGTGCGGCAAGACCAGCATCGCCGCCGCGTTGGCCGGCCAGCTGGATTGGCCCCTCGTCACAGTCCGGACCGAGAGCGTGGTGTCCAGTTATCTTGGGGAAACCGCCAGCAACCTCAGCCGGGTGTTCGACTTCGCGCACTCCGGTGCGTACGTGATGCTGTTCGACGAGTTCGACAGCCTGGGCAAGCTGCGGGACGACCCGGCCGACCACGGCGAACTGCGCCGTGTCGTCAACGCCGTGCTGCAGCTGATCGACCGGTACACCGGCCCGTCGCTGCTGGTGGCCGCTACCAACCACCAGCAGGTCCTGGACCCGGCCCTGTGGCGCCGGTTCAGCGAGGTTCTCGAGGTGCCCCTGCCGACAGCCGAGCAGCGGCACATCCTGCTTGAACGCGTCTTGGCCGGCCGCATGCAGCCGGGTACGGATCTGGACCCCGTGGTGCAGGATCTGGACCGCTTTCCTCATGCCGCGGTGGAGCAGGCCGGACATGACGCTTTGCGGCTGGCCATCCTCGACGGCCGCGACGTCGTGACCGCCTCCGACCTGGGCGAAGCCCTGGTACGGACGCTGTCACGTCCGTGGGTGTGAGCACTGCTCTCTTTACGATTCGTTCACTTTGTCGCGTTATGCGCGCAGTTGGTAGCAGAATGCGGTTATGGCTGATCATCTGCCGCTGCCGCCCGGACGGCCCTTGAGCAGTCGCCGACGACGAGGGGGACCTTCAGAAGATCGAGAAGTCAAACGGGGGGCCCACGCCACCGGCTTACGAGGTCAGCTGCGAGACGTCGAAACGACCGCACTGGGCCAGATGGAAGCGGATGCCGACGTCGAAGAGCTGGACACCCGCATCGTGTTGAAGCTGCGGGGAGCCACACGGCTGAAGACTGGGCCGTTCCGCGGCTTGGGCCTGACGGAACTCGGTGAAGGCGCCGGCTGGACCTATGCGGTACTCAGTACCCGCGAGTCACGGAACCGGCTGGGTGAGGTCCTGCGGGAATATGGCGGCACCGACCCGGCAACCCCCATCGACTGGGACCATCCGCAAAGCTGGGCTGACCTGCTGGACACGATCGAGGACATCGCGCTCTACGGCCCGGACGACCGCTACGACCGCGAACTCGACACCCTGACCTTTGACCGCCGGGAGCTGCTCGATGTGGTGATGTGGCCGTCGCCCGGCCCCGCCGACGCTCAAACCCGAGTAGCCGCGATCGAGAACCTCGTACGCGCCGCTTCGCGCGACGACAGCGCCATCCGGGTGGTCGCGATCGACCCGCGTCCCCAAACCACAGTCATCCGTGTGAGTGCCGACCGGGCACTGCTTGATCGGCTGCTGGCCGAGCCGTGGGTGGAGCGCGTGCGACCTCCGCTGCGACCGGAGGTCACCCTCGCTGACCTGGTCACCGCCACAATCACGGTGCCGTTGCCGACACCTGACGGCGAGCCGATCGGCATCGTCGATGGTCTCGCGGTCACCGCCAACCCTCTCCTGCACGGTGCGGTCACCGCCTCCAAAGGCTTTCCTGCAGGCCATGTCTACGGCGGTCCCGACGACCACGGCACCGGCGTCGCGGGGATGGCCGTGTGGGGTGACCTGGAATTTCTTGTCCGCCGGACACCCCCATCGCGGACACCACGCCCGGTCGTCAACGCCCGTGTACTCGAGTTCAACGGCAGAAACAACACTGTCGTCGGACAGCCTCACGTCACCATCGCCGAAGCCATCCGATGGCTCGTTGACGAGCACGGTGTCCGTGTCGTGTCCATCTCGATCAACCGCAACGAGCCGGCTGACGGACTGCTGCCCTCGGAGCTGACCACCACGCTCGACGAACTGGCCCGCGAACTCGACGTCGTCATCGTGGTCAGTACCGGCAACCGCCACACCGACGTTCCCGCCTCGGGATGGCTCCACGGCTACCCGGGCTACCTGGTCGACACCGACGCCGGCATCGCCGAACCCGCTGACGCGGCGTTGGCGGTCACCGTCGGCTCTCTGGCCCGCCGCGATGTCCCCGGCGGCGCCAGCACGTCGTCAATGATCGCCATTGCTCCGGCTGCCGGCCCGTCCCCGTTCACTCGCAGCGGTCCCACGCGGGGGAAGAATGCGACAGGCACCCTCAAACCGGAATTCGTCCACCACGGCGGCAACTGGGCCCACGACCACCAACTCAACCAACTCAGCCGCCGGGACCCCGGCATATCCGTGATCACCGCGATCCCGCCGCAAGGCGCCCGGTTCATCGGAGTGGACAACGGCACCAGCTACGCGGCGCCGGCGGTCGCACACGAAGTCGCCCGCATCGCCACCCGCTACCCCGACGCCTCCGCCAACCTGCTGCGTGCCCTGCTTGCCCTCTCTGCCCGAGTTCCGGAAAAATCGGCGGTCGCCGGCATCGACCCTCTCCGGACCTGCGGGTACGGCGTGCCGGACGCAGAGCGAATTCTCGAGTCCGGCGGCGCGAACGCCATCCTGACGATCGAAGCGACCATCACCACCAACTCTGTCGTCATCCACCGCGTTCCGGTCCCCTACGAGTTCGCCGAAGGCGCCAGTAAGCGGCTCTTCCGCGTCGCTTTGGCGTTCGACCCGCCGGTGCGGCGCAGCCGCCGCGAATACATCGCCGGCACCATGAGCGTCGAACTCGTCCGCGGCCTCGACGAAGCCGAGGTCGGACGGCACTACCGGCTCCAGCCCAGCGTGAGCCAAGTCAACGCCGACCCCACCGTGACACGCCTCGACCTCCCGAAAGGGCGGCTACGACCGCAACTGGCCCCTCCACCGTCGCGCGTCGCATCGAACACCCTGATCCGCCGCGACTTCGACCACAAAGCCTGGGATTCTGATGACGAGCACTACTTCCTCGTCGTCAGCCACGACCTGAGCCCCTGGACTGACAGACAGAAGAAGCAGTATCCAACCCAGCGTTACGCCCTCGCCGTACACATCGCCGACGAGGACCGCGCGAACCTCGACCTGCACAACCTCATACGCGTACAGCTGCGCACCCGGCTGCGCGCCGGCGGCAGCGGACGTCGGAGGTGACGGATCTGGAGTCGTCGGGCTGATTGCCGCCAAGGTGTAAGCGAACCTCTGCTCGCCCACCTACCCCGCTTCGGCAGCGTCCGCCTGACGACGCTCTTCCCAAGGGGGCTGTCTCACCAGGGTGGCGTCGCCGCTGTCTCCCAGCGACAGGAGCGTGTTCGGATCGTCCCACAGCAGAACGAGATTCCTGGTGAGGGCGCTGAGACCGGCGTCGCCCTCGAATCCCTTCAAACGTCAACGCCCTGGTACGCGCAAGCAACTTGGCCGCGCCATCGCCTACGGTGAGATCACCCACGAGATCGCGCATCTCGCCGGGCGAAGCGTGCGGGTGCCACAGCAGTGCAGGAATCCCGGCCCGCATCGCCGTGGCGAATGGGTCTATACCGGGGACTGGGACCTCGGGAACCGAGTAGCCGGCCAACACCAAGACGTTCCACCGGCCGTCACTGAGAATCGCATCGAGCCGATGCTGCTCCTGAAGGTCATCCGGTACAAGGAAGTAGAACCTATCGGGCGAGGGATCAACCTGAGCGACTCCCAGCGAATCCGCCACGCTCGGTGCCATTGCCTCGACCGCATCCGCTCCAGGGAACGCAAGGCGGTCCCGTAGTCCATGATCAGGAACCGACTTCGACCGACTCTCGCGGACGATTCGCAGGTTGCCGACCGGATCGAGCGCGCTCACAGTTCGATCTACCCAAACTGATCGAGAGGTGCGATATGGCGTCGAAGGGTGTTTTCAAGCGATGTGGGTGCCGGTGCCCGGCGACAGGGAAGCAGCTGGGTGCGCGTTGTCGCCGCTTGGCTGAGGAGGGGCACGGGTCGTGGTGGTTCGCGGTCGAGGGCCCCAAGCTGGTGGACGGGTCTCGTTCACGAGTGCGCCGGAGTGGCTACGCGTCGGAGGAGGCCGCGAAGGTCGCCCGGGAGCAGGTCGCAGCGACTAGCAAAAGCATCGGGCTGACGACCGGTCACTGGCTGGAACACTGGGTCCGCAGCGTCGCGCTACGTCCCAGTACACGCCGGACCTACCAGCAGCATATCGTCACGTACCTGACCCCCCAGCTGGGTGCACTACCGTTAGTGACGCTCAGCGACAGCGATGTGCAGACGGCGTTTACTGCGATCGTCGACGGAGTCGGGTCCCACTATGGGAGGCTGGGGCCATCGACCGTGGCGCGGATCCGCGCGACGTTGAGCTCCGCCCTGACGTCAGCGGTGGGTCAAGGACTGCTTGCACATAACCCTGCGCGAGGCCGGGAAATTGATCTCCCGAAAGCGGTGAGGCCACGACCGTACGTGTGGACCGACGAGCGGGTCGCGCGATGGCGGGCAACCGGATGGCGCCCGGGGCCGGTATGCGTGTGGACTCGAGAGCAGACGATCGAGTTCCTCAATGCCATCGCCGGACACAAGCGCTACCTGTACTACCACCTCGTGGCTGTCACCGGTCTTCGTCGCGGCGAAGCCGCCGCGTTACGCGAGGTCGACGTGGATCTACGACACCGCGAACTGTTCGTCGTCACCAGGCCGGATCCAGGTGAGCAGATAGACGATGATGGGAAGCTCAAGAGTCCTCACAGCGCACGTACGATCGCTCTTGATCATGTCACCATCGGCTTGCTGCGGCGCTACCTCACGAACCGCGCCACACTCCCCGCAGGACCAGGCGGCGAGCGCTACCTGTTCACCATTCCGACCGGGATGCCGTGCCGACGTGACTTGTTCACCCACGAGTTCGAGGACCTGCTGACCGGGCGCACGCAGCTGCCGCCGATCCGGCTGCACGATCTCCGTCACGGCGCAGCCTCGCTGTCCCTGGCCGCCGGCAACGACCTCAAGAGCGTCCAGGAGATGCTCGGACACGCTTCGATATCCTTCACCGCCGACTACTACATATCGCTCTACCCCAGCACCCGCCACCAAGCCGCCGAGAGGATCGGCGCATCCCTGTTCACGGCGTCACCCGGACGCGTGCACCGAGCCCGGCTCCCGCTCCACAACCGACGCGTGGCAGGCACTGCCACCCGATGCCTACACAGGCCAGCTGCTGCCACAAAAATCTGAACCTGAGGACCGAAAATCTGCGGGTTCGTCGCGTTCCGAGATGCGCAAAGTACCGTCTTGAGCTGCGGAAACGTGTCAGATCGGCGCTGCGGCGCAGCATCCGCGGTCTCCGATTGGGCTCCGTTGCTCACGTCGCGCTCAACCGTGCACCGATCCGGCACCGTCAACAACCTCCGGGACTCACATACGGACACACCACGCTCAGCGAGCACATATGCCGAGGTGACTTCGCCGAGGCGCGGATCGCCTGCACGCTACGACGGCATTTCCCAACAACAGCAACGAAAACATCACACTGGCGCCGGCTCAGACTTCGGCTACACATACACGCTGAGTTCAGCCGGACACCGTTCCAGCCACGCGAGCCCACGGGCTGGGGACTCACACCGGGCCACACGGACTTCTCAGCCTGCGCAAAGATCACAGATTACACTGTTTGCGCAGGTCATACGCATGATCGTAGTGGGCCGCCTGGGGCTCGAACCCAGAACCTACGGATTAAAAGTCCGCAGCTCTACCAATTGAGCTAACGGCCCGCGCCCCAAGTTTAGCCAGGGGGCTGTCACCCGCCTGCACACCGGGTCCGGCTGCGTGTCGCCGACTGCTGTGCACCTTCGCACCGGCTGCTTCTACGTCTGGATCTGACGCCGATCGCGGACGTCACCTGCGGTGGCTCCGACGCGCGGGGCCCGGCTGGACCCCGCGCGTCGTCAGCTCGTCAGCACTGCACGAACAGCCCGGTGTAGGCCGTGCACTTCTTCGACGCCGTGTCGTTCGCCGCGACTGGGTCGGCCGGGGCGCTCGCCGCTCGCTGGGCCGTCGCCGTGAACGCGCCCCATGCGAAGACGCCGCCCTCCGAGGTGAACTTCGCCGTGGCCGACGCGCCCGGGGCCAGGGTGCCGATCGCGCAGTTCACGTTCGCGCCCGAGCGGGTGCAGCCGGTCGCCGATGTCACCGAGCGACCCGAGCCGGCGGTGGCCGTCACACGGACGCCCGTCGCGGTGGCGGGGCCGCTGTTCGACACCGTGATCACGTAGTCGACGCGGGCGACCAGGCCGACTCGCGGGGTAGCGGTCAGCGCGACCTTCACGTCGGCCTTGGGGGCGGCCGTGATCGTGATGGCGGGGCCGTCTTCGACGCCGAACGCGTAGTTGTCGCCGGCGAACTGGTGCTGCAGCGTGAACTGGCCGCCGGTGACGTCTTCCTTCACGCGGAGGGTGAACGTCACGGTGCGGCTCTCGCCCGCGCCGAGGTCGCCGACGCCGCCGCGGTAGCTGCTGAGGTACTGGTCGCAGCCGATCGTGCCGGCGCAGGAAACCAGGTCCACCAGGTCGGTGATCGACTTTTCCTTGGTGTAGACCGCCGCTTTCGCGCCGGTGACGGTGAAGTCCGTCGGGTTGTACAGCTGCTCGGTGACCGTGAACGTGTCGCCGGCGCGGACCGACGTGTCGCTGACGTCGATCGAACTGGGGGCGGGCGCCGCGGACGCGACGGCGGGGGCCGCGAAGAGGGCCGCTGCTGTCAGCGCGGCCAGCACGGCGGTTCTTCGACCGGTTCGCTCCATGGTCGTGATCTCCTGATTCCGGACGAGAGGGTGCCGCTCCAACCAGGTGGGGACGGTGATCGCAGCAGCTGACGAAGATCAGATCGCCGCACCCCGCCATTCGTTACCGGGTTCGCGGAACCGTGGCTGAACTGGGGTTTCCCACCGTTGCCCGGCCACCCGCGCGAACCGAAATTGTCAGACCCCTGTGGCACGCTCCGCACATGACCGAACACACGGCCCCAGTGGCCGCCCCGAGCCGGCTGACCGGCGACCGGATCGACCCGACGCCGATCGCCGACGAGCGCCAGGCGCTGACCGAAAGCCTCGACTACTACCGGCGCACCTTCGAGCTGAAGTGCGAAGGTCTGGACCCCGGCCGATTATCCGAACGCTCGGTACCACCGTCGACGTTGACGCTGCACGGCCTGCTGCGGCACCTCACCGGTGTCGAACGCTGGTGGTTCCGGATCCAGTTCGCGGGTGAGGACGTCCCGAACCTGTACTACTCCGACGACGACCCGGAGCAGGACTTCACGGCGCTGGACGGTGATGTCGGCGAGGCTTTTTCCTTGTGGCACGCCGAATGTGCGCGTTCCCGGGAGATCGTCGCGGCGAGTTCGCTGGAGCAGACGGGGACGCGGATCAGCACCGGCGAACCGTTCACGTTGCGGTGGCTGATGCTGCGGATGATCGGCGAGTACGCGCGCCACATCGGGCAGGCCGACCTGGTCCGCGAGCGGATCGACGGCGCCACCGGCGAATGACGGCTCAGGCTCGCGCCGCCGGGCGGCGAAGCCGGAAGAGGAGGTTGCCCGCGAACGGAATAACGACCCAGCACGCGTAGGCCCAGTGCGTGAAGAAAGCGACCGGGATCGAGACGGCGAAGGCGGCGATCATCGCGCCGAGGCCGCGGCAGACCTCGCCGAAGAGCTCCGGCGGGGTGTCCGCGCGGTGGAGGTGGTGCCGCTGGATCTGTGAGTTGCAGGAGCCCCGCCGCGCACGGTGGTGACGAAGGGGAACAGACGGTGGTGGGCGCGCCAGTGCACGGCGATGACGATGAAGCTGATCAGAAAGGAGACGTATTCGGATTGATGATGCCCGAGTGAACGCAGCAGTTCGGCGTTGGTGGCGCCCTCCGGCAGCGGCAGCTCGAGCGCGAGCAGGGTGATCGCGATGGCGACGACGGCATCCGAGAAGAAGGTGAGGCGCTCGGCGGCGATGCCCCGGGCTTCGGAGCCAACGGTGTCCTCATCGGACGTGGCGCTACTCATGGCGGGTGAGCCTGCCAGATCGCGGCTGCGGGAAGGCAGCCGACGTCGGAGGCGTGCGATGCTGGCGCGATGACCGTCGACCCCGATTCCGGACTCCTGTCCCCGGTCCGGGCCGGTACGCCGGCCGAAGCTTCGACCGGCGACGAGGCCTGGTTGCGCGCGATGCTCGACGCCGAGGCTGCGCTCGCGAGAGCGCAGGCGCGGCTCGGGACGGTGCCGGCCGGAGCCGCGGACGCGATCACGGAGGCCGCAGACACGGCGCGGATCGACGTCGTCGAGCTGGCGCGCGGGTCACGGGCGACGGCGAACCCGGTCGTCGGGCTGGTCAAGGCGCTGACGTCGGCCGTCGGCGCGATCGCGCCCGAGGCTGCCGAGTACGTGCACCGCGGGTCGACCAGCCAGGACATCCTCGACACGGCGATGATGCTGGTCGCGGAGCGGACGCTGCGACCGTTGGCCGCCGACCTGGACGCCACGGCCGAGGCGCTGGCCGAGCTGGCGCGCGAGCACCGGGACACGACGATGCCCGGCCGCACGCTGACGGCGCACGCGGTGCCGACGACGTTCGGGCTCAAGGCCGCGGGCTGGCGGCAGCTGGTGCTGGACGCGGCCGTCCGGGTCCGGCGCGTGCTGGACGGCGGGCTGCCGGTGTCACTGGGTGGCGCGGCCGGGACGCTGGCGGCGTACCTCGAATACGCCCGTCTGGCGGACGCGGCTTCGCTGGAGCAGACGGGGCACCCCGGGCAAGAGGGCGCGCGGGAGCGGGAGAGGGCCGGAGAGCGGGAGGGCGGGGGCGGGGGCGGGGGCGGGGGCGGGGGCGGGGGCCAGGATCTCGCCGACGCTGCCGCCGAGGCCGGGGACCTCAGCACTGCCGCTGAGCCCGGACATCCCGACGCTGCCGTCTTGGCCGGACGGCCCGGCACAAGCCCCGACGGCGACCGCAGTGAGGTGTCCAGCCACGGCACCGACTACGCGGAACGCCTGACCGCCGCGTTCGCCGAGGAGACGGGGCTGGCCGCTCCCTTGCTTCCGTGGCACTCGCTGCGGACACCCGTCGTCGACCTCGCGGGCGCGCTCGCGTTCACCGCGGGCGCGCTGGGGAAGCTGGCCGTCGATGTCGCGACGCTCAGCCGGACCGAGCTCGGTGAGGTCGTCGAGCCGGCCGCCGAGGGGCGGGGCGGCTCCACCGCGATGCCGCACAAGCGGAACCCGGTGCTCGCGACGCTGATCCGTTCGGCCGCGCTGCAGGTGCCGGTGCTGGCCGCGGGCGTCACGCAGTCGATGCTGACCGAGGACGAGCGGTCGGCCGGGGTGTGGCATGCCGAGTGGCAGCTGATCCGTGAATGCCTCCGGCTGACCGGCGGTGCCGCGCACACGGCTGTCGAGCTGGCGCGTGGGCTCACCGCGCGGCCTGGGCGGATGCGGGCGAACGTCGCGTCGACGCACGGGCTGATCGTGTCCGAGCGGCTCTCCGCCGTGCTCGCGCCGCTGCTCGGCAAAGCCAAGGCCAAGGAACTGCTCGGCGAGGCGTCTCAGCGGGCGGTGCGCGATGACCGGCCGTTGCGGGAGGTGCTGGACGAGCTGCCCGCGATCACCGACGTCCTCACCCCGGCGGCGCTGGACGCTCTTCTCGACCCGTCCGCGTACACCGGCGCCGCGGCGACGCTGGTCGACCGCGCCCTCGGCGAGCCACGACCGGGCGGTGCTTCGGAGTAACGCCTGGCCGGGCCACCCTCCGACCAGGTGTGGGACTCCGGCGAAAATTCTTTGAACCGCCTTCGCCGAGTGTCCGTGTAGTGGGTATCAAGCAGCCGCACCGAGCGGCGGGAAACCCAACGGACACAAGGAGAACTTCCATGCTTCGCACGCGCATCGCCGTCTCCGTCGCCGCGGCGGCAGCCGGGCTGGCAGTGCTCACCGCTTGCTCGGGTGCCGAAACTGCTCAGCCGGTCATCGCCCCCGCTGCAGCGGGGGGCACCGGCGGCGGTCAGATCGCCAACGGGCAGGTCGGCAACGCCGCCCCCGCGTCGAACGAGTCGAAACTGGTCGTCGCGGACGTCGCCAGTGTCGGCCAGGTGATCACCGACCAGAACGGCATGACCCTCTACCGCTTCGACAAGGACACGGCCAAGCCGCCGAAGTCCAATTGCGACGGTGATTGCGCCAAGGCCTGGCCGCCGGTGCTGTCCACCGGCGACGTGCAGGTGCAGGGCATCGACAAGAGCCTCGTCGGGAAGGTGACGCGCTCCGACGGCACCGAGCAGATCACCGTCGGCGGGTGGGCGCTCTACCGCTACGCCAAGGACACCAAGGCCGGCGACGCGACCGGCCAGGGCGTCGGCGGCGCCTGGTACGCCGCCAACGCCAAGGGTGGGAAGGCCGGACAGGCCGCCAGTGAGGCCGGCGTCGTCAAGTTGAGCGCCAGCAACATCGACGGCCTCGGTGAGGCGATCGTCGACCAGAACGGAATGACCCTCTACCTGTTCCAGAAGGACACCAAGAAGGCCAAGACCTCCGCCTGCAACGGCGACTGCGCCAAGACCTGGCCGCCGGTTCTCTCGAACGGCAAGGTCGAACTGCAGGGCATCGACTCGAAGCTCCTCGGCAGCATCAAGCGCTCCGACGGCACCGAGCAGGTCACCATCGGCGGCTGGCCGGTCTACACCTTCGCGAAGGACCTGAAGCCGGGCGACGCGAACGGCATGGGCGTCAACGGCACCTGGTTCGTCATCGAGCCCAACGGGTGCAAGGTCGGCACCACCCCCAGCTCCACCGCCAACCAGGCTCCGGCTGACAGTGGAACCGGGAGCAGCAGCAACTCCGGCTCGGGTGGCACCACCTACTGAGTCATCACGAACTTCTAGTGGGCGAGGCCCGGCGGACGCTCTTCACGAGCGACCTCCGGGCCTCGCTCGTCGTGGTGGCGGCGCAGGAACGAACGGCGCCGCGGCTGCTCGGCGTCCGAAGCCGAAGCCGGGATAGTGTCCGTGCGGTCGGTGTCCGTGACGCGGTCGGTGCGCTGCTCGACGACGGTCGGCTCGTCGGCCACCTCCTCCTCGGGGACGAGGATGGTGCGGCGGGCGGGCAGGACGGCGATCAGCAGACCGAGCGCGGCGACGCCGAGGTGCAGCCAGGTGTCGGCGCGGCCCATGTCCATCGGGTTGCCGGCGTTGGCGAACGGGTTGGTCGAGATGAGGCCGTCGATCATCAGGCCCCACACGAAGAGGGCGCCGTAGAAGATGAAGAGCAGCCAGCCGAACGTCCGGGCGCGGCCCGAGCCGAACGCCAGCAGCAGCCCGACGACGCCGGTTACGACGCGGACCAGGCTCATGAGCGGGTTCCCGGAGAACCTCCAGAATCCGGCGTCGTGGTGGCCGGCGAAGTTCCCGACGCCCGTCCTCGTGAACCCGATGATGCCGACGATGAGGAACGCGATCCCGGCCAGTCCGGCCAGCACCTGCGCCGGCTGCAGGCCGCGAACCCGGATGCGTGCGCCTTTCGCGTGATTCATGACTCCAGTCCTTCCCAGAGTGTGGTGACGATCGTCACCGCACACAGGTACCCCGCGAACACAGTGCGCGAAACGACGGCGCTTGCCCGCAGCGCCCCGGAGCGTTCCCGGATCCGAGTCGATCCGAGAGCTATCCCACAAACTCACCCGATCCGGGGAACGCCGGGGTGCGTTCCCGGCAATCCGGATCATGCGCAAGCTGAGCGGCATCTTCCTGGTGGGACTGTGCGTGGGGGCGATCGGCGCGGTGGCTGTCACGATCAGTCATGGTGCGGTTCAGCCGCCTAGGGCGATCGCCGTCACAGAAGTGGTGACAACGATGTCGGAATCGCCGTCCGTGCCCGGTTCGACGCCCACGCCGACGCCGTCACCCAAGCTGACGCCGAAGCCCGCGACCAAGCCCGAGTCCAAGGTGGACGCCGGCGAGCTGGACCGGATGGTGGCCGGGGGCGAAGTCAGCGCCGTCGTGGTCGACCGGCAGGCCGGGAAGACGCTCGTTTCGGTGCACGCGGACCGCGCTTACACGTCGGCGTCACTCGTGAAGCTGCTGATCGCCTTGGCCGTGCTCGATCGGGGCGGTCCCGCTCCGCAGGTGCAGAAGATGCTGTCGCGCAGCGACGACGACCTCGCGAGCCAGTTCTGGTCGGCCTACGGCGGGCCGTCGATCGTGACGGGGTGGGCCAAGAAGATCGGCCTCACCGGCACCCGCGCGCCCGCGGACCCGGGGCGGTGGGGCGACACGCTGATCACGGCGAAGGACGTCGCGCGGATCTACCAGTACGTCGCGGCGCACGCGCCCGGCACGATCCTCGCCGCGCTGCGGGCCGCGACCGAGCGGGGTTCGGACGGCTTCCGCCAGTACTTCGGCATCCCGGACGCCGCGGGCGACCGGCCGTGGGCGGTGAAGCAGGGCTGGTCCTGCTGCCGGCCGACGCGGATGCTGCACACCTCGGGCCTGGTCGGCGAGGACGGCCGCTACATCGTGGTGGTGCTGAGCGAGCACCCGGCTTCGGTCGACTACGCGACCGCCTCGAAGCGGGTGACGCAGGTGGTCTCGGCCCTGCTGGGGTGAGCAACCCCGCGGCGGACGGTGGGACGGGGTAGCGGGCGGGCTCGGCCTCCGGCACCGCAGACGGACCGCGGCGGGCTCAGCCCGGGGACCGGGGACCGGGGACCGGGGACCGGGGACCGGGGACGGACCGCAGCAGGCTCAGCCCGCGGCACCGAGGGCAGGGTCGCGGCGGGCTCGGCCCGCGGCAGGCTAAGCCCGGGGCACCGAGGACGGACCGCGGCGGGCAAGCCCGCGGCACCGAGGACAGGGTCGCGTCGGCTACGCCCGGGACACCGAGGACAGGGTCGAGGCGGCTACGCCCGGGACACCAAGAAGAGAGTCGCGGCGGCTAAGCCCGACTCACCGCAAGCGAGATCGCGACAGGTCCAACCCGGCCACGGCGGGTCGGGAATCCTTGGGGCGCTACTGATCCGTGTCCGCCAGCGCGCCGTGTGCGCCGGAGTGCGGCAGGGGCCACGGGAGCACCCCTCCGGTGGTCTCGACCTGTCGCCCCGCTGGGGCCGGGGCCAGGGTGTGCGCGCCGATCCAATTCAGGATGTCCGGGATCTGGGACTTGAACGTGTTCATGTTGTGGCCCGCGTCCGGGATGCGCCACGACGAAAACTGCAGCGGGGGCCGGGCTGCCGCGCGGATCTGGTCGATTGCGAAGCTCTCGTACTTCTCCTTGTCGCCCGAGATCGCCAGGATTTCGACCGGGGACGGGTGGAGCCGGACGTTCACGCGGACGTTGTTCGCGTCGTTGATGTCCTGGCGGCCGTGGAACAGGTCCTCGGTCTCCGCGTCGACCTGGGCCTTGTCGTAGCCGCTGACGCTGACCGCCTGGCCGTACCACTGCGGGTGGCGCGTCACCAGGTTCATCGCGCAGTAGCCGCCGGACGACCAGCCCGCCATCGTCCACGCGCGGCGGTCCGGCGAGACGCCGAGCTTCTGCTGGGCCCAGTCGCGCAGGTCGGCCGTGAGGTACGTGTCGTTCGCCGTTCCGTTGACCTCGTCGACGCATTCCGTGTCGTGGCCGACCTTCGGGACGCCCGTCGGGTCGGGGACGATCACCACCGTCGGCGGGAGCGCTTTCCGCGCGATCGCCGCGTCGAGCTGCTGGGGCATGCCGTAGACGGGGAAGACCTCGGGGCCGGACGGGTAGTTCGGGATCCACTCGATCGCCGGGAACCGCAGTTCCTTGTACGCCGCGTCGAAGTACTGCGGGGGCAGGTAGACCGTGACGTCGCGGGTCAGCTTGGTGCGCCGGCCCGTCACCTTCATGTGGACGACCGTTCCCTTGCCCTCGTGGGCGTGCGCCACGCCGGTGTCGCGCAGCTTCTCGAGGTCCTCGCCGTTCTGCGACGCTTCCGCGTCGGTGCCCTGGCCGGCGTACACACCGGTGCCGAGCAGCGATCCGACGGTCGGGAAGAACCCGCCGATCATGTTGCCCGCCATGCCGGTCGTGAGCACGAGCAGCACGACCGCGAGCAGTACCGTGGCGCTGCGCCACAGCCGCTTGCGCTTCCAGCGGTCCCAGAACCACGGGACCGCGATGATCGCGAGCAGCGTCAGCACGACCACCACGATCATGTTGACCGGCGAATCCAGCCGGATGCTGCTCAGGTTCATGGGATCGGTCCTTCCGGGCGGGCAGTGAATGCGCACCCGGAACCCCCCGGACTCGCGTATATATCACGTTTGAGCAGGCATGCACGTTGCGACCTTGTGAGTTGCGTCATAAGGCCGCAACGTGCGGCGTACTCAGCGTTTTCTCAGTTATTTCTCCAAAGCGCGGGTCAGGACGGTGATGGCCTGCGTGATCGCGGCCTCAGCCGCGTGCGTCTCGCGGAGCGCGTTGACCATCACGAAGTCGTGGATGATCCCCTGGTACCGCACGGCCGTGACGGGCACGCCGGCCTGACGCAGCTTCGCCGCGTACGCCTCGCCTTCGTCGCGGAGCACGTCCGCCTCGCCGGTGATCACGAGTGCCGGCGGGAGCCCGGCCAGCTCGTCGAGCGACGCGCGCAGCGGGGACGCGGTGATCTCCGCTCGCTGCGCGGGATCCGTCGTGTACTGGTCCCAGAACCACTTCATGCCTTCGCGGCCGAGGAAGTAGCCCTCGGCGAACTTCGTGTACGACTCGGTGTCGAAGTTCGCGTCGGTGACCGGGTAGAAGAGCACCTGCTGGCGGAAGGTGACGTCGCCGCGCTGCTTCGCGAGCAGCGTCAGGGCCGCCGTCATGTTCCCGCCGACGGAGTCGCCCGCGATCGCGATGCGCGAGGTGTCCAGCCCCTGCGAAGCGCCGTGCGAAGCGACCCACTTCGCCACGGCGTAGCTCTGCTCGATGGCGACCGGGTAGCGCGCCTCCGGTGAGCGGTCGTACTCGGGGAACACGACGGCCGCGCCGACGCCGGCGGCCAGCTCGCGCACCAGGCGCTGGTGGGTGTGGAAGTCGCCGAAGACCCAGCCGGCGCCGTGGATGTAGAGGATCACCGGAAGAGGGCCGGAAACGCCGGCCGGGCGCACGATCCGGGTCTCGACCTCGCCGGTCGGGCCGCCGGGGACCTTGAGCACCTCGACCGACGCGTCGGCCATGGCGACCTCGCCGTCCTGGACGCCGTCGACGGCCTTGCGTCCTTCCTCCGGCGGCAGCTGGAACAGGTACGGCGGCTGGTCGGTGGCCTCGGCGAAGGCCTGCGCGGCCGGCTCCAGGGCGAGGTTGTGCGGGTTGGCGGTCATGTCGTCCTCCTCGGTTCGAGCTGATGTCATCAAAGTAGCTCCCAACTGAGTTGTGCACAACTTAATGACGCTCAATGAGATACAGGGCACTTAAGTTGCCGCGCAGCGCACTCTCGGGGACCATGGAGAGTTACGAGAGAGGAGGACGCCATGGCGTCTCTGCGGCTGGACGACCAGCTCTGCTTCGGGCTGTACTCGGCGTCGCGCGCGGTGACGTCGCTGTATCGGGTCGTCCTGGAAGACCTCGACCTGACCTATCCCCAGTACCTCGTCATGCTGGCGCTCTGGGAGAAGGACCACCGCCTGGTGAAGGAGCTCGGCGCCGAACTGAACCTCGATTCGGGCACGCTTTCGCCGCTCCTCAAGCGGTTGCAGACCGCGGGCCTGGTGATCCGGAACCGGCAGGCCGACGACGAACGGTCGGTCCGCGTCAGCCTGAGCGAGACCGGACAGGCGCTGCGCGAGAAGGCGGCGGGCATCCCCGACGTGATCGGCGCGGCGATGAGCCTGGACGAAGCCGGGGTGGCCCGGATGCGGGCCGAGCTGGACCGGCTGACAGAGTCGGTGAACGCCTACCGGGAGGCCATGGCACCGGCATGATCAACCACGACGACGCGCTCAAGGCCGTCGAGAGCAGTCTCGACCGGCCGTCCGCCGCGCGGATCTACGACTACTTCATCGGCGGGAACACGAACTACGCGATCGACCGCGCGTTCGCCGAGAAGGTGCGTGCCCGGCTGCCACTCATGGGCGAGTACTGCCTGACGAGCCGCCAGTTCCTCGGCCGCGCGGTCCGCGAATGCGTGCGCGCCGGCATCCGGCAGTTCGTCGACATCGGCTCGGGCCTGCCGACCGCGGGCAACGTCCACGAGGTAGCCGACGAAGAGTGCGAAGAGCTCGACACGCGCGTGCTCTACATCGACAACGAACCGATCGCCCTCGCGCATTCGACGCTGCTGCTCGCCGACACCGCCGACCCGGAGCGCCACCACGCCATCGCCGCGGACTTCCTTCAGCCCGAGGACCTCTGGGACCGGGTGACGGCTTCGGACGTCATCGACGTGCGCGAGCCGGTCGCCCTGGTGATCAATGCCGTCATGCACTTCATCAAGGACGAGCAGCGCCCCGACGAGCTGCTCGCGTACTACCGCGACCGGCTGCCCGCCGGCTCCCTGCTGGTGCTCTCGCAGATGACCAACGAGAACCCGGTCAACGACGACGAGCGGCAGGCGCTGGTCGACCTGCTCGAGTACTACGAAACCACGACGAACCCGGGTTTCCTGCGCCCCATGGCGGAGTTCGAACGCTTCTTCGGCGGCTGGCCGATGCTCGAGCCGGGCCTGGTCTACGCGCCGGCGTGGCACCCGGACGAGCAGACGGTGTTCGCCGGCTCGCCGTCGGAGTCGCGGGTGATCGGCGGCGTCGCGCGCAAGCCTTGACCCACCTGGCTTGACGCACTCGCGCCGACACCCTGGTGAAGGAGCCGGCGACCGGGCAGCGCGCCGCTCCTGCTCTACCTGGCCGTGTCGCTCGGCGCGCAGCGGCTCGTCGTCCAGTCCCGGGCCACCCGGCTACGAGGCCTCGCGTAGGCCTTCGAGCACGTCGAGGACCGCGTCCTTGCCGAGCTCCACGGCCTTGCGCAGCACCTCCGGGTCGCGCTCCAGCACCGCCACGTCGGGCGATCCCACCGGCGGCCGGATGCTCAGGATCCGCGGGTCGGAGGCCAGGACGTCCTCGTCCTCGACGTCGCGCCGGAAGGTGTCGCGCCACGCGGGAATCGCGCCCGGGGCCTGGCGGCGCAGGAAGCGCGGCACCACGACGTCGTACGCCCGCGGCGGGGGCAGCGGCAGCTCGTCCGCGCGGCGCGTCCGCAGCACCAGGACGTCCGTGGCGCCCTGGTCCAACGCCGTCCGGTACGGGATCGGCTCGGCGACGCCGGCGTCGACGAACCGGCGGCCGGCCATCGGGATCGGCGGGCCGGCCAGCACCGGCATGCAGGACGACGCCGCGAGGGCGACCTTGACCGCGTCGACGTCGTCGAGAAAGGGGTGCAGGTCGGTCGACTCCCCCGTGTCCGCGTCGGTGGCCAGCGGGTGGAACGTCACCGGGTTGGCCAGGATCGCCGGGAAGTCCATCGGCTCCAGCACCGAATAGACCTGGTGGACGAGGTATTCGAGGTCGATCACCGCACGGCCGCGCAGGGTGTGCAGCGGGTTGATGATCCGGCGCATGACGACCGGGTTCCACCAGGTCCGCACGCCCGTCGACGAGCACCCGCTGAGCAGCCAGGCGCCGTTCAGCGCGCCGGCCGACGAGCCGTAGACGGCGTCGAACACGGGGACGGCGCCCAGTTCGTCCAGCGCCAGGGCCATGCCGCTCGAGTAGGTGCCGCGGCTGCTGCCGCCTTCGATGGCGAGCGCGAGGCGCCTGCCGTCGGTGCGTTCGCCCGGGACACTGCCCGTCGCCAGTCGTTCGGAGATCAGTTCGAGTACCGGGTGCACTCTCTCCATCCTCGTCGTTTCGCGCGAGTAGTCGACCCGATTTATCCCCCTCAAGGGGTGAAGTGATGCGCGCCTCGTTGCACTGCAACTCGTTGCATAGGACCCTCGGACGATGGCACTGGAGCACGCGATCCTCGTCTCGCTGTCCGAGCGCGCCGGCTCGGGCTACGAGCTCACGCGCCGGTTCGAGAAGTCGATCGGGCTGTTCTGGAGCGCCACCCACCAGCAGATCTACCGTGTGCTGAAGCGGATGGAAGAGGCCGGCTGGGTCGCGGTCGACGTCGTCGCGCAGTCGGGACGGCCGGACAAAAAGGTCTACACGGTCAGCGACAGCGGACGGGCCGAACTGGCCCGCTGGCTGGCCGAGCCCGATCCGGGCGCAGGGCCGGTCGAACTCGCCGTGAAGATCCGCGGCGCGACCTTCGGCGACCCCGGAGCCGTCGCCGAGGAGATCGTCCGGCACCGCTCGGCCCACGCCGGACGGCTCGACGTCTACCGCCAGATCGAGAAGCGCGACTTCCCCGCGCCGGCCGCGCTGACCGGCCGGCACCTGCACCAGTACCTGGTCCTGCGCGGCGGCATCCGCGTCGAAGAGGGCCAGGTCGAGTGGTTCGACGAAGTGCTCGCCGCCCTCCACCACGAGAAGGACTCCTGATGAGCCCGTACCCGAACCTGCTCTCACCCCTGGATCTCGGCTTCACGACGCTGCGCAACCGCGTCCTGATGGGGTCGATGCACACCGGTCTCGAGGACAAGGCCGCGCACTTCCCCGAGCTGGCCGAGTACTACGCCGAACGCGCCCGCGGCGGGGTCGGCCTGATCGTCACCGGCGGTTTCGCGCCGAACAAGACCGGCTGGCTGCTGCCGCTCGCCTCCAAGCTGACGACGTCCGCCGAAGCGCGGCAACACCGGCAGCTCACCGCGCCGGTGCACGAGGCCGGCGGGAAGATCGCGCTGCAGGTCCTGCACGCGGGCCGGTACGCCTACCACCCGCTGAGCGTGTCCGCGTCGAGCATCAAGGCGCCGATCAACCCGTTCCGGCCGCGCGCCCTCACCAATCACGGCGTCAAGCAGCAGATCAACGCCTTCGCGAACTGCGCCGCTCTCGCGCGCGAAGCGGGCTACGACGGCGTCGAGATCATGGGCTCCGAGGGCTACCTGATCAACCAGTTCCTGGCCGAGCGCACCAACAAGCGCACGGACGCCTGGGGCGGCACGCCGGAGAAACGCCGCCGGTTCGCCGTCGAGATCGTCAAGCGCATCAGGGAAAAGGCCGGCGACGACTTCATCATCATCTACCGGCTCTCCATGCTCGACCTCGTTCCGGGCGGCCAGCGCTGGGAAGACGTCGTCGCGCTCGCTCAAGAAGTCGAGTCGGCCGGCGCGACGATCATCAACACCGGCATCGGCTGGCACGAGGCCCGGGTGCCGACGATCGTGACGTCGGTGCCGCGCGCCGCGTTCACCTGGGTCACCGGGAAGCTCAAGCCACACGTCGGGATCCCGGTGGTCACGTCGAACCGGATCAACATGCCGCAGGTCGCCGAGGAGGCGCTGAGCAACGGCGACGCCGATCTCGTGTCGATGGCGCGGCCGTTCCTCGCCGACCCGGAGTGGATCCGCAAGGCCGAGACGGGCCGCGAGGACGAGATCAACACCTGCATCGCCTGCAACCAGGCGTGCCTCGACCACGCTTTCAAGCGCAAGCTCGTGTCCTGCATGGTCAACCCGCGCGCCGGTCACGAAACCACGCTGACCCTCGCCCCGACGCGGCGGTCGAAGCACGTCGCCGTCGTCGGCGCCGGTCCCGCCGGCCTGTCGACGGCGACCGCGCTGGCCGAACGCGGGCACAGCGTCGAGCTGTTCGAAGCCGACGACGAGATCGGCGGCCAGTTCGGCATCGCGCGGAAGATCCCCGGCAAGGAGGAGTTCGCCGAGACGATCCGCTACTACCGGCGGCGCGTCGCGGTGACCGGCGTGAAGCTGCACCTCGGCACCCGCGTGACCGCCGGCGACCTCACCGGCTTCGACGAGGTCGTGCTGGCCACCGGCGTCGCGCCGCGCGTGCCGTCGCTGCCCGGGATCGATCACCCGAAGGTGCTCTCCTACGTCGACGTCGTCCGCCACGGGAAGCCGGTCGGCGAGCGGGTCGCCGTGATCGGGGCCGGCGGGATCGGCGTCGACGTCAGCGAGTTCCTCACGCACACCGGTTCGCCGGCGCTCGACCTTGACGCGTGGATGGCCGAGTGGGGTGTCACCGATCCGGAACAGGCGGCGGGCGGGCTCACCGAACGCAGGCCCGAGCCGTCGCCGCGGCAGGTGTTCCTGCTGCAGCGCAAGAAGTCCGGGATCGGTTCCGGGCTCGGCAAGACGTCGGGCTGGGTGCACCGGGCGGCACTCAAGGCGAAGCGCGTCGAGCAGATCACCGGCGTGACGTACGAGCGGATCGACGACGACGGGCTGCACATCACCGTCGACGGCAAGCCGCGGCTGCTGGAAGTCGACACCGTCGTCGTCTGCGCCGGTCAGGAACCCGTGCGGGATCTCGCGGACGCACTGCGTGCCGCCGGGCTTCCCGTGCACCTCATCGGGGGTGCCGACGTCGCCGCGGAACTCGACGCGAAACGCGCGATCGACCAGGGAACGAGGCTCGCCGCGACGCTGTAGCCCCGGATGCGTCCGGCACACTCTCTTTTCGGGGGTCCGGGTGGCGGAGCCCCCGGCTCGGGGCGGAGCCCCGGTTGTTACTGGCAGGATGGGCCCCGTGCGAGACGTATGCGTGATCGGGCTCGGGCTGATCGGCGGTTCGCTGCTGCGCGCGGTGGCCGCCAGCGGCCGCACGGCGTTCGGCGCCGCGGTTTCCGAAGTGGACGCCGACGCGGCCAGCAGAGCGGGTTACGACGTCACGACGGACGTCGAAGCCGCCCTGCACCGCGCCGACTCCGAAGACGCGATGGTGGTGCTGGCCGCGCCGCTCACCGCGGTCGAGGACCTGCTGCGCCTGGTTTCCCAGCACGCGTCGCACTGCCTGCTCACCGACGTGACCAGCGTGAAAGCGCCGGTGCTGGACGCCGTCCGCCGTCGCGTGCCGTACACGCGGTTCGTCGGCGGGCACCCGATGGCGGGGACGTCGAACTCGGGCTGGCTGGCCGGCGACGCCGCGCTGTTCCAGGGGGCGGCGTGGGTGGTCGGCGTCGAGGACGACACCGACCTCGACGCCTGGTCCGAGGTCACCCGGCTCGTGCTGGACATCGGCGCGCACGTCGTCCCGCTGCCCGCCGAATCGCACGACGAAGCCGTCGCCCGGATCTCGCACCTGCCGCACCTGCTGGCGGCCATCCTCGCCACGATCGGCGCCGAGGGCGGGCCGCTGGCCATGTCGCTGGCGGCCGGGTCGTACCGCGACGGGACGCGTGTCGCGGGGTCGAACCCGCAGCTCGTGCGCGCGATGACCGAAGGCAACCGGGACGCGCTGCTGCCGATCGTCGACGAAGCCCTCGGCCGGCTCGGCGCCGCGCGCGGTTCGCTCGCGTCGACCGGCGGCCTGGCGGCGACGATCAACGCCGGGTACGAAGGCGCGCAAGCGCTTGCGGCCAGCCTGGACGCCGAGCGCGCGGGCGTCCGGATCAGCCTTTCGGCGCCGGACGCCCGGCAGGGTCTCATCGCGCTCGGCGAACGCGGCGGCCGGATCACCGGCCTCGCGGACGGGATCGCGACCGGCGAAGTCCAGTAACTACTGGGCCGGCGGGGCGTCCGGCTTGTCGTCGAACTTGTCGAGGAAGCTCTTCGCCTTCTCGATGCCGCTGTCGATCTGCTCGTCGTGCCCGGAGAACTTCGACTTCGCGAAGTCACCCGCCTTGTCGAGGCCGTCCTCGATCTTGTCGCCGTGCTCCCGCAGGGCCTCTTCGGCCTTGCCCTTCAACGCATCGAAGTCGATTCCCATGACGGTATTGAACAGCACTCCCGTCACGTACGCCTGTGGTAGGGCAGGAACCGCCGGACGAGCCGCAACGGCGTGCGTTCCACCAGGTCAGGACCGCGGACGGCGTCGAACGCCGACTCCAGCTGGTCGACCACCCCGCCCAGCTGCGGACGGTCGGGCAGCGGCATCGACCGCGGTTCGCGCTGCTCGCGGATCGCCGACGCCAGCTCACCCAGCGCGGCGGTGATCAGCTCGATGTCGCCGGGTTCCGGCGGCGCCACTCCGCGCCCGATCGTCACGCCGACCTCGGTGACGGCGTCCGCGACGCGTTCCTGCGCGGCGATGACCGGCCACCACGCCACCGCCTGGCGGCCGTTCGCGGACGGCTCGACGACGACCTGCTGGAACGCCGTCCGCAGGTCGGCGAGCGCCCGGTAGGCCCCGCGCCGAGCCCGGGACCGCGCCAGCCGCGCCTCCCCTTCCGACGCCTCGACCAAGGCATGGGACACGTACTTCGCGACGGCGTCCAGCCCGTCGGCCAGCCGGCCGCCGACCTGCGGACGACGGCTGCCCGGCCAGAGCAGGTAGCCGAAGACGAGCACGATCACGCAGCCCAGGACGGTGTCGACCAGCCGGGCCACCACGACGTCCCAGCTGCCGGTGTTCGCCAGGTCCATCTGCAGGATGATCAACGGCGTCACGAACGCGCTGAGGATGCCGTAGTTGCGCACCTTCCCGACCGCGACGCCGCCGGCGAAGATCGCGATCAGCGCGACCAGGAGCCAGCCTTGCCCGCCGACGCCGAGGACGATGGCGCCGACCCCGACGCCGACGACCGTGCCGATCCCGCGCAGCACCGCGCGGCCGAAGACCGACCCGAAGTCGGGCTTGAGCACGATCCCGACGGTCAGGGTGATCCAGTAGGACCGCTCGAACGGCACCAGCAGCCCGACGACCTCGGCGATCGCGACGCACAAAGTCAGCCGCAGCGCGGCGATCCACGTCAGCGGGCCGGACGCGAGCGAACCCGCCCACGTCCGCAACCGCCGGTACCAGGGTGTCGGCTCACGGCGCTTGCGGTCGTCACCCTTGCCGATCCGGACCAGGCCGGCGTACAGCGCGGCGAGCACCGGGTCGGTCTCGTCGTCCGGCATCGGGGGCGGTTCCGGCAGCGGCTGGCTGGCCAGGACCGTCGCCGACAGCGCGACGAAGTGGTCGATGACCTCCCGCGGCGTGCGGCGGCCGGCGTTGACCATCGCCACCGACGCCTCGACCGCGGGCGTCGTCGCCGAGAGCAGGTTGAGCAGGTGCCGGTAGGCGGCGTCGCGGCCGGACAGCCACGAGCGCGCGGTGAGCAGCTGGTCGTACGCGGTGTTCATGGCCGTGGTCAGCCGGTGGCGGGCCACGCGCGAGACGGCTTCGTCGGTCGCGGAGAGCATCGCGGCCAGCTCTACGTAGACGTGCGCGACGGCGGAGCGTTCGGGGCTGGTCGCCCGGAACGTCCAGCTGGCGAGCGCCACCGAGAGGCTCCACACCGCGCCGAGGCAGAAGAAGCCGAAGAGGACCTCGACGCGCACGCCGGTCGCGTGCTGGCCGGTGCCGAGCACGCAGAACACGAACATCTGCAGCCCGGCGACCGAGGCGTTGCTCCCGGCCGCGCTGATCAGCGCGGACACCGCCGCGACCAGGATCACCGCGGGCACCGACAGCGCGGGCGTGCCGCCGGTCAGCAGCCCGACGGCGTAGCCGGCCGTCGCCGCCAGCGTCGCGCCGCCGAGCCGGCGGGCGCGGTAGCGGTACGGGCCGGCCGACTCGGACAGCACGGCGGGCAGCGCGCCGGTCGAAATCAGCGCGCCGACGGCGATGTCCCCGGCCGCGTAGGCGACCGCGAGCGGCACGGCCAGCGCGATGACGGCGCGGGCGACCATGTTCCACGGCACCGGGACCGGCTTGCTGCGCAGGAGCTGGGTCAGCCAGTGCGGCGCGGCGATGTCGGGACGCGGCGTGCTCACGTCCCCATCTTGACCTACGCTGCGCGGAACGCTTAATTATCAATCTGTCAACAACGTGGGAGGTTCCGGTGGGCCGCAAGTTCTCTTTCGAGGTCAACCGCACGAGCACCGCGCCACCGGAGGCGTTGTTCGAGCGCGAAGCCGACGGACCGCGCTGGGCGGAGTGGGGAAAGCCACTCATCGTGCAGGCCCGCTGGAAGCGTCCGGGCCCCGGCGTCGGCGCCGTCCGCGAGGTCGGCCTCTGGCCGGTGCTGATCCGCGAAGAGACGGTCGAGTACGAGCCCGGCCGCAAGCACGTCTACACGTTCTTCGGCGCGAACCCGATCAAGGACTACCGCGCCGAGGTGGTCTGCACGCCCACCACCGACGGCGGGACGCACCTGCGCTGGACGGGCTCGTTCACCGAGCCGGTCAAGGGCAGCGGCCCGATCGTGGCGGCCGGACTCGAACGGGTGATCCGGCTGTTCTCCGGCAAGCTGGTCAAGGCGGCCGAAAAAGGACGCTGAGCTGGGTGGCTCCGGCCACACAAGATCAGTCGACGCAACTTAATGCCCCACCCCAACGTCACCCGTTCGTGTAGTTCTTCGCTACGCGGAAGGGGGATGCGGGATGAAGCGCGTCGCAGCCGTGGCCGTCGCCGCGGCACTGGCATGGACGACACTGACGGCCTGCTCGGCGCACGAGCCGGCCGAACCGGAGGCCGGCGCGAGCCAGCCGAACCCGGCACCCGGCGGCGGGCCGGGGGCGACGACGTCGGCGCCGTACCCGTTCGGCACGGTCCAGCAGAAGGCGCCGGCGATCGCGGACGGCCAGGTCCCGGTCGTCCGCCGGATCACCACCGACAAGCCGTACGTCTTCCTCACGATGGACGACGGCGCGGTCAAGGACCCCGACGCGCTGAAGCTGATGCAGCAGAACGGCACCCACCCGGTGCTGTTCCTGAACGAGAAGTACGTGAAGGGCCACGAGGCCTACTTCAAGCAGATCCTCGACGCCACCGGCGCGACGCTCGGCGACCACACGGTCGACCACCCGAACCTCAAGGGCAAGCCGTTCGAGTTCCAGCGCAAGGAGATCTGCGACGACGCGGACGACTTCCAGAAGAGCCTCGGCGTGCGGCCATCGCTGTTCCGGCCGCCGTTCGGCAACTACGACCAGACCACGCTGCGCGCGGCGGCCGCGTGCGGCATGCGCGTCGCGGTGCTGTGGACGGCCGCGGTCAACGACGGGCACGTCCAGTTCCAGGCCGGCGACAAGCTCAAACCCGGCGACATCGTGCTCATGCACTTCCGGAAGACCTTCAAAGAGGACTACACGGCGTTCGTCGAGCAGGCGAAGAAGGACGGACTGACGCCCGTCCCCCTCGCCGACTTCCTGGGTTAGAGCACCACGGTCGGCGTCACGACCGTCCGGCGGCACGTGACGTCACCGAGGTGCACGAGGATCTGCGTGGTCCCGCGCGGCACGTTGTCGAGCACGAACCGGCCGCCTTCGTCGGCGGTCGTGGACGACGTCCCGTGCTCGGCGACCCGCACCTCGACGCCGTACTGACCGGCCGGCACCAGCCAGCCGTCGATGCGGTGCAGCTTGCCCATCTTGGTCAGGTTGATCATCACCGTCAGGTCGCTGACGGTGAAGGTGATCGTCCCGGTGCCGCCGCCGCGGACACCGGCCAGGTCGTCCATCCGCTCCCACCTCGCGACCTCGACGTCGAGGTCTTCGAGCGCGAGCGCGAACTGGACCCGCTGCACCAGGTCACCCGGTGGCGGGTCCAGCTCGTCGAGGAAGCGGCCGATGCCGGCCAGGATCAGGTCATCGGAAAAGGCCTCGCCCGGCGTTCCGAGGTCGTTCATCGGCTTCCCCCTTCACTGGCGAGGAGATCGCGCATCTGGTCGAGGCAGCGCCCTCTGGTCGGTCCGACACTGCCGCGTGGCATCCGCAGTGCCTCGGCGACGAGCTGGTACTCCGCGCGACCCGCGAGCACGGTCAACCGGAGCAGGTCCTGACAGCGGTGGGGCAGCCGGACGAAGGCGCGCCAGACCCGGCGGTCGCGGTCGGCGCGGACGGCTTCGTCTTCGGGTGCCGGTTGGGTGCTCGGCATGGCTTCGGCGACTTCGTCGCTCAGCGGCACGGGCTGCATGCGGCGGCCGAAGGGGTGCGTGGCCTCGCGCCGGGTGGTCGTGATCAGCCACGCGGCGAGGGCTTTGGGGTCTCTGAGCTTCCCGAGCTGGCTGAAGAGGGCGAGCCACACGGTCTGGACGACGTCCTCGGCGATCGAGCGGTCGAGGCCGTTGGCCCGGGCGACGTGCCAGACGAGCGGCGTCAGCTCGGCGACGAGGCGGTCCATCGCGCGGCGGTCACCGTCCCGGGCGGCCTGCATGCACGCAGCGTGCAACTCGGCGCCGGTCAAGCCCTCCCAAGGCGGGTCTACCTCTGTGGTTTGCACGTCGGTCACGGTATCTGCCCCTCTTCGGAAAAGTCTTCGAGTCGGCTTCGGCAGTATCGCGGGTCCTTCGGGGGGAAGGAGCGTGCAGGTGGATCTCGGATACATCAAGGTCACTTACTTCGTCGGTCGCGCTTCCGGTCAATGACGACTGGGGGAGGCACCGGCCGGCGCGAGTGGACCCGCGCCGGCCGATACTCCCCTCCCTCAAGGGCCCGCTCCCCAACGGGCCCCGCCGGATGTCCCCTCCCCCGAAGGGCACCCGGCCGACGGTGTCCGGAAGCCCCCTCGGCTCCCGGCCACCGCGCATTTCCGAACTCGGCACCCCCTGCCGCGTTCCCCATTTCGTGCTCGGCTGCCCCACAGGACGCGGTGGCGGAACCGCCAGATACACGAACCGAGAACTTTTTTTGAAGATCGACGCAGTGCGGCTAGGTGATCACGGAGAGTGCGAGGGTCCGGGCCCAGCGGGCGTAGCCGGCCGGCCCCGGGTGGAAGTTGTCGGAGGCGAAAGCCGCGGGATCGAGCAGCGCGGGGTCCATCGGCAGGTGCCGGACGCCCGGGATCCGGGTGAGGGTCGCCGCGGCCGCGTCGAGAGCGGTCGAGCGCGCCGCGAGGACGTCCCGCAGCGGCCTCGGCAGCGCCGGGAAGCGGGACATCGGCGGCACGCCGGCCAGGAGGACGTCGACCGGGCCGAGGCGCCGCCGCAGCGTGACGACCAGTTCCAGCAGGTCACGGCGGTAGCCCGCGGCCGACCGGAGCTCGATGGTGTCGTTGACCCCCAGTGCGATCACGACCAGGTCGGCCGGGCGGACCAGCGGGACCAGCTCGGCGCGGACGGTCCGGGCGTTGGCCCCGGTCCGGCCGACGGCCTGCCAGCGGACCGCCCGGCCGTCGTGCGCCAGCTCGCGGGCCAGGCAGCCGGTGAGCGCTTCCTCGTGGTCCCGCGCGCCGACGCCGTCCACTGTGGACTCGCCGAGGACGGCCAACCGAAAGGGGGTCCCGGTCCCCGCCACGAGCCCTTCGGTGGGTCCGGCCGCGCCGGGGAGGCGCGGGGTCTTCCGCTTGACGTAGAGGGCCTGCGCGAGGATCACCATGCTTCGACGTTAGCCGTGGGCGATCGAGACCTTCGCCCTGATCAGCGTGGGGTCCGCCACGGCGTCGAGCAGGAACGCGGCGACGTCGGCGCGGCGGATGGTGAACGTGCGGACGTTCCCGTCGAGCCGGCTCACGACCTTGCCCGTGCGCGGGCCGTCGAGCAGCATCGGCGGGCGGACCACCGTCCAGTCCAGATCGGCCGCCGTGACCACGGCCTCCATCGCGAGCATGTCCGCCCAGCCGTGCTTGAGGAAGGTGTTGAGCAGCGGCTTCACGAGCGTGCGGGTGAAGAAGCCGTCTCCCTCGGTGTGCATGCCGCTGGCGCTGACGACCAGCAGGCGCTTCGCCCCGGCCCCGATCGCCGCGCGGGCGCCGTCGACGCAGACCGTCGTCGGCCCGCGGTCGCGGGAGCCCAGCGCGGACACCACGGCGTCGCGTCCCTCGATCGCGGCGGCGAGTTGGTCGTGGTCACCGAGTCCGGCGACCACGACGCGGGCCGGCAGCGTCAGCTTCGCGGGGTCGCGGACGACGGCCGTGACGTCCCAGCCGCGATCCAGCGCTTGCTTGACGACCTCGGTGCCGACTCCGCCGGTCGCACCCAGCACGGTGATCTTCATGGTGGTTCCTCCTCGGTTAGTGAACACTCACCAGGTAGGGTGAGTGTTCACTAACCACACTGAGAACGCACTCAGGAGCCGCCATGGGAAGCCGTGAGGAGATCGTCGCCGCGGCCGCGAAGGTGATGCGCGAGCAGGGCTACGCCCAGGCGACCACGAAGGTCATCGCGCGGACCGCGGGCTACTCGGAGGCCATGCTCTACAAGCACTTCCGCGACAAGACCGACCTGTTCCTCAGCGTGCTGGCCGACGAGCTGCCGGCGCTGGGCGCCACCCTGGCCGAGCTGACCGCCGACCCCGGGCGGGCGCCGCTGCGGGACAACCTCGCCCGCGTCGCCCGGCTCGCCCTGGCGTTCTACGCCGACAGCTTCCCGATCGCCATCTCGATGTTCTCGTCACGGGACCTGCTGCGTTCGCACCGGGAACGCGTGGGTGGCGCCGGACCGCGCATCCCGCTGAAGGGCGTCGAAGACTACCTGCGCGCCGAGGTCTCGCTGGGGCGCCTCGAAGCGGACACCGATGTCGAGGCGGCCGCTTCCCTGCTCCTCGGCGCGTGCTTCCAGCAGGCGTTCCTGGCCTCGTACGAAGAAACCGAGCCGGCCGACCTCGCCGGCCGGCTCGCGGACACCTTGCTCGCCGGGCTCTAGGCGTTCTTCTCCTCGCGGAGCTTGTGCCAGCGCTCGTACATGCCGTTGAGCTCTTCCAGCATGAACGACAGGAAGTCCCGCATCTCGGCGAGCCGCTTGCCGGACGGCGAGTCTTCGCCGAGGGCTTCGAGACCGTTCTCGGCCGCGTCGCGCCACATGATGATCATGCGGTCGCGCTTGAGGAACGTGGCGTACCAGAGGTCGTCGAAGAGGCGGTAGTGATCACGGCGCTCGCCGGGCTCGCGCTCCTTGGCGACCAGGCCGATCTGCTCGAGGTAGCGCACGGCGCCGGAGACGGCGGCCGGGCTGACCGACAGCTGCGCGGCCAGGTCGGCGGCAGTCAGGCGGCCTTCGTCGGTGGTCATCAACGCGGCGAAGACCCGCGCGGACATGCGCGGCATCCCGATCTGCGAAAGCACGAGACCCAGGCTCTCGACGTACCGGCGGACGGCGTCTTCATCTCGCTTCGTGTCAGGCGTCGTCATCGGCCCATCCTCCCGTATCGCCCCCAGCATGATCACTCGATCTAGACATTTTCTTAACTTCACAACTTAGTGAAATCAGTGTAGCTTCCGAATCATGGGAAACGCCATCGCGATCTCCGGCCTCCACAAGTCGTTCGGCCGGACGAAGGCCCTCGACGGCCTCGATCTGCAGGTACCTACTGGGGAAGTGCACGGTTTTCTCGGCCCGAACGGCGCCGGGAAGTCGACCACCGTCCGGGTCCTGCTCGGCTTGCTCCACGCGGACTCGGGGGACGTCCGGCTGCTCGGCGGCGACCCCTGGAAGGACGCCGCGAGCCTGCACCGCCGCCTGGCCTACGTGCCCGGCGACGTCAACCTCTGGCCCAACCTCTCCGGCGGCGAGGTGATCGACCTGCTCGGCCGCCTGCGCGGCGGGCTCGACGAGAAACGCCGCGCCGACCTCATCGAGCGGTTCGACCTGGACCCGAAGAAGAAAGGGCGGACGTACTCGAAGGGCAACCGGCAGAAGGTCGCCATCGTCGCGGCGCTCGCGTCGCGGGTCGACCTGCTGATCCTCGACGAGCCGACGTCCGGCCTCGACCCGCTGATGGAGGCGACGTTCCAGTACGCCATCCAGGAGGAGCGCGAGCAGGGCCGGACCGTGCTGCTCTCCAGCCACATCCTCGCCGAGGTCGAGGCCCTGTGCGACAAGGTCAGCATCATCCGCAACGGCGCCACGGTCGAATCCGGCACCCTGGCCGAGCTGCGCCACCTGACCCGGACGTCGATCACCGCCGAGCTCGCCGGGCCGCCGAACGGGCTCGCGAAGCTGGACAACATCCACGACCTCAAGGTCGACGGCAACCGCGTCCGGTTCGACGTCGAAACGCGCTCGCTCGACGAGGCCCTGCGCCGGCTGACCGAGGTCGGCGTCCGCAGCCTGGTCAGCCAGCCGCCGACCCTGGAAGAGCTGTTCCTGCGGCACTACACCACCGAAGCGAGCGCGAAATGACCGCGACGCTCTCCCGTGCCGGGGCCGAGGTCGCGCCCGCCCACGAACTGGCCGGCACCTGGCACCTCACCCGGCTCGCGCTGCGCCGCGACCGCGTCGTCCTGCCGATCTGGATCGTGCTGCTCAGCATCGTCCCGGCCAGCACGGTCAAGACGTTCGAGCAGTTCTACCCGACGGTGGCCGACCGGCAGGCGCTGCAGGCCGGCGCGAACACCAACCCGTCGTACGCGCTGCTCTACGGGCCGCCGTTCGACCTGACCACCGCCGGCGGCTTCATCTCCTGGCGCATGTGCGGGTTCCTGGCCCTGCTCACCGGGCTGATGGTGGTCTTCACGGTCACCCGCCACACCCGCGCCGAGGAGGACACGGGCCGCGCGGAGCTGCTCGCGTCCGCGGTCGTCGGCCGGTACGCGGCGCTGACGTCGGCCGTCCTGGTGGCCGGCGGGGCGAGCGTGCTGATCGGCCTGATCCAGTCCGGCAGCATGGTCGGCGCCGGCCTGCCCGCGGCGGGCTCACTCGCCTTCGGCGCGGCGGAAGCGTTGTCGGGCTTGGTGTTCACGGCCGTCGCGGCGGTCGCCGTCCAGCTCGCCGAGTACTCCCGCACAGCCAACGGGATCGGCACGGCCGTCGTCGGGGCCGCGTTCCTGCTGCGCGGCGCCGGGGACTCCACTGTGGACGCTCGCTGGCTCTCGTGGCTGTCGCCGATCGGCTGGGTGCAGCAGGTCCGCGCGTTCGCCGGGGAACGCTGGTGGGTGCTCCTGCTGCCGGTGGCCTTCGCGCTGGTCGTCGGCGCGGCCGGGTACTGGCTGCTCCCCCGCCGCGACGTCGGCGTCGGCATCCTGCCGCCGCGGCCGGGCCCGGCGCGGGCGGCGGCGAGCCTGCGGACGCCGTTCGCGCTGGCCTGGCGGCTGCACCGCGGCCCGCTGCTCGGCTGGACCGTGGGGATGGCCGTGGTGGGTGCGGTGTTCGGCTCGATCGCCAGCGGCATCGGCGGTCTGGTCGGTTCGAGCCCGCAGGCGCAGGAGATCATGGCGCGCCTCGGTGGCAGCGCCGCGCTCACGCAGGCGTTCCTCGCCGCGATGGCCGGGATGTTCGCGATGGTCGCGTCGTTGTACGGGATCCAGGCGGTGCTGCGCATGCGCGGCGAGGAGACGGCGATCCGGCTCGAGCCGGTGCTGGCCACGAGCGTCGGCAGGCTGCGCTGGGCGGCGGGACACCTGGTGTTCGCGTTCTTCGGCACGGCGTTGCTGCTGCTGGCGGGCGGGGTGTTCATGGGACTGGCCAACGGGTTGCGCACCGGCGACGTCGGCGGCTCGGTCGGCGACTCCCTCGCCGGGATGCTCGTCCAGCTGCCGGCCGCGTGGGTCGTGGTCGCGCTGGCGGTGACGATCTTCGGGCTGCTGCCGGGCTTTTCGGCGGCGGCGTGGGCGGTCGGCTCGCTGGCGCTGCTGCTGAGCCTGTTCGGCCCGGTCGTCAATCTGCCGCAGGCGGTGCTGGACGTGTCGCCGTTCCAGCACCCGCCGAAGATCCCCGGCCAGGAGCTCGTGGCGACCCCGCTCGTCTGGCTCACGGCGATCGCGGCTGCGGCCTTGGTCGCCGGCCTGGTGGGCTGGCGGCGCCGCGACGTCGGCTAGCGCGGCCTGATCTCCCGGTCGGCCCCGGCCACGAGCTGGGCCTGCGGTCCGCCTTGCCCGCAGGCGGGGCCGCCCGGGTGGCTGAAGACGGGCGTGACGGTGACGGTGTGCGGCTTGCCGTCGTCGAAGCGGACGGTGACCCGGACCGGCTCGGCCGGCAGGCCCGGGATGTCGGCGAAGCCCCGCAGGCCGCCGGTCGGGACCATCGAGGCCCCGCAGGAGCCGTCCGGGCCAGTCCCGGTGCAGGTGGTGGCGCCCGCGGCCGTCTCGGGGAAGAGGTCGGCCGGGCGCGTGACGCACTGGTCGCCCCAGCACGCTTCGAGCGTCGCGCGGGTGATGCCCGCGGGGTCCGGAACGGTCAGGCCGATGCCGACCGGGGTGCCGATGGCCGGGCACGCGGCCTCCGGTGTGGTGGTGCACCCGGCGGTGAGGAGCAGGAGAGCCGCGGTCCACGGAATCCTTCGCATGCCGTCTGGACGGAGTTCCGCGCGTGCGGGTTGCACGGGTCAGTCTCGCGACCCGCTGGTCAGCGGAAGAGCGGGCGAGGTGGAGGTCGGCGCGGTCGAGGCCGGCGTGGAGGTCACGGTCACTTCGACGACGCTGGTGGTGGTGCTCGGCGGCGAGGTCTCGACCGAGGTGACGGTGGCGGGCGGCGGCACGGAAGCGGTCACGGTGACCGGCACGGCGGGAACGGTGCTGGTCGGCGGAGTGACGACATCGACGGGCTTGGCGGCGGGCCGCCCCGCGACGAGCAGCGCGGCCACCAGCAACCCGGTGGCGAATCCCGCCAGCCCGGTCACCGCGGCGGAGCCCCAGGTAGGTCGGCCGTGCATCCGGGCACCCCCCTCGCCACGCGCAGCGCAGGTACGAGGACTAACTCGTGTTGATCTTAGCTGTTGTTACAGACCGTGCACCTTGAGTCTACTTGACTCAAGTTTGTTGAGTGTGCCATGTTGAGGTCATGGGGGCACTTCAGAACCGCGACTTCCGCCGCCTGTGGCTGGCCGACCTCGTGAGCCAGCTCGGCAGCCGGATCGACGTGCTGGCGGTTCCGCTGCTCGCGGCCACCGCGCTGGGCGCGTCCGTCTTCGAGGTCTCCCTGCTGCGGACGGCCGAGTCCCTCCCCTACCTGGCCTTGGGCCTCCAGGTCGGCGCGTGGTGCGACCGGATGCGCCACCGTCCGGTACTGATCGCCGCCGACGCCGGGCGCGCGGTGCTGCTCGGGTCGATCCCGGTGGCCGCGCTGTTCGGCGTGCTGGGCCTGGCGCACCTGCTGGCCGTCGTCCTCGGGGTCGGGCTGCTCGGCGTGTTCTTCGACATCGCGCACCAGACCTACGTCCCCCGCCTGGTGACGCGCGAGCAGCTGCCGGCGCACCGGTGTGTGGGCGCTGTTCTTAGCGGCGTTGCAGACCCGGGCCGACGCCGGCGGGCTGATCACTTGGGAGGTGAGCGTGGTTCCACGATCAACCGGGCGCACCAGCATGCCGCAGGCGCCCGCATCGAGGGCGACCTGCAGAAAGAACCGCCAGGCGGTATCGGCGAGCCCGAACCGGCCGACCACGCGCTGGGCCGGTCGCGGGGAGGCTGGACGACCAAGCTGCACCTGGCCACCGAGCAAGGCCAGAAACCATTGTCGTTGCTGGTGACCGCCGGTCAACCTGGTGATTCACCGCAGTTCGAGGCGGTGCTGGCCAGGGGCCGGGTCGCCCGGATCGGTGGTGGGCGAGCCCGGACCCGGCCGGATCGTGTCCTGGCGGACAAGGCCTGCAGTTCCCGCGCCAGCCGGGCCTGTCTGCGGCGGCGCGGGATCGCGTGCACGATTCCCCAGCCTTCTGCTCAAGTCCGGCATCGCCGCAACGGCGGCCGGGCCGTGGGCGGCCACCAGCATTCGACCCGGAGAGCTACAAGCAGCGGCACGCGGCCGAGTGCGGCATCAATCGGCTCGAACGCAACCGAGGCGTCGCCACGCGGTTCGACAAACTCACGGTTCGCTACGAAGCGACTGTGCACATCGCTGCGATCAACGAGTGGCTACGCCATTGAAAGAGGCTCTAGTTCCCGGCTGACGCGCGAAGCCCGTCGACGACCACGCGGACCAGGTGCTCACTGCCCGGCGCGTACCGCTCGACGGCCAAGCAGCCGACGATGAGCGCGCGCAGGTCGTCGCCGTCTATGTCCGTTCGGACGGCGCCCGCCGCCTGGGCGCGGCGAAGGAGTTCTCCATACGCGGTGCGGAAGTCGTCGCCCGCTCCGGCCTTGAAGGCGTGCCCGCTGGTCTCCGCCAGCGCGTCGCAGATGGCGCGGTTGAGCGATGCCTGCTTGATGACGCGGACGAAGTAGTCGAAGAAGGCTTCGCCGGGGTTGTCGGCCGTCGCGAGTGCGCGGGCCTCCTCCGCGAACTGCTCGATGCGTTCGAGCACGACAGCCTGGAAGAGCGCTTCCTTGCTGGGGAAGTGCCGGTAGACGGTGCCGGCCCCGACGCCCGCCAGCCGCGCGATGTCGTCGAGTGGCACCGCGAGCCCGTCGGCGGCGAACGCCTCTTCGGCGGCAGCCAGGACCTTGGCCCGGTTGCGCCGCGCGTCCGCGCGCATCTTCTCCATGTCTTCTCCTCGTTGACAACCGGAACGCACGCTCCGTATCGTCGTAAGCGGGTGCACCGTTCCGAATCAACGTCCAGTCTTCCAGGAGAATTCCGATGCCCAGCACCGTGTCCCCCGCGCGCTCCGTCTTCGACCGCTTCCTGGCCGCCTCCGTCGAGAACCGCTGGGACGACCTCGCCGACTGCTACGCCGAGGACGTGGTCCTCGAAATGCCGTTCACCTTGCCCGGGGTGCCGCGGCTGACCCGCGGCCGCGAGGAACTGCGCCGACGCTTCCGCCGCGCGGGCGGGGTCCGCCGCGTCACCAAGGCCGATCGCGTCGTCGTGCACGAGACGGCCGATCCCGCGGTGCTGGTCGCGGAGTTCGACCTGCACCAGGAAATGGCCGGGGAAAGCTTCGTGGCCACGTACGTGATGGTGCTGACGATCGAGAACGGCCTGATCACGCACACCCGCGACTACACCGACACCGCCGCCGCGGCCGAGCGCTTCAAGGCGTTGTCGCCTGCTGACTAGCCGGTGGGACGAACAGCCGCTCGAACGTGCTCACCGAGCGGTCCCACACCCCCGGCACCAGCAGGACCGCGAGCACCGCGAACACCGGGAAGATCAGCCGCTTCTCGACCTTCTTGCCCGTCTTGAAGCGCAGCACCTTGGGCGGGCGGATCTCGTACCAGGTCTCGCCGGCGATCGGAACCGGGAACAGGAAAGGACATCCGGCTTCGGTGAGCGCGTCACCGAGGCAGTGGGTCAGGCAGCCGGCCGCCACCGCGACGCCCAGCCAGCCCGTGATGGACTCCAGCTCACCCGCCCGGTCGGGCGGCGCCGTGAAGAACCACCAGGCCACCGCGGCGCCGCTCACCGGCAGCAGCCAGTCGCCCAGTGCGCCTTCCGCCAGCATCAACCCGAAGACCACCACGCCGACGACCGCCCACGGCCCGCCGGTCTCGGTGCCCCAGGACGTCAGCGCGCCGAGGCCCGCCGCGAACAGCACCGTGTGGGACATGTGCCGGTGCTTGCCCGTCACGTTCTCGTCGCGGGGCCCCTTGGTCAACGCGTAGAGCCCCGCGGAAACCCTTCGCAGCAGCCATGACAAAGCACCCGTCAGCCAACCGAGCAGACGGGACGCGCTCGCTCCGGGGTGGTCGAGGTCGGGAAGAAGGGCGAACCCCGCTGTCGTGGCCGCGAAAACCACCGCTTGGTGCACCGAACCAGCCCCGACCGCGGGCGCCAGGGCCAAGCCCGCGCACCAGCCGGTCAGGGCGTGCGTCCGCCCCATCATCGTGCCGCCCCCAGGTCCGCGAACGAAATCAGTCCGCGGAACCGTAGCGGGCGGTCAGGCTTGGGGGTCCTCCGACACGCTCAGGTGTTCGGCCACGCCGGTGAGCTCGATCACCCGGCTCACCGCGGGACTCGGGACGACCTCGAGTTCGACATCCTGCTCGCCGGCCTGGCGTTGTGCGCGCAGCACGACGTTCAGCGCGGAGGAATCGAAGAAGGTCACCCCGGTCAGATCGGCCACGACCCGCTGCGCGCTGTTGTCCGCGATCAGCCCGGCCAGGGCTTCCTGCAGCTGCGGACTGGTCAGCAGGTCGAGCTCGCCGGTGACCACCACCCGGGGCTCCGTCGCGTCGGTGTCCAGCGTGATGCCGAACCCGGGCGGGGTGGCGTTCTGGTCGGCTGCGGGCATGCAGTTTCTCCTCGTCAGGCGCTGCTCCTGCGCCGGGTACGCGCCTGCTGTCTCAAGCGGCAACCGTGTCACCGTGCCTTTCCAGAAGCTCGCGACGGCACGGTCAAGGCAACTCCGGGGCCAACCCTAACCCAGGAAGCGGCCGAGCCCGCCACGGCCGCCGTCCTTTCGCGCTGACTGCTCACGTTCGATCGAATCCTGCCTGGTCAGTGCGCACTCATCACCTTCCGGGCCGCCCGTCGTTGCCGCAGGAACAGCTGCCGCCGTTCGATCTCCCCGAGGCCACCCCAGATGCCGTACGGCTCCTGTACCGTCATCGCGTGCGTGCGGCACTGGGCCAGGACCGGGCAGGTCTGGCAGATGGCCTTGGCCCGCGATTCGCGCCGCTCCCGCGCCGAACCCCGTTCGTTGTCCGTGTGGAAGAACAGGCTGCTGTCCGCACCTCGGCACGAGCCATTCAGCTGCCATTCCCACTCTTCAGCAACCACGTTGGGCAGCCGGCTGACGTCAGCCATGTCGTCCCTGCCTTTCCCAGGATGAGCATGTCGATCGCTACATGCCCGCCGGTGGAGCGGATCAAACCCGGGTTTGGTTTGCTCACCCCACGGGCATCTCGCGACCGGGCGTGAAGAGGACACCGCCGAACCCTGGAGCGCGAGCCGGAGAAAGGAACAAACGTGGAGGACAACGCCCCGCTCGTCCCGGAAGGCGCGCAGGTCATCGAGGTGCGGACGGCCGCGATCCCGCACGTCGTGCCGACGCTGCGCACGATCGTGGCGGACATCGCCATGCGCCAGGACTTCGACCTCGACGCCGTCGAGGACCTCCGGATGGCGGTGGACGAAGCCTGCTCACTGCTGCTCCCCGCCAGCTCGGACGGCCGCCTCACCTGCGTCTTCTCGTGGAGCGGGCCGCGCATCGAGGTCTCGGTGTCGGTACTTTCGGACACCCCGGACCACGAAGACGACTCCGGCCTGTCGTGGCAGCTGCTGACCGCGCTCGCGACTTCGGCCCAGCGCACCGTGACGCCCGAGGACGGCCGCTACCTGTCCCGGGTCGACCTCGTCCGGGAGAGCCAGGCGGCGGACTCGTGAGCGATCCCGCCGGGAGCAGCGGGAGCGACCTCGACGTCGGCGCGCTGTTCACCCAGCTCGCCGCGCTGCCGGCGGGCTCCCCGGAACACGAGCGCGTCCGGGACACCCTGGTGCGCGGTCACCTGGAGCTCGCGCGCAACCTGGCGCGGAAGTTCCGCAACCGCGACGAGGCGATGGAGGACCTGGTCCAGATCGCCACGGTCGGGCTCATCCACGCCGTCGACCGGTTCGACCCCGAGCAGGGCACGGACTTCCTGGCGTTCGCCGTCCCCACCATCTCCGGGGAGCTGCGGCACCACTTCCGGGACAACAGCTGGTCGGTGCGGGTGCCGCGGCGGCTCAAGGAGCTGAACGCGAACATCTCCGCCGCGCGCGAGGAGCTCACTGTCCAGCTCTCGCGCGCGCCGAAGCCCAGTGAGATCGCCGGGCGCCTCGGCGTCCCGATCGAGGACGTCTACGAGGGCCTTCGCGCGGGTCAGGGCCGCTACGGCGCGTCGCTGGACCACCTGCTGGAGAACGCGGCGCACACGCGGTTCGGGGCGCCGGACGCCGAGCTGGGCCAGGCCGAGCTGCGGGAAGCGCTGCGTCCCATGCTGGACAGCCTGCCGGAGCGGGAGCGCAAGATCGTCGCGCTGCGGTTCGGGTCCGGGATGAGCCAGTCGGACATCGCGCGCCGCGTCGGGGTCTCCCAGATGCAGGTGTCGCGGTTGCTGGCCGCGACCTTGAAGAAGCTGCGTTCGGGCCTGGACGAATCCGAGCTGGCCGACGGCACCTGATTAGCCGCTGACCGGCTTGGGTACTTCGCGGACGGTACCGGAACTCACTGGGAGGGGGACCGATGACGGCGAACATCTCGCAGCGCACCGCGGTGCCGGTCGCGCCGCTGACGGTGCTGCTCCCGGACGACGTCACGGCTCCGGCCCGGGCGCGGTACGAGGTCCGCTCGATGCTGCTCGGCCTCGGCCTCGACGAGATCCAGCTGGACGACGTCCTGCTGGCCGTGTCCGAGCTGGTCACCAACGCCTTCGAGCACGGCGAGTGCCCGCAACGGCTCGAGCTGTCCTACTTCGAGGGCCAGCTCACGCTGCGGGTGCACGACTCCGGCAGCAAGGTCCCGGAGCTGCGGGCGCCGTCGCCGGCCGAGGCGCGCAGCCGCGGGCTGGTGCTGGTCCAGGCGCTGTCGGAGGACTGGGGCTTCGAGTGCTGCCCCGGCGGCAAGTTCGTCTGGGCCGTCTTCCGCATCCCCGGCGCCTGATCAGGGTTCCAGCAGCGCCCGCGCGGCGCCGGTGTCCCCGATCCGCTGCCGGAACGACTTGCGCTCCAGCGCCTCGACGATCGCTTCGAGGACACCGCGCAGCGGGTACGGCAGTTCGGCCTCCAGCGCCTCCGACGCTTCGGTCGTCGCCATCCACTCCGCCTCGATCAGCGGCAGGAGTTCGCGCGTCTTCTCGGTGAGAGACACGATGCGCTGCCGGGCGTCGGCACCCGGTTCGAGGGTGACGAGCCCGGCGCGGTTCATCTGCGCGACGGTCTGGCTGGCCGCCGAGTGCGTCACGCCCATCTCGGCGGCGAGGTCGCGGATAGCCAGCGGGCCGCGGGCGAGCAGCGCCCGGACCACCCCCGAGTACCGCGGGCGGTAGTCGGCGAGGCCGATGTCGGCGAGGAACCGCGCGACGTCACCCTCGAGGATTTCGAGGACGTGCCGCATCCGCGTCCCGAGTCCGTCCGGACCCGACGTCATGGCCATGACGGCCGATCATAGGCGCCGGCGGTGTGCTTGGATCGCGACATGGAGAACCGGAAGATCACCCGGCTGGGTCGCGAGGTGTCCGTCGTCGGGCTCGGCTGCTGGCAGCTCGGCGCCGACTGGGGTGCGGTCGACGAGAACGACGCGCTGGCGGTGCTGCACGCGGCGGCCGACGCCGGCGTCACCTTCTTCGACACCGCCGACGTCTACGGCGACGGGCGCAGCGAGCGCCTGGTCGGCCGGTTCCGGGCCGAGCGCGGAGACGTCTTCGTGGCGACCAAGATGGGCCGCCGCGTCGAGCAGGTGCCGGAGAACTACGTCCGCGCGAACTTCCGCGAGTGGAACGACCGGTCGCGCCGCAACCTCGGCGTCGAGACGCTCGACCTGGTCCAGCTGCACTGCCCGCCGTCGCCGGTGTACTCGTCCGACGCGGTGTACGACGCACTGGACGAGATGGTTTCCGAGGGGCGCATCAAGGCTTACGGCGTGAGCGTCGAGACGGTCTCGGAAGCCTTGACCGCGTTGGCGCGGCCTCAGGTGGCCTCGGTGCAGATCATCCTGAACTGCCTGCGGCTCAAGCCCTTGGAGCGCGTCCTGCCCGCGGCGGCGGAGGCGGGCGCGGGCATCATCGCGCGGGTGCCGCTGGCGTCGGGGCTGCTGTCCGGGCGGTACACGGCCTCGACGACGTTCGCCGCCGACGACCACCGGAACTTCAACCGCCACGGCGAGGCGTTCGACGTCGGTGAGACGTTCTCGGGCGTGCCGTACGACGTCGGGCTGGCGGCCGTCGAGCGGCTGCGGGGGCTGGTGCCGGAGGCGCAGACGCTGGCGCAGTTCGCGCTGCGGTGGATCATCGACCAGCCGGGCGTGAGCACGGTGATCCCGGGCGCGCGCAACGCCGAGCAGGCCACGGCGAACACGGCGGCGGCCGCGCTGCCGCCGTTGTCCCCGGAGGCCCTGGCGGGCGTCCGCGAAACGTACGACGAGCTGATCCGGCCGCTGGTGCACGATCGCTGGTAGTCCCGGCATGATGGGCCGATGATGACGCCCGAAGAGCTCCTGACGACCACCAGGACCGTCCGCAAGCGCCTGGACTTCGACCGGCCCGTGCCGCTCGACCTGGTGAAACACTGCTTGCAGGTGGCCCTGCAGGCGCCGAGCGGCTCGAACACCCAGCGCTGGCAGTGGCTGGTCGTCACCGACGCCGGACAGCGGACGGCGCTCGGGCAGATCTACAGCCGGGCGTGCCACGAGTACCTGGCCTCCCCCGCGGCCGCGGGAAAGCAGTTCGCGGACGACCCGGCGCGGGCGCCGGTGCAGCAGCGGGTCGGCAGCAGCGTCGAGTACCTGGCCGACCGGATGGGTGACGTCCCGGTGCTGGTGGTGCCGTGCCTGGAGACGGCGTCGGCCGAGCTGCCGGCGGGCAACCAGGCGGGGATGTGGGCGTCCCTGCTGCCGGCGGCGTGGAGCTTCATGCTGGCGGCCCGTTCGGTGACGCTGGGAACGGCGTGGACGACGCTGCACCTGAAGTACGAGCAGGAGGCGGCGGAGGTACTGGGGCTGCCGAAGAACGTCCACCAGGCGGCACTGATCCCGACGGCGTTCTACACGGGCGACACGTTCAAGCCGGCGGCGCGGCAGCCGCTGGAGGAGGTCCTGCACCTCGACCGCTGGTAACCGGTCGTGAGTGAGAAACAGGGTTCTAACCCTGTTTCTCACTCACGACCTGTGGCGGCCTCCTCGCCGGGGCGTTGGGGACGTCGGCGAGGAGACCGGGCTCAGCCCGTGTACGCCTTGAAGATGTTCGTGAACTCGTACAGGGACTGGGAAATCCCCGAGCACGTCGCGACCGCGCCGCCGCCGGGGCAGCCTCCGTTGTCGCGGCCCGCGGACCAGAAGCCGATGCTCGCCACGTGGTTCGCCTGCGCGAACGACAGCAGCTGACGCGCCGCCGCCTGGTCCGTCACCGGGCCCGTGTCGTTGCGGCCGATCATCGGGGTCAGGCCGAGCAGGGCCTTCACTTCGGCGTCGGACTTCGAGGGCCAGATCGTCTTCAGCTGGCCCAGGGTCGCGTTCGCCGCGGACACCAGCGCGTCGCCCCACGAACCGCTGTAGCCGAAGTCCATCAGCATCGGGTTGACCACGACGTTCAGCCCACGCGCCGCCGCGTCCTGCAGGATCGACACCGAGAACGGGTCCATCCCGTAGTCCTGGCCCTGGATCCGCATCGTGTAGCTGATGTGCGTGCCGCGCTGCTGCTGAAGCCGCAGCAGGGCCTGGTTCACCGTGGCCGTCGGGATCGACGCCTCGACGTCGACGTCCAGGTTGTTGCTGCCCACCGCGTCCAGCGTCTTCACGTACGCGTTGTAGAGCGCGTCCACCGAGCCGCAGACGTTCTCCAGGTACGGGCCGAGCGCTCCCCCGGAAGCCACCGTGACGCCGCCGCCGAGAGACCGCAACGCGGTGACGTCGTTGATGATCCGCGAGTCCAGCAGCGGGACCGTGCCGCCCCACTGCGGGTCGCAGCCGAGGCTGCTGCCCAAGGCGAAGGCGAGCGTGAAGTTCTTCTGGCCCGTCGCGTTCGCCACCGAGACCAGCGACGGCGTCGCCATCGTGATGTCGATGTACGGCGACACGCGTGCGCTCCCGCCCGTCGGTGGCGGCGTGGTGGTCGTGGTCGGAGGCGTGGTGGGCGTCGTGGTCGGCGACGTACCTCCGGCGCACGGCTGGCCGTTCAGCTTGCAGTTCGCGGGCAGGCCGCCGCCGCTGACCAGGAAGCCGAAGCTGGTCGACGCGCCCGCGGCGACCGAGCCGTTGTACTCGCGGTTGGCGAACGAATGGTGCGTGCCGGAGGGCGTGTCGAGCGCGTCCCAATAGGACCCGAGCGATGTGCCGGAAGGCAGGTCGAACTCCAGCTTCCAGCTCGTCAGCGCGGACGTGCCCGCGCTGATCGTGTACTTGGCCTGGTAGCCGGAGCCCCAGTCGGAGTCCTTGGCGAACGCCGCCGACGGCGCGGTGGCCGCCGTCGCCGGCGAGACGACCAGCACCGTCGCCGCCGAAAGGAGCGTCGCGGCGAGAGCGAGCTTGGCTTTCATGGCGGACCCCTTCAGCGCACGGTCAGCGTGAGCCGCTGGATGCCCCAGGCGTCGGCCTGCGAGCCGGGGAGCCAGACGTCGACGATGTCGTCCTTGATCCAGCTGCCGATGTCCGCCGCGTAGCACTCGCCGTAGCCCGGCACGGAGAACCGGGTGCCCCACGGGATGATCCGCGCGTCGACCGCGCAGAAGCCCGAGCCGGCGCTGTAGCCGAGCGCGGTCTGGGCGACGTCGTTGTAGGACGTGACGCGGTAGTTCAGCGTGGTGCCGGCCGGGATGCGGTACGGCGCCAGCCGGCTGGCGCCGTCGAGGCGGTACGCGGTGGAGATCTGCCCGAGCGAGCCGGGCGAGTTGTCCTCGGCCGTCATCGCGTAGAGCTGGTAGTTCGCGTCCTGGCAGGGGCTCGCGTCGGTGACGGTGAGCGTCGGCTGGCCCCAGTCGCTGATCCACTGGAGGGCTTGGCCGTTGCGGAACGCGCGATAGGCCTTCGCACCGGCGACGCGGGCGAACGTGAAGGTGACCTTGCCGTCGGCACCGAGGCCGCCGGCGACGGAACCGGGCGCGGGCAGGCGGTTGCCGACGTTCACGGCGCCGACGAGCGTGCCGGGACCGTGGCCGCCGGTGACCGGCCGGTCCGGGATCGTGCCTTGGTAGAAGTGCTGGCACGCGGGGAGCGCGGCGGCCGACGCGGCGGGGGCGACGAGCACACTTCCGGCGGCGAAGGCGGCCAGCGCGAGGATCCGGGCGAAGCGCATGACGGAGAGACCTCCATGGTGGGGACCAGGGTGGAGGTGACGCAGGTGGGGAGGTGCGGGTTCGCCGCGCACCTGACGTTAAGTGGCCTGGACCACACAGTCAATAGGTCTAGACCTTTAAGTTTCCGCTACCCCCGGACGGCTCAGAGGTACCCGACCAGGAGGTCGGCGATCTGCGCGGGGTGGCTCAGCGGCGCGCAGTGCGGGCCGTCGACCTCGTCGGGCTCGATGCCCAGCCGTTCGCGCGCCACGCGACGCTGGAAGTGCGGCGTGAAGAACCGGTCGTCGCGGCACAGCACCACGCGGGTCGGGACGTCCGGGTGGGCCGGCAGCGGCCACGGGTCCTCGCCCTCCCGGCTCACCTGGTCGCGGCCGTGCGCCATGCCATCCGACGCGAGCGCCGGATCGACACCGTTGAAGAACGTCTCGACGTCGCTCAAGCCCGAAGGCGCCGAGAACCCCGTGTTCCCCCACCACTGCCCCGGCGGCTCCGCGGGCGCCGGGATCATCCCGGCCAGGTAGACGAGCAGCCGCGCGCGCACCTTCGACGCGACCAGCGGTGCCGTGAACCCGCCGTACGAGTGGCCGACGACGGCGACGTCCGAAGCATCGCCCAGCGCGGCCAGCACCGTGTCGACGAAGTCCGGGAGCCCGGCCGAGCTGTCGGTGATCGGCAGGTCCGGCGCGACGAAGTCGTGGCCGCGGGCCACCAGCTCCGGGCCGAGCCGGTGGAAGTCCCACCCGCTGCCGCCGCCCCCGTGGATCAGCGCGAAGGTCGTCATGCCGGCCAGCTCAGCAGCGGCGCAGCATGTCCGTCAAGGCGGTTTTCTCCCCTTCGGTGACGGTCAGGCCGTAGAAGTGCTTCACCACGATCCAGTCGGTCGCGTAGGTGCACCAGAACGCGACGAGCGGCGGTTTCCACTGGTCGGGCGCCTTGTCGCTCTTCTGCTGGTTGAGGTTGTCGGTGACGGCGAACAGCTGCGGCCGGGTGAGGTCGTTGGCGAACTGCTGGCGCTTCTCGGTCGTCCACGCCTTGGCGCCGCTGGCCCAGGCCTGCCCGAGCGGGACCATGTGGTCGATGTCGAGGTCGGTCGCCTTGGTCCAGGTCTCGTCGTCGTAGACGCTGGTCCACGTCCCGGACGTCACCTTGCAGTCCTTGTCCGTCTGCACGTCCTTGCCCGCGCGCTTGAGGACGACCTCGCGGGTGTCACAGCTCGACCCCTGGCTGGACCAGTGCGGGAACTTCTCGCGCGAGTAGCCGTCCATGGACGTCCGGGCGGCGATGGTCAGCTCGCCGAGCTGCTTCTGCGCGTCGGCCGCGCTGACCGGAACCGGTGCCGGGGACGCCGACGGCGGCGGGGTCGCACCGGAGCTTCTGCTCGTGGCCCAGTACCCGAAGAGGGCGATCGCCAGGATCGCGACTACCAGCAGAGATCGTTGGGTCACGCTGAGCCGAAAGCCGCGGGCCGCCACTATTTTCTCCTCCCGAATTCACCTGAGCGCGGCGTAGTCTCACCCCTGCCGGCCTGGGAAAACCGCGCCGACACGACGACCTGGCGCGAATGTGATCTCGCCCACCCACGGCGGATGTGTCACACCGAGCCGTCCAACTGCGACTACCGGAGCAGGACCCATCCGGAGGGAGCAGCCGATGCCCGGCCGGCTCAAAAAGTTCGACGAGTTCTTCCAGCGCAAAGCCGCCGAGGGCGGCAACGTCGTCGCCATGGCCCGCATGGGTTCGGCGATGCGGGAGCGCGGGGACCTCGCCGAGGCCGAAACGTGGTTCCGCAAGGCCGCCATGGGCGGCGACCGCGTCTCGATGACCTCGCTCGCCCACCTGCTGGCCGAACGCGGCGTGCTCGACGAAGCCGAGCGCTGGTACCACGAGGCCGCCCTGGCCGGCGAGCCGCACGGGATGCTGAACCTCGCCAAGTCGTACGAGCGGCGCGGCAAGCGCGAAGACGCCCAGCACTGGTACGCCGAGGCGGCCGGCACCGGCGACCTGCCCTCGATCGCCGCGCTCGGGCACATGCTGCGCGAGCAGGGCAGGCTCGAAGAGGCCGAATCGTGGCTGCGCCAGGCCGCCGACGCCGGGATCACCGCCGCGATGATCGACCTGGGTGTCCTGCTGCGCGACCGCGGCCAGGCCGCCGAAGCTTCCCGCTGGTGGCGCTCGGCCGTGCTGGCCGGCGACCTCGCCGCCACCTGCCAGCTGGGCCGGCAGGCCGAGCGGCTCGGCCGGCCCGGCGACGCCGAAAACTGGTACCGCCAGGGCGCGACCGGCGGGCACGGCGAGGCGATCGTCCGGCTCGGGCTGCTGCTGCACCGCCGCGGCGACCTCGAAGAAGCCGAGAACTGGTACCTCGACGCCGCCGAGCGCGGCGACCCCGCGGCGATGACCAACCTCGGCGTGCTCGCCCGCAACCGCGGCGACGAGGGCGAGGCCGCCGCCTGGTACCGCAAGGCGGCCGAGCACGGCAGCGTCCCGGCGCTCACCAACCTCGGGCACCTCGCCGAACACCGGGACGACCTGGCGGAGGCCGAGCGGTGGTTTCGCCGGGCGGCCGAGACGGGCGACGTCCAGGGCATGCTCAGCCTGGCCCGGATGCTGCGGTCCCGCGGGTCCGGCCATGAGGCGGAACAGTGGCTCGCCCGGGCGGAGCACCTGCAGGACGACCGCGAGCACCACGTCTGAGGGGCTGATCAGACCCGGTTGGCGGAGCGGAGACCCCCTTCGATCTATTGTGTGATCCAACTCACAGCTCTAATCTGGGGTGCGCTCCCACCACCGAGCAGTCGCCCCCGAGGAAGTGCCGCGATGTCGTGGTCACCGAATCACCCGGACTCCGTCGACGCCCTCTTCGAGCGCCGCAAGGCGCCCGTGCTCGCCCTGGCCGACGACGCGCGCGAGGTCGCCGAGGCGTGTCACGACATGGCCCGCCGCTTCCACCGCGGCGGCAAGCTCGTGGTGTTCGGCAACGGCGGCCCCAGCACCGACGCCCAGCACGTGGCGGTCGAGTTCGTCCACCCGGTGATCGTGGGCAAGCGCGCGCTGCCGGCCCTCTCGCTGACCGCCGACGTCGCGACGGTCACCGGCGTCGCCAACCGCGTCGGCCTCGAGGACGTCTTCGCCCACCAGCTGCGGATCATCGGCGAACCCGCCGACATCGCGCTGGGCATCTCCACCGACGGCGACTGCGCCAACGTCCGCCGCGCCCTCGAAACGGCCCGCGACCTCGGGATGCTCACCGTCGCTCTGACAGGTGGCAACGGCGGCGCGATCGCCGCGACCACTGGGCTGCACCACGTCTTCATCGCCCGCTCGACCGACCCGCGGATCGTCAAGGAGGTGCACGTGACCACCTACCACGTGCTGTGGGAGCTGGTGCACGTCTTCTTCGAGCAACCCGGTCTGCTGGCTCCGGAGGTGGCGTCGTGAACGCCCGTGACGCCGACAGACAAGCCGGCCCCGTCTGTCACGACGGGGTGTGCATCACCTGCTCCGACACCGCGGTCGAGGTGACCGTGGTCGAGCTCCTCGAGCACGAGCTCGCTGTCGTGGACACCGGGTCCACCCGGGAAGAGGTCAGTGTCGCGCTGGTCGAGGCCGGCGTCGGCGACCGCATCCTGGTGCACGCCGGGGAAGCCATCGCACGCTTGGAGAAGTCTTAGCCGCGGGAGAACCGGCATGACGCGGGAACACCCCGTCACCGACGGTCTCGAGGCGCTGTACCCGTTCCTGTACTCGGGTGAGAGCGATCTCGACGCCGTCCTCGACCAGGTCGAGCAGTCCACTGTGGACAAGGTGCACGAGATCGTCGCCCTGCGCGGTGACGTGCTCGCGGCCGACCGCGACCGCCTGTTCGCGTGCGCGCAGGACCTCGCGCGCGCGTTCCGCGGTGGCGGCCGGCTGCTCGCCTTCGGCAACGGCGGCAGCTCGACCGACGCCCAGGACCTCGCCAGCCTGTTCCTCAGCCCGGCGGGCGACGCGAAACCGTTGCCCGCCTTCGGGTTGACGAACGACATCGCGGTGGTGACGGCCCTGTCCAACGACATCGGGTTCGACGTCGTCTTCGCCCGCCAGATCGGTGCTTTCGGGCGTCCCGGCGACATCGCGGTGGGCCTGTCCACCAGCGGGAACTCCGCGAACCTGGTGCGTGCCTTCGACGAAGCCGCCCGGCGCGGCCTGGTGACCGTCGGCATCGCCGGCTACGACGGCGGGAAGATGGCCGAGCTGGACAGCATCGACCACCTCTTCGTCGTCCCGTCCCCTTCCGTGCACCGCATCCAGGAAGCCCAGACGACCCTTTACCACGCGCTGTGGGAGCTGACCCTCGGCGCGCTCGACGACCTCGCCAAGGGTGATCAGCCGTGACGCATGCCGCAGAACAAACCGAAGAGCAGCCCATCCACATCCTCTGGATCAACGCCGGACTGTCGTGCGACGGCGACTCCGTCGCACTGACGGCGGCCACGCAACCGAGCATCGAGGAAATCGTCCTCGGGGCTTTGCCCGGCTTGCCCAAGATCGCGGTCCACTGGCCGTTGATCGACTTCGAATGCGGCCCCGACAAGGGGGCCGACACGTTCATCGAGTGGTTCTACAAAGCCGACCGCGGTGAGCTGGAGCCGTTCGTGCTGGTCGTCGAGGGCTCGATCCCGAACGAGGCGATCAAGGAAGAGGGCTACTGGTGCGGGTTCGGGAACAACCCCGAGACCGGCCAGCCGATGACGACCAGCGAGTGGCTGGACCGCCTGACGCCCAAGGCGCTGGCCGTCATGGCCGTCGGGACCTGCGCCACCTACGGCGGCATCCACGCGATGGAGGGCAACCCGACCGGTGCCATGGGTGTGCCCGACTACCTGGGCTGGGACTGGAAGTCCGGCGCCGGCATCCCGATCGTCTGCGTGCCCGGCTGCCCGACCCACCCGGACAACCTGTCCGAGACCATCACCTACCTGCTCTACCAGGCCGCCGGGCAGGCGCCGATGATCCCGCTCGACGACCACCTGCGGCCGCAGTGGCTCTTCGGCGCGACCGTGCACGAGGGCTGCGACCGCGGCGGCTACTACGAGCAGGGCGAGTTCGCCACCGAGTACGGCTCCCCGAAGTGCCTGGTGAAGCTGGGCTGCTGGGGCCCGGTCGTCAAGTGCAACGTGCCGAAACGCGGCTGGATCAACGGCGTCGGCGGCTGCCCGAACGTCGGCGGGATCTGCATCGGCTGCACCATGCCGGGCTTCCCGGACAAGTTCATGCCGTTCATGGACGAGCCGCCGGGCGCGCAGGTGTCGTCGCTGGCCAGCGGCGCGTACGGGTCGGTGATCCGGCGGCTGCGGAAGATCACCGAGCGCAAGCTCGACAAAGAGCCCAAGTGGCGGCACACGGGCAAGAAGCTCGACACCGGCTACCAGGCGGAGGTGCGGTCATGACCGAGATGAAGGACAAGACCGACCTCGTCGAGATGGCGTGGGACCCGATCACCCGGATCGTCGGCAGCCTCGGGATCTACACGAAGATCGACTGGGCGGCCAAGCGCGTCGTCGAGTGCCACAGCACGTCGTCGGTCTTCCGCGGCTACAGCATCTTCATGAAGGGCAAGGACCCGCGCGACGCGCACTTCATCACCAGCCGGATCTGCGGGATCTGCGGCGACAACCACGCGACGTGCTCGGTGTACGCCCAGAACATGGCCTACGGCGTCCGCCCGCCGCACCTCGGCGAGTGGATCATCAACCTCGGCGAGGCCGCCGAGTACATGTTCGACCACAACATCTTCCAGGAGAACCTGGTCGGGGTCGACTACTGCGAGAAGATGGTCGCCGAGACCAACCCCGGCGTCCTCGAGCTGGCCAACCGCACCGAGGCACCGCACGCGGGCGACCACGGCTACCGCACCATCGGCGACATCATGCGCTCGCTGAACCCGCTGGAAGGCGAGTTCTACCGCGAGGCCCTGCAGGTCTCCCGCAGCACGCGCGAGATGTTCTGCCTGATGGAAGGCCGGCACGTCCACCCGTCCACTTTGTACCCCGGCGGCGTCGGCACCGTGGCGACCGTGCAGCTGTTCACCGACTACCTGACCCGGCTGATGCGCTACGTCGAGTTCATGAAGCGCTGCCTCCCGATGCACGACGACCTCTTCGACTTCTTCTACGAAGCCCTGCCCGGCTACGAAGAGGTCGGGCGGCGGCGGATCCTGCTCGGCTGCTGGGGCAGTCTCAACGACCCCGAGTACTGCGACTTCACCTACGAGAACATGGAGTCCTGGGGCCGCAAGATGTTCGTGACGCCGGGCGTGGTCGTCGACGGCAAGCTCGTCACGACCAGCCTGGTCGACATCAACCTCGGCATCCGGATCCTGCTCGGCAGCTCGTTCTACGAGGACTGGGCCGACCAGCCGATGTTCGTCACGCAGGATCCGCTGGGCAACCCGGTCGACCAGCGCCACCCGTGGAACCAGCACACCATCCCGCGCCCGGCGAAGCGCGACTTCGACGGCAAGTACTCGTGGACGATGTCGCCGCGCTGGTTCGACGGCAAGGACCACCTGGCCCTGGACACCGGCGGCGGCCCGATCGCCCGGCTGTGGGTGACGGCGCTGGCCGGACTCGTCGACACGCCGTACCTGAAGTCGACCGGCCACAGCGTCAAGATCTCCTTGCCGCGCACGGCGACCAAGCCCGAAGTCGAGTTCGAGTGGAAGATCCCGAAGTGGAGCAACGCGCTCGAGCGCAACCGCGCGCGGACGTACTTCCAGGCGTACGCGGCCGCGCTGGCCCTGCACTTCGCCGACCAGGCCCTCGGTGAGGTCCGCAAGGGCAACACCAAGACGTGGGAGCCGTTCAAGGTCCCGGACGAAGGCGTGAGCTGCGGCTTCACCGAAGCGGTCCGCGGCGTGCTCTCGCACCACATGGTGATCAAGGGCGGCAAGATCGCGAACTACCACCCGTACCCACCGACGCCGTGGAACGGCAGCGTGCGCGACAGCTTCGGCACGCCGGGGCCGTACGAGGACGCCGTGCAGAACACACCGATCTTCGAGGAGAACACGCAGGAGAACTTCAAGGGCATCGACATCATGCGCGCGGTCCGCAGCTTCGACCCGTGCCTGCCCTGCGGCGTCCACATGTACACCGGCAAGGGCAAGGTCGTCGAACGGCTGCACACCCCGCACGCGTTCGGCGGGGAGCTCGGCTGATGACGGAAGTCGACCGGGTCGGCGAGCGCATCGAGCAGCTCCTGGGCGAGTTCGGCGGAACGGACGCCGAGCTCGCCGAGGACCTCGTCCACACACTGCTCGAGTTCTACGGCGCCGGACTGGCCCGGATCATCGAAATCGTCGGCTCGGACCGGGCGCTGCTGGACCGGCTCGTCGAAGACGACCACATCCGCGGCCTGCTCGTGCTGCACGACCTGCACCCCCGGTCGACGCACGAGCGGGTCACCGAGGCGCTCGACAAGGTCCGGCCGTACCTGGGTTCGCACGCCGGCGACGTCGAGTTCGTCGGGATCGAGGACGGTGTCCTGCGGCTGCGGCTGCGGGGCACCTGCGACGGCTGCCCGTCGTCGACGGTCACCGCGAAGTACGCCATCGAGCGCGTGGTCCGGGAAGCGGCGCCGGAGATCTCCGACGTCGTCGTCGACGGGGTCGTGCCGGAAGAAACCGGCCCGGGCGGGCGGCCGCTGCTGCCGCTGGTCCCGTGTCCCGTGGAGGTCCCGTGACGGGCGGCCTGCGCAGGTTCCGCACTCCCGTCCAGCGCGCCGCGCCGGGCGAGAAGTGCGAGATGTGCGCGGAACCGATCACCGCGGAGCACGGGCACGTCATCGACCTCGAATCCCGGACGATCCTCTGCACCTGCCGGGGCTGCTACCTGCTCTTCACCCACCGCGGAGCGGGCGGGAAGCGGCACCGGGCGGTGCCGGACCGCTTCCGCCACGCGCCGCGGTTCGGGCCGGGGACGGCGCTGTGGGAGTCGGCCGGGATCCCCGTGAAGACGGCGTTCCTGTTCCGCAACTCGGTGCAGGACCGCCCGGTCGCGTTCTACCCGAGCCCGGCGGGCGCGACGGAGTCGCTGCTGGAGCTCGGCACGTGGGAGGAGCTGCTGGCGGGCACCCCCGCGTTCGCCGACGTCGCCGACGACGTCGAAGCCCTGCTGCTGAACCAGCTCGACCTGGGTTTCGAGTGCTTCCTGGTGCCGATCGACGTCTGCTACGAGCTGGTCGGGCTGGTCCGGACGACCTGGCGGGGCTTCGACGGCGGCACCGAAGCGCACGAGGCCATCGACGGGTTCTTCGCGCGCCTGCGGGAGCGCAGCGAGGTCGTGGCCGATGGCTGAGCTGACCTTCGACTGCATCGACGTCCGGCCGCTGAAGTACGCCGCGTCGCCGACGCTCGCGTTCAAGCTGCGGATCTCCGAGCTGACCGGGCAGCCCGTCCACGCGATGGTGCTGCGCGTCCAGATCCGCATCGAGCCGCAGCGGCGCCGGTACGCCGACGACGAGTCGGAGCTGCTCACCCACCTCTTCGGCGACCGGTCCCGGTGGGGCGAGACGCTGAAGCCGTTCCAGTTCACGACGATCTCGGTGACCGTGCCGGGGTTCACCGGCGCCACCGAGGTCGACGCCGAGGTGCCGTGCACCTACGACCTCGAAGTCGCGGCCGGCAAGTACTTCCACGCGCTGTCCGACGGCGTCGTGCCGATGGTGCTGCTGTTCAGCGGGACCGTGTTCGGCAAGGGCGGGCCGGGGTTCTGGGTCGAGCAGGTGCCGTGGCACACGCAGGCCGAGTGCCGGATGCCGGTGAGCGTCTGGGACGAGCTGATGTCCCGCTACTTCCCGAACGTCGCGTGGATCAAGCTGCCGCGCGAGACCGTGGACGCGCTGCTCAAGTACAAGGCGCAGCACGCGATCCCGACCTGGGAAGCCGCCGTCGAGCAGCTGCTGGCCGGTGGGCCGTGAACGTTCTCGACCAGGCCCGCGCGGTCGGTGACGCCGTGCTCTACGAGGGCTACCTCCTCTACCCGTACCGCGCGTCGGCCGGGAAGAACAAGGTGCGCTGGCAGTGGGGTGTGCTGATGCCGCCGTCGTACGCGTCGGCGGAGATCGGCGAGCACGCCTCGGCCCGCGTCGAGTGCGTCCTCGAACCCCTCGCGCACACGATCCTGCACGTCAAGCTGCGGTTCCTGCAGACCCGGACGCAGGACACCACCTGGGACGAAGCCGTCGAGCACGAGATCGACTTCGAGCTGCCGCTCGCGGAACTCCCGGCCGAAGCGCCGTTCACCGTGCCGGGCGACGGGCAGCGGACGCACGAGCTGTCCGGCATCCTCACCGTCCGGCTCGACCCGCTCGACGGCCCCTTCGGTGGCACCCGGCTGCGGCTCGACCTGCACAACACGACGTCGTGGCCCTCCGACGGCGTCCGCGCACACGCCTTGCGGCACGCGCTGCTCGCCGCCCACCTCGTGCTCAGCGTCGGCACCGGGCACTTCCTGTCGATGCTGGACCCGCCGGAGTGGGCCAAGCCGGCGGTCGAAGCCTGCCGGCAGGAGCGGCTGTGGCCGGTGCTGATCGGCGACACCTCGCGCAGCACGGTGGTGCTCGCGTCGCCGATCATCCTCTACGACGACCCGGCGATCGCGCCGGAAAGCCCGGGTGACCTCTTCGACGGCACCGAGATCGACGAAATCCTCACCCTGCGCACGATGACGCTGACCGACGAGGAGAAACGCGAGGCCCGGGCCACCGACCCGCGCGCGGCGGCCATCGTCGACCGCGTCGACACGATGCCGCCCGAGCTGCTCGACCGCCTGCACGGCGCGATCCGCTCCGTGCGCCCGGTCGAGCCCTCGGTGACCGTCGCCGGGGTGCGCGTCGCCGAAGGGTCGCGGGTGCGCCTGCGGCCGAACCTGCGGGGCGCCGACGCGCAGGACATGTTCCTCACCGGCAAGACCGCCACCGTCCGGACCGTGCTGACCGATGTGGACGGTGTCACGTACGTCGCCGTCACCCTCGACGACGACCCCGGCGCCGACCTGCAGCACGCGCACGGCCGGTACCGGTACTTCTCCCCCGACGAGATCGAACCCCTGGAGGTCGCGGAATGAGGCCACGAGTCCTGGTCGCCGGCATCGGCAACATCTTCCTCGGCGACGACGGGTTCGGCGTCGAGGTCATCAAGGAGCTGGAAGGGACCGACCTGCCGCCCTGGGTGCAGATCGCCGACTACGGCATCGCCGGCATGCACCTCGCCTACGACCTGATGGGCGGCTACGACACGACCATCCTGCTCGACGCGACCCCGCACGGCCGCCCGCCCGGGACGCTCTCGCTGATCGAGGCCGACACCGAGGACCTGGCCGCCACGGCGTCGATCGACGCGCACGGCATGCGGCCGGACGCGGTGTTCCGGCTGCTCAGGTTGCTCGGCGGCGACGCCGGGCGGGTCCTGCTCGTCGGCTGCGAACCGGCTTGCCTCGACGAAGGGATCGGCCTGTCGCCCCAGGTGGCGGCGGCCATCCCGGCCGCGGTCCGCGCCGTCACCGAACTGGCCTGGGGCACCAGCCCGCAGCTGCAACCCACGGAGGTCTGAGCCATGTGCCTAGGGATCCCGGGCGAGATCATCGAACTCAGCGAGGAGCGCCCGGACCTCGCGAAAGTCTCGGTCAGCGGCGTCAAGCGGCTCATCAACATCGGCCTGCTCGACGACGACCCGCCGAAGCCGGGCGACTGGATCCTCATCCACGTCGGCTTCGCACTGTCCAAAATAGACGAGCAGGAGGCCGCGGCCGCCCTGGAGTTCCTCGAAAGCATCGGCAAGGCCTACGAGGACGAAATGGCCGCCCTGCTCGAATCCCGGATCGACTAGAGGAGTCGTCATGCGTTTCGTCGACGAGTTCCGCGACGCGGAGAAGGCGCGGGCACTGTCCGCGAAGATCACGTCGCTGTGCGAGCCGGGCCGCCACTACAAGTTCATGGAGGTCTGCGGCGGGCACACGCACACCATCTACAAGCACGGCCTCGAGGACTACCTGCCCGAGAGCATCATGCTGGTGCACGGCCCGGGCTGCCCGGTGTGCGTGATCCCGATGGGCCGCATCGACGACGCCATCCACATCGCCCGGCAGCCCGGCGTGCTCATGACGTCGTTCGGCGACATGATGCGCGTGCCCGGCTCCGGCGGGAACTTCTTCGACTCCAACGCCGAGGGCACGAACATCCGGATGGTGTACTCGCCGCTCGACTCGCTGAAGATCGCGCGGCAGAACCCGGACCTGCGCGTCGTGTTCATGGCGATCGGGTTCGAGACGACGACGCCGTCCACCGCGATGACGCTGCTGCGCGCGGCCGCCGAGGGCATCGAGAACTTCTCGGTGTTCGGCAACCACGTCACGATCATCCCGGCCATCAAGGCCATCCTCGACTCCCCCGACCTGCGGCTCGACGGCTTCATCGGCCCGGGTCACGTCTCGACGGTGATCGGCTGCCGGCCGTACGAGTTCATCGCGCGCGACTACGGCAAGCCCGTGGTCGTCGCCGGGTTCGAGCCCCTGGACATCCTGCAGTCGATCTACATGCTGATGCTGCAGCTCTCGTCCGGACGTTCGGAAGTCGAGAACCAGTACTCGCGCGTGGTGCCGTGGGACGGGAACCTCGTCGCGTTGAAGGCCATCAACGAGGTGATGCAGCTGCGGCCGTACTTCGAGTGGCGCGGCCTCGGGTTCATCACGCACTCGGCGATGGCGATCCGCGAGAAGTACGCCGCGTTCGACGCCGAGCGGATCTTCGAAATCCCCGGCCTGCGCGTCGCCGATCCCAAGGCGTGCCAGTGCGGCGAGGTGCTCAAGGGCGTGCTGAAGCCGTGGGAGTGCAAGGTGTTCGGCACCGCGTGCACCCCGGAGACGCCGATCGGGACGTGCATGGTCTCGCCCGAAGGCGCCTGCGCGGCCTACTACAACTTCGGCCGGTTCAGCCGTCAGCGCGTCCGGGAGGCGAGCCGCGCATGACCACCACCGAACGCGAGCAGCAGGTCCTCGACCGCATCGAGCGCGCCCGGCGCCGGCGCGCGAAGGTGCGTGAAGAGCGCATCACGCTGTCGCACGGCGCGGGCGGCAAGTCGACGCACACGCTGATCGAGGCCGTGTTCCTCGACGCGTTCCGCAACCCGCTGCTGGAACCCCTCGAGGACTCGGCGTCGTTGACGATCGGGGACGCTCGCCTGGCCCTGACGACGGACTCCTACGTCGTCTCGCCGCTGTTCTTCCCCGGCGGGAACATCGGTGACCTGGCGGTCAACGGCACGGTGAACGACCTCGCCGTGTCCGGCGCGCGGCCGCTCTACCTGACCGCCGGGTTCATCCTCGAGGAGGGCTTTCCCGTCGAGGACCTGCTGAAGATCGTCGACTCGATGAAGTCCGCGGCGCTCGCGGCGGACGTCCAGATCGTCACCGGCGACACCAAGGTCGTCCAGCGCGGCAAGGCCGACGGCGTGTACGTCAACACGGCCGGGGTCGGGGTGCTCACCCGCACGGGCCTCGGCGTGGCCACCGTGAAGCCCGGAGACGCCGTCCTCGTCTCCGGGCCGATCGGTGACCACGGCGTCACGATCATGCTGGCCCGCGGCGAGCTGGACATCGACGCCGACCTCGAGTCCGACACCGCACCCGTGCACGAACTGGTCGCCGGGCTGCTGGCCGCGGTCCCCGGCGTGCGGGCGATGCGCGACGCGACCCGCGGCGGCGTCGCGACGATCCTCAACGAGATCGCGAAGGCGGCGGAGGTCGCCGTGGTCGTCGACGAGAAGGCCGTCCCGGTGCGCGACGAGGTCCGCGGCGCGTCGGAGCTGCTGGGCATCGACCCGCTGTACGTCGCGTGCGAAGGCCGGATCGTGGTCGTCGTCGACGGCGCCCAGACCGACGCTGCCCTGGCCGCGTTGCGCTCGCACCCGCTCGGCGCGGACGCCGCGGTGATCGGGCGGATCGCCGACGACCCGCCGGGGATCGTGCTGCTGAACACCGCGTTCGGCGGTACCCGGATCGTGGACCTGCTGGTCGGGGACCCGCTGCCGAGGATCTGCTGAATGCACGAAATGGCGGTCACGCAGTCGGTCGTCGACGCGATCGTCGCCCGCCTCGGCGAGGCGGCGGTGTCGTGCGTCCGGCTGGAGATCGGCCGGCTGTCCGGGGTGGTGCCGGACAGCGTCCGGTTCTGCTTCGACGTCCTGTGCACGGGAACCTCGCTGGAAGGTGCCCGGCTGGACATCGCCGAGCCGTCCGGGCGGGCGCGCTGCCGCGAGTGCGGTGCCGAGTTCACCCTCGACGACTTCATCCTGCTGTGCCCCTGCGGCAGCGCCGACGTCGCGGTGCTGGCGGGGCGCGAACTGCGCATCACCTCGGTGGAGGTCAGCCATGTGTGACACCTGCGGCTGCTCGGATTCGGACGTCCGGATCACCGACCACGCCCACACCGTGGTCATGGAGCAGGACATCCTCGCGAAGAACGACGAACTCGCGTCGCACAACCGCGCGCACCTGCGGTCTTCCGGCGTCTTCGCGATCAACCTGATGAGCTCGCCCGGCGCCGGGAAGACGACGTTGCTGGAACGGACGATCCGCGCGTCGGACACGCCGTGCGCGGTGATCGAGGGCGACCAGGAGACGCTGCTCGACGCCGAGCGCATCAAGGCGACCGGCGCGCCGGTCGTGCAGATCAACACTGGTGCCGGCTGCCACCTGGACGCGTCGATGCTGCACCGCGCCCTGCATTCGCTCTCGCCGGCTCAGGGTTCGACGTTGTTCATCGAGAACGTCGGCAACCTGGTCTGCCCGGCGCTGTTCGACCTCGGCGAGGCGGCGCGCGTCGTGGTCCTGTCGGTGACCGAGGGGCCCGGGAAGCCGCTGAAGTACCCGCACATGTTCGCCGCGACCGACCTGGTGCTGCTGAACAAGGTCGACCTGCTGCCGTACGTCGACTTCGACGTCGCCGAGTTCGAGCGGGACACGCGAAGAGTCAACCCCTCGGCGGCGATCCTCCAGGTCAGCGCGACGCGCGGCGACGGCCTCAGCGAGTGGTACGACTGGCTACGGCGACCTGCCCGAAGCTGATCCCGCCGTCGTTCGTCGGCACGTTCCGGTGGGTCAGGACGCGGAAACCGGCGCGTTCCAGGGTTTCCACGGTCCGGTCGAGCAGCAGGACGTTCTGGAACACCCCGCCGGAGAGCGCGACCGTGGTGCTGTGCTCGCGGAAGCGGTCGCAGGTCCGCGCGATCGCGTCGGCGACCCCGTTGTGGAACCGGGCGGCCCTCTTGGCTCTGCTGCTGGTGTCCTCCAGGAGCGCGGCGATGAGGTCTTCGCCGTGGACCACTTCGTCGATCCGCGCGCGGTAGGCGGATTTCTCCGCCGGGTCGGCCAGCTGCTCCAGCTCGATCGCGGCCTGACCCTCGTAGGTGATGGTGTCCCGGACGCCGAGCAGCGCGGCGGCGGCGTCGAAGAGGCGACCGGCGCTGGACGTCAGGGGTGAGTTGAGGCCGCTGCGCTTGAGCTTGACGATGTCTTCGCGCGCCGGACGGCCCAGTTCGTCCACATAGGACGCGGCCATCCGCCAGGGCTGGCGGATGGCCTGGACGCCGCCGGGCATCGCGACCGGCCGGAGGTGGCTGAGCCGCTGGTAGCTCGTCAGGTCGGCGAGGAGGAACTCGCCGCCCCAGACGGTGCCGTCGGGGCCGAAGCCGGTGCCGTCGAAGGCGACGCCGAGGACCGGGCGGTCCTCGCCGTTGTCGGCGAGGCACGCGGCGATGTGGGCGTGGTGGTGCTGGACGCCGAGCAGGTCGACGTCCTGCTCCAGCGCGTACTTCGTGGACAGGTACTCGGGGTGCAGGTCGTGCGCGACGACCACGGGATCGATGGCGAAGAGGTGCTTGAAGTGCTCGATGCCCTCGGTGAACGACTTGAGCGTCTCGTAGTTCTCGAGGTCGCCGATGTGGTGCGAGACGAACGCGTGGCGGCCCTTCGCGAGGCAGAAGGTGTTCTTCAGCTCGGCGCCGCAGCCGAGGAGGTGCCGGCCGGTGGCCCGGTTCAGGGTGACGGGCTCGGGCGCGTAACCCCGCGAACGCCGTTGGAGCTGCTCTCGCTTTCGGACGATGCGCACCACGGAGTCGTCGGTCCGGACGTGGATGGGCCGGTCGTGGGTGAGGAACGCGTCGGCGATGCCCTTCAGACGGCTCAGGTCCTCGTCGCGGTGGACGATGGGCTCGTCGGAGACGTTCGCGCTGGTCAGCACGATCGGACCGGTCCGCTCCAGCAGGAGGTGGTGGAGCGGGGTGTAGGGCAGCATGAGCCCGATCCGCCGGTTCCCCGGCGCGACGGCTTCGGCGAGTCCTCCTCGGGCGGGCAGCAGCACGATAGGCCGTCGCCGGCTGCTGAGCGCTTCTTCGGCCGCTTCGCTCACGTCGGCCAGTTCCCGGGCCTGCGCCAGCTCGGCGACCATGACGGCGAACGGCTTGTCTTCGCGATGCTTCCTCGCCCGCAGTTTCGCCGCGGCCTCTTCGTGCCGCGCACCGACGGCGAGGTGGTAGCCGCCGAGGCCCTTCACCGCGACGATCGCGCCTCGGTTCAGCGCTTCGGCGGCGCTCGCGATCGGCTCCCCGCCCCCGGGCTCGAACCGCAGCGCGGGCCCGCAGGCCGGGCAGCAGACGGGCTGGGCGTGGAACCGCCGGTCCGCCGGGTCCTCGTACTCCTGCTTGCACGCGGCGCACATCGCGAAGGCCGCCATCGTCGTGAGCGGCCGGTCGTAGGGGACGCCCTGGACGATGGTGAACCGCGGCCCGCAGTTCGTGCAGTTGACGAAGGGGTACCCGAACCGCCGGTCACCGGGGTCGCGCAGCTCCCGCAGGCAGTCCGCGCAGGTGGCGGAATCGGCGGAGATCAGCGTGTCGGCGGCACCACCGGGACTCCCGCTGGCGACGATGACGAAGCCGACGTCCCCGATCGGGTGAATTTCGCGAGTCTCCACGCGCTCGACAACGGCCAGCGGCGGCGCTTCGGCCGTCAACGCGGCGACGAAAGCTCCGACCCGATCCGGCGTGCCTTCGGCCTCGGCGAAGACGCCGTGGACGTCGTTCCCGACCAGTCCGGAGACGCCGATCCGCAGCGCCAGGCCGTGAACGAAGGGCCGGAAGCCGACGCCCTGCACGACCCCGCCGACCCTGACCGCCAAGCGCACGCGCCGGTCCACGCACCGAGTGTCCGCCCCCGGCCACGTGCCGTCCAGCGGACAGTGGCCGGATGTGGACGATCGGGGGACCACTGTCACTTTTGTCGGTCCCTCGGGGCACAATCGTGCGGCAACCGGGCGAATGGCGGACTCCGGAGGGGCCAGTGCAGGGGCGGGACGTTGCGGTCGGCGGCACGACCGAAATGTGGGAACGGCTCTTCGGGGCACGCGAAAACTGGGGCTGGGAGTTCACCCCGCCGGCGGCGGTCACCGTGAGCCCGGAGGCGGCGGCACCGCCGGTCGCCGAGCAGGTGTACGCACCGCACGACTACCAGTTCCGGCAGAAGCGCAGCAAGCGCGCGTGGCTGGGGCTGCTGGGCTGGCTCGCGCTCACGTTCGTCCTCGTCGTGCTGGTCGGCGGGATGATGGACGCCGTCTCGAAGACGATCCCGCTGGCCGCCGAGATCACCACGACCGTCGTGCTCGGCGTCGGCATCCTGCTCGCCGTCGTGCACTTCTTCCGGACGCGGCGGCGGTTCACCGTGATGAAGCGCGGCTACGAGTCCGACTACAACCGCGCGCTCGAGTCGTACAAGCAGGCCCACTTCGCGTGGGAGCAGCGGGTCGCCGAGCACGACCGCCGCGAGCGCGAGCGCTTCGGCTCCGCGATGCTGTGGCAGCCGGTGAAGCTCGGCTCGCGGCCGAACCGGATCGACGTCTTCGGCGGGACCGAGGACGGCTGGGCGAGCCTGCTCGCCACCAGCGGCGCTGCCCAGCTGGCCGGCGGCGCGTCGATGCTGCTGCTGGACCTGACCGACATGGCCGTGGGCGACGACCTGGCGATCGCCGCGGCCGCCAGGGGCTACGAGGTCGCGGTGCACGAGCTGCCGCGCGACCTCGGCGCGTTCGGCCTGCTCGCCGACCTCGACCCGCACGAGCTGGCCGAGGTCCTCGCCGAGGCGATGTACAACCTGAACCGGACGGCGCTGGGGCAGGACCTGCGGGGCCTGCACGCCGACCTGCTCACCACCGTCGCCGAGCGGCTGAGCGGGCCGGTCACGTTCACCAAGCTCGTCGCCGGGCTGCAGGTGCTGCGCCGGGTGTACGACGCGGGCTCCGACGAGACGCTGTCGGCCGAGGAGCTGCGGAAGCTCAACTCCTACGTGGACACCGTCGGCAACACCGAGCAGGTCCGCAACGAGCTGATCGCGCTCGAAGGTGAGATCCGCGGGCTGGCGCGGACCGAGGGCGCCGTCGAGGGCGCGCCCGCCGGGTTCCGCGCGAGCTGGCCCTCGCGCGGCCTCTCCGTCGTCGCGACCCGGACGAAGATCGGCCGGCACAAGCGGTTCCTCGACCACGTGGTCTTCCACCGCGCGCTGCAGGAGCTGCATTCCCGCGACACGACCGGCCGTGAGGTGCTGGTCGTCGCGGGCGCCGACCAGATCGGCCTCGAAGCGCTCGAAGCGATGGCCCAGCAGGCCCGGCGCGCGGGCGTCCGGCTCGTCTTCCTGCTCCGGCACCTGCGCGATGACCTGCAGAAGCTGCTGGGCAGCTCGGGCAGCGTCAGCCTGCTGATGCAGCTGGGCAACGCGAACGAGGCGGCGAACGCGGCGGAGTTCATCGGCCGCGGCTTCAAGTTCGTGCTCTCCCAGCTGACCGCCGAAATGGGCAAGACCTTCACCGAGGGCAACTCGTCCAGCACCGGCGGGTCCGTTGGCTCGTCGAACAGCCGCGGCTACAGCGTCGGCGGCAGCAGCAGCTTCAACAGCGGCAGCGGAGGCAGCGGCGGGTCGTGGTCGTCCGGCTCGAACTGGAGCCGGAACACCAGCTCGTCGAGCTCCCGCGAGAGCAACTGGCAGGACACCGTCAACCAGTCCGAGGCGATCTCGCGCAGCGAAGGCGAGACCCGGGCCCGCGTGTACGAGTTCCAGGTCGAGCCGACCGCGCTGCAGTCACTCGCGCCGACGGCGTTCGTGCTGGTCGAGGCCGGTCCGACCGGACGGCGGGTGGTCATGGGCGACTGCAATCCCGGCATCGTCCTGCTCGACCGGGTCGCCCGCGACGCGCTGCCGCGCTGATGTCCCCGCTCGACGGCTTCGGCTTCCACCGGCTGCTGTCCGTCCCCCGCGGCGACGACCTGGCGACGGGCGTCGACCGGCCGGACGAGACCGGCGGCCGCGCCCCGGCCCAGCTCTTCGCCGCGCTGACCGCGGCTCACGCCGACCTGCGCTTCCGCGGCCCGGACGCGGCGTTCGCCGTCGCCTGGGAGCGCACCGGCGGAGCGCGGCCCCTGCGCGTGCTGGTCGGCGGGCGCCCGCACTCGCCGGTCGCGCGGCCGGCTGCCGGGCCGGTGCCGATCCTCTACCCGCCGGGCAGCCTCGGCACGCCCGTGCCCACGCCGGACTGGGCGGCCCTGCCCGCGTGGACGCGCTGCGCGGGCGGTCCCGATCCACTGTGGACACCGGAGGCCGGGTCCGACGCGCCGGGCCGCGGCGGCTTCGACGACTACGTCGCCCACCTGCCCGGCGAGTTCGCCTGGCTCGTCGTCGCCGAGCCGCTGGGCGCCGAGGCCGTCGAACGGGAGCTGCTCGGGCTCGAGACGACGATCCCGCGGCTGCGGCAGCGGGAGAACTCGGAGCCGGACCGGATCGCGCTGCTGCGGGCGGAAGGCCGGTACCGGGAGCTGTCCCGGGCGCGGCCCGCGGGCCTGTGGACCGTGCACGTCCTGGTCGGCGGCCCGGACGAGGCGAGCACCCGCGCGGCGGCGGCGTTGCTGTGCAGCGCCAGCGACCTCGACGCGCTGCCGTACGTGCTGACGCCGGGCACCGAGTGCGCCTCGTTCACCTCGGTCTGGGAGACGCGGACGGCCGGTGTGCTGACCTCTCCGTTTTCGGCGACCGGCGAGTTCGTCGCCGCGATCGCGCGCCCGCCGCGACGCGAGCTGCCGGGCATCCGGATGACCGAGCCGCCGCTGTTCGACGTCACGCCGGAGTTCACCGGCGAGATCCCGCTCGGCACGGTCCTCGACGACGCCGACCAGCCGGCCGGCGAGTTCCGCGTCGCGCTCGACACGCTCAACCGGCACACGTTCGTCGCGGGCGCGACGGGTTCGGGCAAGTCGCAGACCGTCCGGCACCTGCTGGAGGGCCTGCACGCCGCGGGCGTCCCGTGGCTGGTCATCGAACCGGCGAAGGCCGAGTACGCGGCGATGGCGGGCCGGCTCGGGCCGGACGGGCGCGTCACGGTGATCCGGCCGGGCGCCCCCGACGCGTACCCGGCCGGGCTCAACCCGCTCGAGCCGGCGGCGGGCTTCCCGCTGCAGACGCACCTCGACCTCACGCGCGCGCTGTTCATGGCGGCGTTCGACGCGGACGAGCCGTTCCCGCAGGTGCTCGCGCAGGCGCTGACCCGGTGTTACGTCGACCAGGGCTGGGACCCGGTGACCGGCCAGGTCCGCGGGCGCGTCGGGCCGGTGAAGTACCCGAGCCTCGGCGACCTGCAGAAGACGGCGATCGAGGTGGTCAAGGGCATCGGCTACGGCAAGGAGGTCGCCGACAACGTCCGCGGCTTCGTCGACGTCCGCATCGGTTCCCTCCGGCTGGGCACGCCGGGCCGGTTCTTCGAGGGCGGCCACCCGCTGGACGTCGCGGAGCTGCTGCGCGGCAACGTCGTCCTGGAGATCGAGGACATCGGGTCCGACATGGACAAGGCGTTCTTCATCGGCGCGGTGCTGATCCGGCTGTTCGAGCACCTGCGCGTCCACCACGTGGCCGGCTCTTCGGGGCTCCGGCACGTGCTGGTGCTGGAGGAGGCGCACCGGCTGCTGAAGCGGGCGGAGCCGGGGAGCCCGACCGAGCACGCGGTGGAGCTGTTCACGTCGCTGCTGGCGGAGATCCGGGCGTACGGCGAAGGGATCGTCGTCGCCGAGCAGATCCCGGGCAAGATCGTCCCGGACGTCATCAAGAACACGGCGTGCAAGATCCTGCACCGGTTGCCGGCCGCGGACGACCGTTCCGCGGTCGGGGCGACCATGAACCTGAGCGAGGCCCAGTCCCGGCACGTCGTGACGCTGCCGCCGGGTCGCGCGGCGGTGTTCACCGACGGAATGGACCGCCCGCTGCGGCTTTCCATGCCGCTGAGGGAGTCTCTCGAGGACGCTTCGCTGGTGTCCACGTCACCGGCGTTGGCTGCGGTTCGCAGTGTCGCTTGTGGACAGTCATGTGCGGCCCGCCCGTGTTCGCTTCGGGAGCTGGGCGACGCCGTGCACCGCGCGGACGAGGACCCGCAGCTGGTGCTGTGGCTGGAACTGCTGACGGTCGCCCACCTGGCGGGCCGTCCCGCGCCGGCGCCGTCCGCCGCCTGGATCGCCTCACTGCGGGCGGCTTACGACGAGCGGACGCTGGAATGCGCGGTGGCGCACCGCGTCCAGACGGCGGTGGACGCGCGGTACGCGGGCATCACGAGGTACAACGCGGCGGCGGAGTTCATCGAGCACCTGGCATCGAGCGCCCGAAGGACGTTGGCCGGTGCTTCGTCGAGCTGCGACGGGACGGAGGTCCGCTGGCAGGCGGGCCGCAGCCGCTGGTTCGACGTGCTGCGGGCGTTGAAGGCGGCGGCCCCGGAGTCGGGCCCCCACCCGTCGACGCAGGATTGGGCGGCCCGCGGCCTGGTCCTCGAGGGTGAGACGAGCGCGGAACAGCTGGCGGCACTCCGCCTGCGCCCGGAGCACTGGCACGACGACGACCCGACGATCCTGGGCACCACCCACCCGACGGCGATCATGAAGGCGGCCGCTCAGCTCAGCAACGCAAGAACCGAAGCAGCCCGCTTCGCGGCGGCGACGGGGTTCTTGAACCTCGCCTTCCGCGCCGACCGAGTGCTCCGCCTGAAGGCCGACGAGGGGACCGCACGATGAGCGAGACGAGCGACGGGTCGTCGGAGGCACCGGAACCACCCCCGGAGCCGGCGGACACGGGCGAGGACCGCCCGGACGGCCCACCGGAGGACGAGGCCCCTTCCCCGGAGTCGGCCGAGTCCGGCGACCAGCCCGCCCCGGAAGTAGCGCCCGAAGACCCACCGGACGACGAACCGCACGCCGCGGAGCAGCCCGAAGACCCGGACCAGGGCGACCAGCCCCCGCCGGAGCAACCCGAGGACGACCAGGCCGCCGACGACCCACCGGACGACGAGCCAGACCCTGCCGAGCAGCAACCGGACGACGCGGATCAGCCCCCGCCCGACCAGCCGGAGAACGACCAGGCCGCCGACGACCCACCAGACCCTGCCGAGCAGCCGGACGACCCAGAGCCGCCCGCCGAACAACCGGAAGACGCCGACCAACCCCCGCCGGAGCAACCCGAGAACGACCAGGCGGCGGACGACCCACCAGACGACCAGCCCGACCCCGCCGACCAACCCGACGACCCAAAACCAGCCGACCAGCAACCCGACGAAACCGACCCCGCCGAGCAACCCGACCAAGCGTCCGACGACCCACCAGACGACCAACCCGACCCCGCCGACCAACCCGGCCAAGCCTCCGACGGCCCAGAGCCGCCCGCCGAACAACCGGAAGACGCCGACCAACCCCCGCCGGAGCAACCCGAGGACGACCAGGCTGCCGACGACCCACCGGGCGACGAACCGGACCCCACGGAGCAGCCCGAACCCGAGCGCCCGGAAAACGACGCCGAAGAGCCCGAACAACCGGACTCGGAAGAAACCGGCGCCGACGACCCGGACAACACCGAGCGCGAACGCGAACTGAAGCCGGACGACCCACGCTGGGACGGCCAGTGGAACTCGGCCGAGGCGGGAACCGAGCAACCGGCGACGGCGGTCGAGACGGAACCCGCCGCCGAGCGCGATGCGGAGGCCGAGTCCGAAGGCGACTTCGAGCGAGAACGGGAACTCACCCCGCGCACCCCGGCCGGCGACAGTCCGTCCGCGTCGGCCGGCACCCGCGTCGAGCAACCGGCGCAAAGCCAGGAAATCCCGATGGCGGACACGGGCCCGGAGATCGCCCCGGATCAGGCACGGCCGGAGGTTCCCGGCCCCGAGCGGTCGTCCGTCGAAACGCCGATGATCCGTCCCCAAGAGCAGACGATCGTCTCGCCCGCGGAGACGGAACTGGGCGCTCGACCGCACGACACGAACGGCCTCTCCCCGGAGATGTCGGCGCCGGCCGAAAAGGCCGACCCCTACGAGGGTTCCTGGGACCCCCGGACCGGAGAACTGCAACTCGGGCACCCGGACGCGACTCCCGCTCAGCCGCGCGAGCACCTACCCGGCGACACCACCGGCGGCGCGTGGCAAGAGCACTTCTCGCCGGGCGGCGACAGCGCGGCGAAGAACGAAGACGACGACGCGTCCGAAGGCGACGAAACCCACGAGGAGACCGGCGAAGAGCGCAAGACGGAACGAGCCGACGACATCGAGCCCGAGGAGACCGCGGCCAAGAAGTCCGCCGAAGACGCCGGCGACCTCGCCGAGACCGTGACAGGCCTCATCGAAGGCGCGGAGGCGGTCACCGAAAAGCACGACGAGACGCACACCGTCACCAGCCAGCAGCACGACCGCCTCGACCCGGTCACCCCGGAGTCCCAGAACGCCACCGCCGACCCGATCGGATCCCTGCTCGCAACCGGCGTCGCGCTCGCCGCGGCCATCAAGCAGAAGCTCTCCGAACGCGGCCGGGAATCGGAGACGGCCGCGCCGGAACTCGGCCGGTCACCGGAGCACGCGACAGCGGAGCCCGAAGCTCCCGGCCCGCGGGAAAACCCGGAATCGCCGGCCGGCCAGGAACACCCGGAAGACCCGCAAGGAACGCCGGACGGATCCGAGCCACCGGACACGAATCACCCCGACCAGCCGTCTCCGCGGATGTCGGCAGCTGAACCGAACGAGTCCGGCGATGCGGAGCAACCACCACCCGACGCGGCCGGCAACGACGCACCACCCGACAGCCAGGAACCGGGCGAGCCCGTCGAGGAGAAGAGCCGGCTGGCCGAAGCCCGTGACCAGCTGCTCGAAAAGGGTGGAGACGTCGCCACCCTCCTCGAGCCGGTGGTGAAAGGGCCGGCCGGGGAGATCGTCAGCGGAGTCGGCACGGGCTTCGACGTCGTGGCTCCGCTGGTGGGCGAGGCGTTCAACCACCCCGACCAGAAGAAGCTCTACGTCGAAACCCTCGTCCGCGACGCGTGGAACCGGATCTCCGGCAACGACGGCAAGGGCGAAACCCCGAAGACACCCGAGGAGGACGACGAGAAGAAGTAGCCCCCGGTTACGGGCTCCACTCCGTCAGGGCCGGGAGGTCCGGCGGCTGCCGCAGGGCGTCCAGCACCACGTTCACCCCCGCGCGCAGCGGTGTCCCCCGGCGCACCACCGCCGCGATCGTGCGCGTCACCGGGGAGGCCAGCTCGCGCGTCGACACCCGGTAGCGCCGGTCCACCGCCAGCTCCGGCAGCAGTGCGATCGACAACCCGGCCTCGACGTGCTGCAACGTCATCAGGTAATTGCTGAACCGGCACACCACCCGCGGCTCGAAACCCGACTCGCGGCACAGGCGCAGCGTCAAGTTCGCCATGTACGACCGCGGCACGTCCAGCGCCCACGGCGAGTCCGCGAAGGCGGACAGCGAAACCGGGCCGCGGGGGCCTTCCGCGGACGTCACCAGCACGATCGGGTCCGTCGCCAGCGGGACGATGTCGAGGTCCGGGCCCAGCGGCTGCTGCACGAAGTCGGTCGTCGTGATGATCACGTCCGCGTCGCCGCCGCGCAGGGCCGGGATGCTCTCGTGCGGCTCCAGCTCCAGCAGCTCGACCTCCAGGTGCGGGTACGCGCTCGCGAGCCGGGTCACCGCCGGGACCGCCATCGTGTGGATCGCGCTCTGGAACGCCCCCAGCCGGACCTGGCCGACCGGCTCCTCGCCGAGGCTGCGCAGCTCCGCCTCGACCGTGTCCATGTGGTCGAGGATCGCCCGCGCGCGCCGCGCCAGCATCAGCCCGGCCGGCGTCAACCGGACTCTACGACCGGTGCGTTCCAGCAGCTGGGTGCGGGTTTCCGCTTCGAGCACGGCCAGCTGCTGCGACACGCTCGACGCGCTCAGGTTCGCGTCCTGCGCCACCGCGCGGACCGTCCCCAGCGTGTCGAGCCGGCTCAGCAGCCGCAGGCGCCACGGGTTCAGCATCACCCCATTCTTGTGCGGAAGAACCGAACAAGAAAGCCGGAATCGTGAGATGGACGTGACGCTCACGCCGGACTTACCGTCGATGCATGGCTGCTCCGACCTCCGAACTGTCCACGTCCGACGCCTTCTGGGCCGACGCCGACAAGCACCTGGTGCGCTACGGCGGCGCGTTCACCCACGAGATCATCGACCGCGCCGAAGGCAGCTTCGTCTTCACCGAAGACGGCCGCCGCATCCTCGACTTCACCTCCGGCCAGATGAGCGCGATCCTGGGGCACTCGCACCCGGAGATCGTCGACACCGTCCGGCGGCAGGCCGCGAAGCTCGACCACCTGTTCAGCGGCATGTTGAGCCGCCCGGTCGTCGACCTCGCGCGGCGCCTCGCCGAGTCGCTGCCCGAACCGCTGGAGAAGGCGCTGCTGCTGACCACCGGCGCCGAGTCCAACGAGGCGGCCATCCGGATGGCCAAGCTCGTCACCGGCAAGCACGAGATCGTCTCGTTCGCGCGGTCGTGGCACGGCATGACGCAGGCCGCGGCGAACGCCACCTACAGCGCCGGCCGCAAGGGCTACGGCCCCGCCGCGCCGGGCAACTTCGCCATCCCGGCGCCGAACGCGTACCGGCCCGACTTCACCGACGCCGACGGCAAGCTGGACTGGCGACGCCAGCTCGACTTCGCGTTCGAGATGATCGACGCGCAGTCGGTCGGGAGCCTCGCCGCGTGCATCGTCGAGCCGATCCTCAGCTCCGGCGGCATCATCGAACCGCCCGTCGGCTACTTCGCCGCACTTCAGGAGAAGTGCCGGGAACGCGGCATGCTCCTGATCCTCGACGAAGCCCAGACCGGGCTCTGCCGCACCGGGAACTGGTACGCGTTCGAGCGCGACGGCATCGTCCCGGACATCCTGACGCTGTCGAAGACGCTCGGCGCCGGGCTGCCCCTCGCGGCCCTGCTGACCAGCGCCGAAATCGAGCAGACGGCCCACGAGCGCGGGTTCCTGTTCTTCACGACGCACGTCGCGGACCCGCTGCCGGCCGCCGTCGGCAACACCGTCCTGGACGTGCTGCAGCGCGACCACCTCGACGAACGCGCGCTCCAGCTCGGAAGCCTGCTCCGGCACGGACTCGAGCGCATCGCCCACCGGCACGAGGTCGTCGGCGACATCCGCGGCCGCGGCCTGCTGGCCGGGCTGGAGCTGGTCGTCGACCGCGAGACGAAGCGCAGCTCGGACGAGCTGGGCGCGCGCGTCACCGCCCGCTGCCTCGAGCTCGGGCTGCACATGAACATCGTGCAGCTGCCCGGGATGGGCGGGGTGTTCCGGATCGCGCCGCCGCTGACCGCGTCCGAAGAGGAGATCTCCCTGGGCCTGTCGATCCTGGACGAGGCCATCGGGGACGCCGTCAAGACGCTCTGATCGAGGAATCCGCCAGCCGTCGTCTGTCTGTGGGTCTGTCGCGAAGGAACCACGCCAAGCCCCTCGGCGTCCGCACAACCGGCTCCCCGCACAGTTGTCCACAGCCCAGGAAGGTTGTGGGCAACTGCGGCCCCACAGGCCGCGACGAACACTTTCGTCGGTGTGTGCCGATACGCTGGACATGGGCACGCCCCCCTAGGGAGGGCGGGTGGCCGCCTGTGGCGAGCCGGCCCAGTGATGCACTTCGGGGGCGCGGCCCGGCTTGCCGGTTTCTGCCGCGACAGCGTCCCGATGGCGGTCACGATCTCGGCGATCGGTGTGGTCCCGCTGTTCGCGGAATGGCGCGACCCGTCGCTGCCGGTGGACCGGCCGGTGCCGCACCGGGCGTGGCTGTGGTCGGCGGTGGTGCGCGTGGGAGCTGCTGTCGTTCGTCTACGAGCAGGCGGCGGGCGGGCTGTCGACGACCCACCCGACGATGAGCGACCTGGTCGACCCGCTGTTGACCAGCCGCTGGGTCCAGGCACTGGCGATCATGGGCTGGTTCGCGGCCGGCCTGGCGATGTTCCGCGCGGCCGCCGCGGCGAGGCGGCCGTGAACAGCCGGATCATCACCGAGCTGGGCTTCAAGCTGATCGTCCTGGCGGCGATCGGGCTGGGCGTGGCGAGCCACGTGTGACCAAAGGGGTCCCGACGCTGACGAGCGTGCTCGCCGTGGTGATGCGGCGGCGGAGCGCGCGGATCGCGTTCGTGCTCGCCTGGTGGGGCATTGAGAGCGGGGCACTGAAAAGCCCCCTTGCCGGCCCGGGGAGCCGGCAAGGGGGCTTTCAATCACGACGACGTCAGAAGCCCGCCGTCACCTTCGTGAAGTCCCAGTCGTTCTGGGCGATGCCGCTGCAGGCCGACTGCACGCCACCGCCAGGACAACCACGATCCCGGTTCACCGACCAGAACGCCAGCCTGCCGAGGTGATTCGTCTTGGCCCAGTTGGTGATCTGGGTCCAGGTCGACAGATCGGTCAGCTCCTGCTGGTCGGACAGGCCGTTCATGCCCGAGATGCCGACGTGGCTGTACGCCGTGGCGTCGCTCCACCCGAACGTTGACTTCAGCTTGTCGCGCAAGCCGTTCGCCGCGTTCACCGTGCTCTGGTACATGTTCGAGCCGCCGCCGAAGTCGAACGGCATGATCGTGTACACGTCCACGTTCGCGCCGAGGGCCTTCGACTGGTCGATGAGCCGGTTGCCGTAGTAGTTCGGGCCGGTCGTCGACGTGCCGAACGTCAGGATGGTCTGCACGCCCGGGTTGTTCTGCTTGACGATCTTCAGCGCGCCCAGGATGCGGTCCTGCACGGCCTCGTTCTCGAACTCGTCGGAGTTCTCGATGTCGATGTCGATCGCCTTCAGCCCGTACGCGTTGATCACCTGCTGGTACGCACCCGCCAGCGCGGCCGGCGTCGAGCAGTTCGGGCCGAGCTTGTTGCCGCTCCAGCCGCCGAACGACGGGACGACCTGGCCGCCCGCCGCCTTGATCTGCGCGATCGCGTTCGCGTCCGCGCTGCCCGAAAGCGGACGGCTGCTGTCCCACGCCGGGTTGCAGCCACCGGAGGCGTTGATGAACGCCATGGTGAACCACTTGACGCCGGTCGCGTTCATCACCGTCTGCGGGTTGGGCGGGCTGCCCCAGCCCATGTAGAGGTACGGCGCGCCCTTGCCACCGGTCCCCGGCGGCGGGGTCGTGGTCGGCGGGGGCGTCGTCGTAGGCGGCGGTGTGGTGGTCGGGGGTGTCCCCCCGGCCGCACACGACCCACCGTTGAGCTTGCAGTTCGACGGCGCGACGTACGAACCCGAGTACGCGACGTTGAAGCCGAAGCTCGCGCTACCGCCGTTGCCGACGTTGCCGTTCCACGTGTTCTTGACCGTGACGTGCTGGCCGGACGCCGTGTAGCTGCCGTCCCACAGCGACGAGATCTTCGCGCCGCTCGGCAGGTCGAACTCGACGGTCCAGGTCGCCAGCGTGGAACCCGAGCCGTTGGCGATCGTGTACTTGCCCTCGTAGCCGGTGCCCCAGTCGGAGCCCTTCGCGAAGGTCGCGGACACGCCACCCGCCGCGTTCGCCGGAGCGATCACGAACATCGCGCCGATCGTGGCGGCCGCGGCCGCCAGCCCGAGTGCGGGCAACCACCGGCGCGTCACGACAGGCCGTTCTTCATCGCGGAGATGAGCTCGCCGCCGGTCGTGTCCCCGGTCAGCTCCCAGAAGAAGGCGCCGCCGAGACCCTGCTGCTTGGCGTAGGACATCTTCCCGCCGATGGTCGCCGGGGTGTCGTAGCTCCACCAGTTGCTGCCGCACTTCGCGTACGCGGTGCCGGCGAAGGTGCCGGTCGACGGGCAAGTGTTCTTGAGGACCTTGTAGTCCTCGATGCCCTGCTCGTACGTGCCCGGCGCGGGGCCGGTCGCGGTGCCACCCGGGGTCGACTGCGTGACGCCGGTCCAGCCGCGGCCGTAGAACCCGATGCCCAGCAACAGCTTGCTCGACGGGACGCCCTTGCTCTTCAGCTTCTGGATCGCCGCGTCGGAGTAGAAGCCCGGCGTCGGGATGCCGCTGAAGTTGGTCAGCGGCGAGTGCGGAGCCGTCGGACCCTGCGCCGCCCAGGCGCCGAAGTAGTCGTAGGTCATGACGTTGTACCAGTCGACGTACTGCGCGGCGCCGCCGTAGTCGGCGACGTCGAGCTTGCCGCCGTTGCTGCCGTCGGCGGTGATCGCCGAGGTGATCAGGAACGACGAGCCGAACTTCGAGCGCAGCGCGCCCATCAGGTTCTTGTAGGCCGCGGCACCGCTGGTGTCACAGGAAAGGCCGCAGGAGTTGGGGTACTCCCAGTCGATGTCGATGCCGTCCCAGATGTCCGCCCAGCGCGGGTCCTTGAGCAGGTTGTAGCAGGACTGCGCGAACGCGGCCGCGTTCTGCGACGCCTGGCCGAAGCCGCCGGAGTAGGTCCAGCCGCCGAACGACCAGATCACCTTGAGGCCCGGGTGCAGCTTCTTGAGCTTGCGCAGCTGGTTGAAGTTGCCGGCGACCGGCTGGTCCCAGGTGTCGGCGACGCCGTCGACGCTGCCCGCCGCGTCGTAGGTCTTCTGGTAGTCGGCGTACGGGTCGTCGTTCGCCGTGCACTGACCGTTCTTCACGTTGCCGAACGCGTAGTTGATGTGCGTCAGCTTGCTGGCCGAACCCGACGTCTCGATGTTCTTGACGTGGTAGTTGCGGCCGTAGACGCCCCACTGCACGAAGTAGCCGACGTTCTTCAGGCCACCCGGCGGGGGCGGCGTGGTGGTCGTCGGCGGTGTGGTCGGGGTGGTCGGCGTCGTCGGGGTGGTCGTCGGCTGGGTCGGCGTCGTCGGCGTCGTGGTGGGGGTGCCACCGCCGGCGTCGCAGGAGCCGCCGTTCAGCTTGCAGTTCGCCGGCGCGGAGTAGGTGCCGGAGTAGCTGACGTTGAAGCCGAAGCTGGCGGTCGAGCCGTTGCCGACGTTGCCGTTCCAGCTGTTCTTGACGGTGACGTGCTGGCCGGCCGCGGTGTAGCTGCCGTCCCAGAGGGAGGCGATCTTCGCGCCGGACGGGAGGTCGAACTCGACCGTCCAGGTGGCCAGCGTCGAGCCGGAGCCGTTGTTGATCGTGTACTTGCCTTCATAGCCGGTGCCCCAGTCGGAGCCCTTGGTGAAGCTGGCGCCAACACCACCGGCGGCGCTCGCCGGCACGGTGACGAGACCGACCGCGATCGCGCCGACCGCGGTGAATAGACCGAGGAGGTGCCATCTCTTTCTGGACATCGCTCTCCTTTGAACCAGGTAAGGGAACGGCGTGACCACCACAGGCGGGGACCGGGTGGTGTTTATGCACCGTTTGCGAAGACGTTACGTGGTCCAGACCAATTAGGGAAGCACAACCACGGAGAGTGCCGAAGGGCAGCTGAACGACTGAAACGAGTGATCGGCGGAGCCGCCTCACTGGTCCAGTCCAGTTACAGAACGCCGCGCGGCCCCGACCGCGCGGCGATTCGATCCCCAGGAGACAGCGGTGACAAGACGGGAAGCCCGGGCCCCGAGCACCGGGCACGACCCGCACGACGAGCCGAGGTCACGCACCCCGGCCCCAGAGCAGTGGTGTTTCACCGAGGCCGACCGCCACCCCCGCGGCCATGTGGCGGCGCGGACACTCAGCCTTTGCGCACCTCCTTCGAGAAGAAGACAAGAGCGAGAACCAGGACGATCATCGTGCCGACTCCGCCGGTCACGATCAGCCAGCCCGGTTGCCCCGCGAGAGCCAGCACTCCGGCCACACCCAGACCGGGCACAGCCGAGCCACACAGGACCTTCACCATGTGGCCGAGGTCGATACCGAAACGGCCGTCCCCTTGCGCCTCGATCGTCCCGCGCGCGTAGGCCTCCACCCCGGCGGCGCTCTTCTTGAACCCGATCTCGCCTCCCATTCGCAGCGGGATCCGCTCCCCCTCGTGCGGAACCGCGCGTTCACCGCGGCCGGACGGGAGCTGAGGGAGCTCCGTCCGACGCGCTACTTCGTCTGCCATTGCCGCGCTGCCTTTCATCCTGCTCGTTCATCGCGACCGCTGAGCAGTCGCCGGGGTGAACCTGAGGCAGGGTGACGTCCACGACAGCTGACCTCACCCCGCGTTGACCATACCACTCACGCATCCAACATACGGGTGACACTCATACGATGACCTGATGAAGATCCATATCTTGAGCGCGTTATGCACGCGCAATGGCAAGTTGCAGGTGATGAGAGCCCACCGGAGCGCCGACGACCTGCTGTCGAACCTGCCCCCTCGGCACCCACCCTCGCCCGAAATGGTGCCACGGACCACCCGGGACCGCACCAGCCCGAAGCGGCAGGTCATCGCCTTCGCCCACGGACGGCACGATGTCAACGTTGTCGCACCTCAGATCGCCCTGACCTGGACCTACATGACAAAAACAAGACAGTTTGTGACAAGATCACGAGCTGGCCGATGTCGCCGTCTCCCGCGGGGATCGACACCTGTTCACCACTGCAAGTGCACCTTGACGCTCTTACGCAAAGTATCCAAATGAAGCTCTAAGTCACTCCTTGTGATGACGAGCCTTAGTCGGACGTTGACCTTGTAACGGCATAGCGACCAGGCGCGACCTAGCATGAGTCATGCATCTCATATGCAGCTCATAGCTGTATCTTGGGTTGACAACTCAGCAGTAACAGACGCAAGATGACAGCACCTCTAGTCGGTGGATGGACCGGCTAGGGGAAACTCGGTACGTCGCCGGGAAGCGCGGCCTGACAATCGAATAGCAGCAGCCGAAAAGGATCGCAGCCGAGGTGTGCCATGTACGCGAATGACCCGTACTCCGGGCCGTCGACGTGTCGGCAGTTGCGGTTGGCCACGCACCTGCTCGTCGGCATGCGCGGCAGCGAGCACCACTCGAGGATGTCGAGAATGACGCAAAAGTCCCGCCCGTCGAGAGGTTTCCCATTCATCCTTCTCACACGAGGGCGAATACCGAATCCGGAACGGAAAACTGGATTCGCGATGAGGAGAGGTAATAAAAATGCCTGACGGGATGGTCGATGAGCAGGTCGAGGACCAGACGGTGTCCTCGAAGACAGGTCCGGGGAAGCAGCCGCCCGAAGGTCGGGGCGGCGGGGGCGGCGGTCTGGAACGAGTCACCGTCAATTTGGCTCCACGCGCGTCTCGAGCGCTGGAGAAGGCGGTCGCGCTGACCGGTGACTCGAAGACGGACACGATAAACCGGGCACTCCAGGTGTACGCGTACCTGGAGGAAGTCTGGGCAAAAAATGGTCAAGTGCTCGTGCGCAGCAGCCCAGACGACGACCAAGTGACTGTGCTGCAGTTCTTCTGACCCGAGTGCGCCACGAGGCGCCCCCGCAACAGAGCCGGCAAGATCCCGGAGATCGGCGTCGCCGGTCGGAGGAGTCCGGGCCCTCGGACACACTTGGACGTCTTGGATCGATCAGCCACCACTGGGGGTTACGGCTGACGCGTCACCACGGCCGTGGGCGAGACCGCACCAGATCGCGAAGTCGCCGCAAGGCCGGACGGCATTACCCGACGTTTTGATACTGGCGGAACGTCACAGACCCCGACGGGGGCCCCGTACCGGCGGGGCCCCCACGCACCGCCGTCGGCGACTCGGATGTGGTCGAGACCAATGAGAAAGGCCCCTCCGGCGAACCGGAGGGGCCTTTGCTGTCTCAACCAGACGTGCGCCCGAAGGGATTCGAACCCCTGACCTTCTGATCCGTAGTCAGATGCTCTATCCAGCTGAGCTACGGGCGCGTGTTCAGTTGTTCTCTAACCTAGCACCCGGCGAACCGGGTACCAGCGGAGGCTCCGGGATTTGAACCCGGGAGGGGGGGTTACCCCCAACCGCATTAGCAGTGCGGCGCCATAGACCAGACTAGGCGAAGCCTCCTGGGCCCAACGACCACTGCTCAGATAGGTTACACACCCCCCGATCACCCTCCGACAGCACCCCCCTCACGCTCGTTGCAGCAGCCTGAGCAGGCGCGGGGACCTTCCGCCGAGGCCTTCCGCCTCGAACGTCGCGATGCCCACCCGGGGCAGTTCGCGCACTCCCGGGTACACCAAGTACCGGGGCACCCAGCGCGGCTGGAACTTCTCGTTGAACTTGTACAGCGTCTCGATCTGGATCCAGCGTGAAAAGAAGTGCAGCACCTTGGCGGACATGCGCGCCACCGGGCCGGCGCCGATGCGCCTGCCCTGTTCCATCAACGAGCGGAACGCCGCGAAGTTGAGCGACACCTGCTCGACGCCGTGCTTCTCCGCGGCCAGCAGGAGCTCCGAAATCATCAGCTCGTTGACGCCGTTGTCGGCCGTGCGGTCGCGGCGCATGACGTCCAGCGAAAGGCCCGTCGCGCCCCACGGCACGAACTGGAGCACGCCGCGCACCTGCCCGCCCTGCTCGGCCGTCACCAGCACCGAACCCGCGTCGCCCATGCGGCCCAGCGCCATCGAAAAGCCACGCTCGGTGTCCGTGCCGCGCCACTTCGCCGCCAGCGTCACCAGCTCGGCCAGTTCACCGGGTCGCAGGTCCTCGGCCCGGCGCACCAGCACCTTGTAGCCCGCGCGCTTCGTGCGGGCCGCGGCCTGGCGGACGCCGCGCATGACGCGTCCGTCCAAGGTGAAGTCCCCGACGTCGACGACCGCTTCGTCGCCGATCTCCAGTACCTCCAGGCCGAACCGGGCCCAGACCGTCGCGCCCAGCTCCGAGACGCCCATCGCCGCCGGGACCCAGCCGTTGCGGCGGCAGACTTCCAGGTACTCCTCGATCGCGCCCGGCCACGCCTCGTGGTCGCCGAGCGGGTCGGCCGAGCACAGCGCCACCCCGGCGATCACGCGGTAGGTCACCGCGGCCTTGCCCGTCTTCGAGAACACCGCGAACTTGTCCCGCCGTAACGCGAAGTAGCCGAGCGAGTCCCGGTCGCCGTGCTCGTCCAGCAGCTTGCGCAGGCGGCCGACCTCCTCGTCGGACAGCCGGGGCGCCGGCTCGGCCGAGCGCAGCAGGAAGTACGCCGAGACCAGGGTCGCGGCGAGCCCGAACAGCAGCCCGACGGCCGCGGTCATGTCCTCCAGCCACATCTGGTGGAACACCGCGGGCCCGCTGGCGCCGACCAGCGCGAGCGCCGACTCCGCCAGCCGGTCCGGGAAGCTCATCGGCTCGAGCACGGCCCGGGACGCCACCGACAGCAGGATGACGTTGATCGCGAACCCGGCCAGCGCCAGCTGCAGGAACACCCGCACCGCGCGCCAGCGGCCGACCACCGGGTCCGGCTTCGCGACGAAATAACGCCGGCTCGCGATCAGGCCCACCAGCAGCACGACCGACACCAGCCCGGCGCCGAAGACGTGCCGGAGCCCGATGTGCGACACCGTGAGCAGCACCGTCGCGCCGATCGCCAGCTGCCAGGCTCGGCGCTTGCGGCGTCGCAAGCCCGCGGCCAGCAGCACCAGCAGCACGCCCGTCACCAGCGCGACGGTCGCGGCCGCGACCGTCGCCTCCTGCGGCAGCTCCAGCCACTCCGACAGGTGCCCGCGCAGGTTCCGGCGCCCGGCCGGCACCAGGACCGACACGAGTGTCATCAGTCCGGCCAGTCGGGTCACCCAGGTGATCACCCCCACGGTGGTGGTCCCCGCCACCCGCCAGGTGGTCTGCGCGCGTGTCGCCGTCACCACCTGTGCAACCCGTTGTGGACGATCATGCTTCCCCCATTCACCCCCCGGCGAGCTCCACGAACGGCGTCAACGCCGCCGGGTTGGCCAGCGCGTCACGGCTGACCGCCCGGTCAGGAGCCACACCGGCCAGGATCTTCTTCACCGGTACCTCACACTTCTTACCGTTCAAGGTACGAGGAATCTCCTGAACCACGACGAACCGATCGGGTACATGCCTCGGTGACAGCGCGCTACGGAGCTCCTTCTTCAGCCGGGGCTCGACGTCTTCGAGCGCGGCGCCGCCGGTGAGCACCAGGAAACAGATCAGCTGCCCGTCGTCGTTGCCGGCCGCCGAGGTGTCCACGACCAGGGAATCCGCGACCTCGTCGTAGCCCTCGACGACCCGGTAGAACTCCGCCGTGCCCATCCGGACGCCGCCGCGGTTGAGCGTCGAGTCGCTGCGGCCGTAGATCACCGCCGAGCCGCGGCCGGTGACGCGGATCCAGTCGCCGTGGCGCCAGCGGCCCGGGTACATCTCGAAGTACGCCTCACGCAGGCGCGAGCCGTCCGGGTCGTTCCAGAAGTACACCGGCATCGACGGCATCGGCTTCGTGATCACCAGCTCGCCGACCTGCTCGACGACGGCGTTGCCGGCCTCGTCGAACGCGTTGACCGCGGCGCCCAGCGCCGGGCAGGACAGCTCCCCCAGCCACACCGGCACGTCGGGCGCCGACGCGACGAACGCCGCGCACAGGTCGGTGCCGCCGGAGACCGAACAGATCTGGACCTTCTTCCCGACCTCGTTCACGATCCAGCGGAAGCCCTCGACGCTCAGCGGCGCCCCGGTCGAGCCGAGCGCGCGCAACGCCGTCAGGTCGTAGCGCTCCGCGGGCTTGATGCCCGCCTTCAGGCAGCTCTGGATGAACGGCGCCGACGTCCCGAAGTACGTGACGCGGTGCTGCTCGGCCAGGTGCCACAGCGCGTTGAGGTCGGGATGCCCGGGACTGCCGTCGTAGAGCACGATCGTCGTGCCGACCAGCAGGCCGGAGATGAGGAAGTTCCACATCATCCAGCCGGTGGTGCTGAACCAGAAGAACCGGTCGCCCGGCCCGAGGTCGGTCTGCAGCGCGAGGGCCTTGAGGTGCTCCAGCGTGATGCCGCCGTGGCCGTGCACGATGCCCTTGGGCAGGCCGGTGGTGCCGGAGGAGTAGAGCACCCACAGCGGGTGCGCGAAGTCGACCGGCTCGAACAGCAGCGGCGCGCCTTCGTTCGCCGCGAGCAGCTCGGCCCAATCGAGCGCGCCGTCCATCCGTCCTTCGCCGACGTACTCGACGAGCACGGTCGCGGCCAGCGACGGCAGCTTCGCCTGCAGGTCGGCCACCGTCGTCCGGATGTCGAACTGACGGCCGTTGTACGCGTAGGCGTTGACCGCGAAAAGCACCTTCGGCTCGATCTGCACGAAGCGGTCGGCTACCGCGCGGACGCCGAAGTCCGGCGAGCACGACGACCAGATCGCCCCGATGCTCGCCGCGGCGAGGAACGCGACCAGCGTCTGCGGGCAGTTCGGGGCCAGCGCGACGACGCGGTCGCCCTTGCCGACGCCCAGGTCCAGGAACGCCGCCCGCGCGGCCGCGACCTGCGCGCGGAGCTTGCCGTACGTCAGGTGCTCCGCGAAGCCGTCTTCGCGGTGGAAGATCACCGCGGTCTCGTCGTCACCCTTCGCGGCGCCCGCGACGCCGGGGGTGAGCGCGTGTTCGGCGTAGTTCAGCGTGGCGCCTTCGAACCAGACGGCGTCCGGCATCTCGCCGGAGAGCACCTCGCGCGGCTGGTCGTGCCAGCGGACGCCGAGGAAGTCCGCGACCGCCGCCCAGAACTCCGGGACGCGCTCGACCGAAAACTCCCAGAGCGTGCGGTAGTCGTCCACCTCGACGCCGCGCTCGGCGCGCAGCCACTGGCGGAAGGCATCGATCTTGGTGTCGGCAACGTGGCTCGGCTCAGGGCGCCAGAGCACTTCGGGGGCGTCGGCGGTGTGCGTCACCTCACGACTGTAATCCCGCCTACCGCAGGTGCGCGTCGAACCAATTCAGGGTGCGCTGCCAGGCCTCGGCGGCCGCGCCCGGGTCGGCGTCGAAGCGGTGGTTCGCGCCCGGGTAGTGGACGACGTTCGTGGCGACCTTCGCCGACGCCGCGGCGTCGCGCAGGCGCTCGACCTCGGCGCCGCCCGCTTCGTCGCCGGCGTCGCCGTACATGCCGAGCCACGGGCTGGTGAGCTTCCCGGCGATCTCGACCAGCGCGGGCAGTTCCGCGGCCTGCTGCCCGCCGACGCTGACGGCGGCACCCAGCCTGCGGTGCGAAGCGACGACGAGCGCCGCGGTGCCGCCGAGGTCGAACCCCATGACGCCGAGCAGATCCGCCTCGACGCCGCGTTCGACGAGCCAGGCGAGTGTGATGTCCGTCGCGTCGAGCAGGTCCTGCTGCGTGAGCTCCGCGTTTTCGAGGTGCGGGGTGACGGTCAGCCAGCCCTCGAGGGCGAGGCTGGCGAGGAGCATCTTGACGCCGTCGGTGACCCCGTCCGCCTCGTGCAGCACCACCAAACCGCCGCGTAGCGCGCCTTCGGGTGCCGAGAAGGTGAGGCGCAGCGCGCGGCCGTCGGTGCGCTGGTAGTCCACGGTGCTGGTCGACGTCATACGTCACTCAATCACTTCGAGGTGAACGGAAGGAACCCATTCTGTCAGCCCTGCCGGTCACATACCGCCTGAAGGGAGTCGCGGGGCGGCGGGCGGAAAAGATACGGTGACCGGGTCGTCCCGTTCAATCGGAGGAGCGCCGAAGATGTCGTCCGTGTCCCCTCGTGCCGATCTCGAATCGTTGCCGAAATACATTCCCGGCCGGACGATCGAAGGCGCGATCAAGCTGGCGAGCAACGAGGTGCCCGGCGGTGCGCTGCCGAGCGTCGCGCGGGCGATCGCCGAAGCCGCCGCGGGCATCAACCGCTACCCGGACACCGGCTCGCAGGCCCTGCGCGAGCGGCTGGCGCGCGACCTGGACGTGCCGGTGGAACGCGTCGCCATCGGCTGCGGCTCGGTCTCCCTGTGCCAGCAGACGATCCAGGCGGTCTGCGCCCCCGGCGAAGAGGTGATCTTCGCTTGGCGCTCGTTCGAGGCGTACCCGATCGTCACGCAGGTGGCGAACGCCGTGTCGGTGAAGGTCCCGATCACCGAGGGCCAGGAGCTCGACCTCGACGCGATGCTCGCGGCGATCACCGAAAAGACGCGCGTGGTCTTCGTCTGCAACCCGAACAACCCAACCGGCACGGCGGTGCGGCGCGCGGAGCTGGAGCGGTTCCTCGACGCGGTCCCGGAGCACGTGCTGGTGGTGCTGGACGAGGCTTACAAGGAGTTCGTCACCGACCCCGAGGTGCCCGACGGCGTCGAGTACACGCGGACGCGCTCGAACGTCATGGTGCTGCGGACGTTCTCGAAGGCGTACGGCCTCGCGGGTCTGCGCGTCGGATACGCCGTCGCACCCGAGCCGATCGCCGACGCGCTTCGCCAGGTGTACGTCGCCTTTTCGGTGAACATGCTGGCCCAGGTGGCCGCGCTGGCGTCGCTCGACGCGGCGGACGAGCTGCTCGCGCGCTGCGACGAGATCGTCGCCGAGCGCGGGCGGGTGCGGGACGCGCTGCTCGAAGCCGGCTACCGGGTGCCCGAGACGCAGGCGAACTTCGTCTGGCTGCCGCTGGGTGACCAGGCGGTGCCGTTCGCCGAGCACGCGCTCGACCGCAAGCTCGTGGTGCGCCCGTTCGCCGGCGACGGCGTGCGCGTGACGATCGGGACCCGCGAGGAGAACGACCTCTTCCTGGCCGCGGCGCGCGACTTCAGCCGCTGAACTGCTTGATCACCAGCTGGATCACGGCGGCGACGCCGATCACGACGATCACGCCACGCAGCACCGCCGGCGGCAGCTTCCGGCCGATCTTCGCGCCGAGGAAGCCGCCGGCGGTCGACCCGACGGCCAGCCAGAGCACGACGGGCCAGCTGATCGGCGCGACGAACGCGTAGATCACCCCGGCGACGACGTTCACCACGGCGGCGAGGACGTTCTTGACGCCGTTGAGCTTCTGCAGCGGTTCGGACAGCAGCATCCCCATGACCGCCATCAGCATCACGCCCTGCGCGGCGGTGAAGTAGCCGCCGTAGATGCCGATGAGGAAGATGAGGAACATCAGCAGCGGGCCGGCTTTGTGCTCGGCGCCGTTTTCTTCGCGCCGCTTCGCGACCCACTTCGACACCTTCGGCTGCACGATCACGAGGATCACGGCCAGGCCGACGAGCACGGGCACGACGGCCTCGAAGGCGTCCTTCGGCAACGACAGCAGCAGGATGGTGCCACCGATGGCGCCGAGGAAAGACGCGACGGCGAACTTCGCGACCTGCGGCCAGTAGCCGGCCAGCTCGTGCCGGTAGCCCCAAGCACCGCTGAGGGTCCCGGGCGCGAGACCGATGGCGTTGGACGTCGTCGCCGTCACCGGCGGATACCCCAGCGCGACCAGGACAGGGAAGGTGACGAGAGTCCCCGACCCGACGACGGCGTTGATGGTGCCCGCCCAGATCCCGGCGACGACGATGATCGCCGCGTGCCACCACGTCATGAAGCATTCACGTGCGGAGCCTAAGCATCGTGAGCCTGTCCCGCGACGCAGATGTGTCCGGTCGGACACTCACCGCGGCGTGAAGACGCAGAACTCGTTGCCCTCCGGATCCGCCAGCACCTCCCATTCGATGTCGTCGTCGCGTTCGCGGACCAGCGTCGCGCCCAGTTCGAGCAGCTCGGCGGGGTCGCCGAAGACGTCCAGGTGCAGGCGGTTCTTGACCGTCTTCTTCTCCGGGACCGGATTGAGCCAGATCAGCGGTCCCTTGCCCGCCGGGTCGACGATCGGGACGGGCCAGTCGTCCGGGCGTTCGTCGCCGGTCAAGGAGTCGCGGCGGACGTAACCCATGGCCCGGCACCACCAGTCGGCCAGGGACTGGTGGTCGTTCGCGTCCAGGGCGAGGTCCTTGAACCGTGCGGTCATTTCGATCCTTCCGATACGTGAGCGGGGACGACGTCGGACTCCACGCGCCAGCCCAGCGCGCCGTACAACCCTCGCCCCGCTTCCGAGGCCAGCAGGACGCTCGACTGTGCTCCGGCCGCGACGCCGGTGTTCGGGCTCCGTGACGATCCGGTCGAACACCGCCACCCCCGATGCCACCGCGACCCAGCCGCGCGCGGCCGGCGCGCCCTCGGCCGTCACCGATGCCTCCCACACCGGGCCCTCGCCGGTCACCGCCACCGAGTACCCCGCCGGAACCTCGGCGGGCACGAAGGCGCCGTCGAAGGTCATCAAGTATTCCGTCGGCCTCGCCTCCCATTCCGCCGTCAGGCCCTCGATCACCGCGGCCCGCGAGCCGCACACCTTCAGCCACGTACCCGGCGCGGCCACCGTCCGCGCCCGCCTGGCCACCGTCGACGGCGACCGCAGCAGGTAGCGGACGCGGTGCCGCGGCAAGCCCACGTCGACGCGGAAGCCGTCCGGCTCCTCCACCGGCGGCGGCACCTCTCGCGACACCGCCCAGCCCCGCACCCACGCCCCCAGGATGTCCATGCCGGTGATCATGACAGTCACCACCGACAGTTTCCGGAGCTGAGAAGATGGGCGCGTGGACACCGAGCAGGTCTGGAGCGCGACCGTCGACCGGCTGCGGTCGCTGATCGACTCCGGGAAGCTGCCGCCGGGCTCCCGGCTGCCCGCCGAACGCGTCCTGTGCGAGGACCTCGGCATCAGCCGCGGTTCGCTGCGGCAGGCGCTGCGCGTCCTCGACTCCATCGGCTACGTCCGGATCCGGGCCGGCTCCGGCACCTACGTCCGTGAGCAGCAGGAACAGCCGCTGCGCACCTGGTTCACCGAGCACGACCAGCTCGTCGAAAAGCTCTTCGACCTGCGCGCGACCGTCGAGCCGACCCTCGCCGAACGGCTCGCCCGGCAGGCGACCGCGAAGACCGTGAGCCGCCTCGAGGACAACGTCGCCGAGATGGCGCGGGCCGCCGAAGACGGCGACATGCTGCACGTCATCGCCGCCGACGCCGAGTTCCACCGGGTGATCGCGCAGAACGCCGGCAACGACGACGTCGCCGGGCTGCTGCGGTCCGTGCTCGCCCTGGTCGGCGAGGAGCGGCGGGCGGCGCTGCGGCTGCCCGGCCAGATCCGCAAGGCCGTCGACGACCACCGCGCGATCCTCGACGCCATCCGCCGGTCCGACCCCGCCGCGGCCCGTGAGCTGACCCTCAAGCACCTGGTCGACGCCAAGACCTACGCGCACGACTTCGCCGCGCACCCCGAAGAGCGCTAGACTTTTCACAACATTGTGAAAGTTTTGGGGGTCGTGATGGAGAAGGTGCACTTCACCGAAGAAAAAGCCACCATGCTGGCCACGCTCTACGGCCGCGCGCTCGACAGCCGCGAGGCCGACCCGGTGCTCGGCGACCACGCCGCCGACGAAGCCGTCCGGCAGATCGACTACGACTTCGCCAAGCTCGGGATCACTCGCGACAGCGCCGCGAGCGTCGTCCTCCGGGCCAAGCCGATCGACGAGTGGGCCGCCGAGCACCTGCGGCAGCACCCGGACGCGATCGTGCTGCACCTCGGCGCCGGCATGGACACGCGCTTCCAGCGGCTCGCCCCGCCGGAGACGGTCCACTGGTACGACGTCGACTACCCCGAGGTCGTCGAGCTGCGCGAGAAGCTCTACGCGGCCGCGCCGAACCACACGAACATCGGCACGTCGGTGACGGATTTCGGGTGGCTCGACCAGGTGCCGTCGGACCGCCCGGCGCTGATCGTCGCCGAGGGCCTGACCATGTACCTGACCCCGGAGGACGGCACCGAGCTGATCCGCCGGCTGGTCGCGAAGTTCCCGTCGGGCGAGCTGATCTGCGACGTCTTCAGCAAGTTCGGCATCAAGGCCCAGAAGCTGAACACCCCGGTCCGGCGCGCGAAGGCGACCCTGCACTGGGGCATCGACGACCCGCGCGAACTGGAGCGCCTCGGCCTCGACCTGATGTCCTCTTTGGACGCGTCGCACTGGGCCGACCCGGAGGTGATGGCCCGGCTGCGGGCGTCCACCCGGTTCCAGCTGCGGATGCTGAAGTACTTCCCGCCACTGGCGCGGATGGCCCACATCGTGCGGTACCGCTTCTGACGCGGCTCCGCCCGTACGATCGAGGCCGTGCGCAAGATCGGCAACTTCCGGGTGGTGTTGCGCACCAGCCTGGGCTTCGCCGGGCTCGGGCTCGGCTCCAGCGTCGCCGGGTCCGCGGTCGTCGCGCTGCTTCTCCTGCTGCAGGGCCTGCCCGGCGACGTCGGCGACCGCGGGTGGATCCTCGGGCTGACCGCCGCCGGGATCGTCGCCGTCTCGCTGCTCGCCGGGACGCTGTGGACCGCTTGGCTGCAGCGCCGCACCGCGATCTGGTTCGTGCTCGGCCGGCCGCCGTCGGAAAGCGAAGCCAAGCGCGCGCTGCGGCTGCCCGTCGACATGGCCGTCGTCAGCGGCACCCTCTGGCTGATCGGCACCGTCGTCCTCAGCGTGCTGGCCGGTGTGCTCGGCTCCGGCGAAGACGCGGTCGGCATGGCCACCGTCATCGGGCTCGGCGGCCTCACCACCGTCGGCCTCACCTACCTCGCCGCCGAGTGGGTGGCGCGGCCGGTGATGACGATCGCGCTGGAGGTCCTGCCGCCGAGCGGGTCGCTGCCGGTCACCGTGCTCACCCGGCTCGTCGTCACCTGGGCGCTGGCCAGCGGCGTCCCGTTCGTCGGCGTCCTGCTCGTCGCGACGCCACCGGAACTCGGTTCCGGCAACCACACCGCCAGCCTGATCATGCTGTCGGTGATCGGCCTCGGCGTCGGCGCGATCGGCACCGCCCTGCTGGCCAGGGCCGTCGCGGCGCCGCTGCACCGGCTGCGCGTCGCCCTCGACCGGATCGCGCGCGGCGACAACGACGTCACCGTCGACGTCGACGACTCCAGCGAGATCGGCCTGCTCCAGACGTCGGTGAACCAGCTCGCCGCCGGCCTGCGTGAGCAGGCGCGGATGCGGGACCTCTTCGGCAGGCACGTCGGGGCCGACGTCGCCCGGCACGCGCTGGAGTACGGCGCGTCCCTGTCCGGCGACGTCCGCGAGGTCACGGCGTTGTTCGTGGACGTCGTCGACTCGACCGCGCTCGCCTACCGCACGCCTCCGGAGGAGCTCGTCGAGAAGCTGAACCGGCTGTTCGCCGCGGTCGTCTCCGCGGTCGGCGCGCGCGGCGGGCTGGTCAACAAGTTCCAGGGCGACGCCGCGTTGTGCATCTTCGGCGCGCCGACGCGGCTCGCGGACGGGCCGACCGCCGCGCTGGCCGCGGCCCGCGCGATCCGGGACGCGGTGTGCGCGAACGGCGAGCTCGACCTGGGCATCGGCGTCTCGAGCGGTCCGGTGTTCGCCGGGCAGCTCGGCACCAGCAGCCGGCTCGAGTACACCGTGATCGGCGACGCCGTCAACGAGGCCGCCCGGCTGACCGAGCTGGCCAAGGCGGTGCCGTCACGGATCCTGGCCAGCGACGCCGTCGTCTCGGCGGCGCTGCCGAGCGAAGGCGCGAACTGGGTGAAGCACGGCGAGCTGGAGCTGCGGGGCCGCCAGGAGCCGACGCCGACTTGGACAGCCGGCCCGGAACGTCAGGACAGCTGACCCAGGTCCGGCCAGCGCAGCACCGTCGAGCCCCAGGTCAAGCCCGCGCCGAACGCGCTGAGCAGCACGCGGTGCCCGGCGACGAGGGTGCCGTCGGCCCGCGCGTCGGCCAGGGCGAGCGGGATGGACGCGGCGCTGGTGTTGCCGACGCGGTCGATGTTGGCGACGACGGCGTCGGCCGGCATGCCGAGCTGCTTCGCCGTCGCCTGGAGGATCCGGATGTTCGCCTGGTGCCCGACGAACCGGTCGACGTCGCCGACCATCCAGCCCGCGCGCTCCAGCACGGTCCGCGACGACTCCGCCATCCGCGCGCAGGCGTGCCGGAACACCGCGGTGCCCTGCATCGCGAGGAAGCGGTCGCTCGGCTGGTCGGACAGCCGCCGTCGCGCGCCGCCGGCTTCGACCCACAGCAGGTCGGCGAGCTCACCCTCGCTGTGCAGGTCGAACGGCCCGAACGCGCCGGGCTCGTCCGCGTCGCCGGCCCGCAGGAGGACCGCGCCCGCGCCGTCGCCGAAGATCGGGACGGTCGTGCGGTCTTCGGGGTCGATGAGCGTGGTGAAGGTGTCGGCGCCGATCACGAGCACGCGCTCGGCGATGCCGCCCGCGATGAACCCCGCCGCCGTGGCCAGCGCGTAGACGAACCCACTGCAGACGGCGTTGACGTCGAAGGCGGCGGCCGTGCCGAGCCCGAGCCGGGCCGCGACCTGCGGCGCGCTGGCCGGGCAGGGCTGGTCGGGGGTCGACGTGGCGAGGACGACGACGTCGGCGGAGCCCCCCGCGAGGGCTTCGCGGCCCGCCCCGACCGCGAGGTCCACAGTGGACTCGTCGGGTCCGGCGACGCGGCGCTCCCGGATGCCGGTGCGGGTCCGGATCCACTCGTCGGTGGTGTCGAGCCGGGCGGCGATCTCGTCGTTGCCCAGGACCGTCGTCGGCAACCACGAACCGATTCCGGTCAGCACGGCGGCAGGTGCGGGCACGGGAGAGCCTCCCCACGCCGGGGGTTGGCGGAGCGACCGGCTGGTCTTCCACTTCTATGCGCTACCCCCTGGTAGACCCGTGAGTTGTGTTCCAGGTCACTGAAAAAGTTGTTTCACTTTCCCCTCGAACGGAGTAGTGAGCGACGTCACGCAAGAGTGAGCGCGCAGCGAACGCCCGGCGGATTGTCGGAGGTCCCGGCTAGCCTGCTGGAGTGCAGACTCCCGACCTCGACCAGCTGGACATCGCCATCCTCGCCTGCCTCCAGGAGGACGCCCGCACCATCGCCGAGACGATCGGTGCGAAGGTCGGCCTCTCCGCCGCGGCGGTGCAACGGCGGATCAAGCGGCTGCGCGAAGCGGGGGTCATCGAGCGCGAGGTCGCGGTGCTGTCGCCGGAGGCGCTCGGGCTGAGCATGACGTTCGTCGTCATGGTCGAGATGGAGCGGGAGAACCTCGCGGTCCTGGACGCGTTCCGCCGCCAGATCCTCGCCGACGACTGCGTCCAGCAGTGCTACTACGTCACCGGCAACGCGGACTTCGTGCTGGTCGTGACGTGCCCGGACATGGCGGGCTTCGAGGCGTTCACCCGGCGGATGTTCTTCGACAACCCGAACGTCCGGCACTTCACGACGAGCGTGGCGATGGACCGCGTGAAGGTCGGGCTCGGCCTGCCGCTGGGCCCGTAGCGAAGCGATATCCTGGAGTGCTTTCCACCTGGGGGACGCATGCTTCGGAATCGCCGGATCTTCCTGATCGCGACCTTGATCGACGCGCTCGGCAGCGGGCTCTGGGTGCCGTTCGCGCTGCTGTTCCTGGTGCACGGCCAGGGCATGGGCCTGATCGACGCCGGGACGTCGCTGAGCACCGGCGCGCTGCTGGCGCTCGTCAGCGGCCCGGCGACCGGGGCGGCCATGGACCGGTTCGGGCCGCGGGCGCTGCTCGTCGCCGGGAACGTCGTCCGGCTCGTGGCCTTCAGCGCGTACCCACTGATCCACACCAGCTGGCAGGTGATCGCCGTGTCGGTGGTCGCCGGCTTCGGCGACCGGCTGTTCTGGACGTGCAACGCGCCGATGGTCGCCCGGCTCACTTCGGGCCGCGACACCGACCGCATGCTGGCCACCCAGACGGTCGGACGCTTCGCCGGCGCGGGCATCGGCGCGGCGGCGACCGCGGTGCTGCCGACGATCACGAGCCCGTGGGCGTTCCACTTGCTCGCGTACGTGAACGCGGCGAGCTTCGCCCTCGCGGCGGTCCTGATCCGGCTGCTCCCGCCAAGCGGCGGCCCGGAAGCCGAGCTTTCACGGGAAAGCTCGGCTTCCGGGAGCTGGCGAGCGGTGCTGACCGACCGCCCCTTCATGGGCTTCTGCGTCACCCACACGGCTTTCACGCTCGCCAGCGCGAGCAAGTTCGCCGTGCTCCCCATCGTCGTGCGGGATCTCCTGCACGGTCCACAGTGGATCGCCGGGACCGCGATCACGCTCGGCACCGTGGTCGTCGTGACCACGCAGCGCCCGATCGTCGCCCTGCTCGCCGGGCGCAGCCGGACCGCGGCGCTCATCGGCGCCGCGACGCTGTTCGCGGTTTCCTTCGCCCTGCTGATCCCGTTGGAAATGGTCCCCCTGCGCGTCGCCGCCGGGCTGATCCTGGTGACGAGCCTCGGCTTCTCCGTCGCGGAGGCGATGTTCGGCCCCACCGGCACCGCGACGGCGGCCGCGGCCGCGCCGGCCGGCGCCGAAGGCCGGGCCAGCTCGATCTTCCAGCTCTCCTGGGGCCTGCCGGTGGCGCTCGCCCCCGGCCTGCTGGCCGTCCTGCTCAGCGTGAGCAACGCGCTGACCTGGTCGGTACTGGCCCTGACCTGCGCGGCGGCGATCCCGGCGCTGCTCGTGCTGCGGAGGAAGCTCCCCGGCGCCCTGCGCGAACCGTCACCAGCAGTCGCCGCCTGAACGCAAGGGGTATGTGCCGGGCGTTACACCACAATGGACGGATGCAACCGATCAAGTGAACGTGAGAGTTTCTCCGTCATGACCGCAGGGCCTGGTCATCTCCTCCTCGAACAGTTCGCGCCGCGCGAACCGCCACCGGACTCCAGGAGGGGCCATGCAGACCGACGCCGTTCACCAGAGCCAGTTCGTGGTGCTGAACGAGAGCACCACGCCCGTCCTGTCCCGCCTCTCCTACCACGCCGACGAGCCGTTCGCGGTCACCGTGGCGTTCCGGACCGAGCGCGGCCGGTGGATCGAATGGACCTTCGCGCGTGACCTCCTCGTGTCCGGCCTCGACGAGCCGGCCGGCCTGGGTGACGTCCGGGTCCGCCCGGACCTGTCCGACGACGAAGACTTCCTCACCCTCGAAATCGAGTCACCGGACGGCTATGCGTCGTTCGAGCTGGAGATCGAAGACATCCGGACGTTCCTCGAGGCGTCCTACGAGCTGGTGCCGCTCGGCGAAGAGAGCGCGCACTTCGACGTCGACGGGCTGATCGAGGAGATCAGCAACGTCTGACCCCTGAACCTCCCATTCCCGCGGCGAGGACGAAGGGCGGGTTTCGAGTGCGCTGGAGGCACTCGAAACCCGCCCTTTCGCTGTTTTCCGGGAGGGATCAGCTGGTCTTCAGCGTGGTGCCGGTGCCCGAAAGCGCGCCGGCGATCGGGTAGAAGTACGTCACGCTCGTGTTGCCGCCGGACAGGACGCCCTGCGCGTAGTTGCCGGCGATGAAGCCGCCGCCGGAGTCACCGGCCGCCGAGCGGACGTTGGTCGCGGTCATGCCGTTGACCGTGCCCTCGGCGTAGCGGACGCTCTGGTTCTTCGCGCCGATGGTGCCGCAGGTCCAGCCGGTGGTCGAGCCGGCCTTGCAGACCGACGAGCCGGTCGCCGCGTTCGACGACCCGCGCACCGCGGTGCCGTTGTTCATCTGCGCGACCGGGGTCCAGCTGCTGTTGGTCCGGACCGCGGCGTAGTCGACGCCGGGGAAGCGGTAGGTGATCCAGCTGCCGAGCGCCGCGCCGTTCGAGCCTGTCAGCGAGCCGCCGCCGGTGAGCGCGCCGCAGTGTCCGGCGGTGACGAACCCGGTGGTCGTAGCGAAGCCGACCGAGCAGCGTGACGAGCCACCGATGTAGTAGGCGTCACCGCCGCGGATGTTGGCGTGCAGCGTCGGCTTCGAAGCCGTCTCGAGGATCGTGACCGACGACTTGTCCACACCGGACTGGGTGAGGAACGTGTCGGCCGCGCCGCGCTGGCCCTGCAGCACCGAGACCGTGACGCGGTTGGTGGCGGCGTCGACGCCCCAGCCGGTGATCGCGTACGGGGCCGCGCTGTCGCGGGCGTTCAGGGTGTCCACAGTGGAGTCGAGCTGGCGGGCGCCGAACTTCACGACCTCCGCCTCGGCCCCGGACGCCTGGATCTTGGCGACGTCGGCGGCGTTCGTGGTCTGGATGTGCGCCTTGCCCGTGGCGGCGTTGTAGGTGGCGCCGCCGAACGCGTCGCCGAGCGTCGCGCTGACGGCCTCGGTGACCTTGGTCGCGACGTCCTCGTTCTTCAGCCGCGTCAGCACCTGGTCGTGCGTCAGGCCGAGGTCGCGCTGCATGGCGGGCACGATGTCCGGGTTCAGCAGGTCCTGTCCCGACGCGGGGACGGCGATCGCGACGAGCGCGCCCGTCGTCATCACCGCGGCGGCAGCGGCACCGAAGAGTCTGGCGATCTTCATGCTTCTCCCTAGGTGGTTACGCGCGGCTCTGCACCGGCCACGCAGTGGTACTCCCCCGGGTGAGGGTCCCCGCAGTGGGCGTTACGGTGCAATCCGGGCACCCGGCGAATGGGTATACGCATTCACCCCGGACGTATCCCCTGCTCCAAGCGGTCCCGGCCGCGCGTTGTCACCCGGTCGGACAGGTCCTTAAGTAGGGTTTCCGTAGACTACTTTCGGTAGTCGTCACCCCTCCCGGAACGCGTTATGTACGGCCGGAACGGGCTGCGCACCGGCGTTTCACACGCGCTGTGTCCCGGGAGCGGCGAATCCCGTGGCAAACCGGTGACAGCCGGTAGGCGGACGTGTGAGGGCGGTACCGACCACCTATTCGGTTAATGGTTTACGGACCGATCAACGCTGCTTAGGCTCCGCGCACAGCCCCCGGTGTACGTCGAGGAGGTCCGTATGTGGTTGACGGCTCCCCGCCCCACCTCGGTGTCCGTCCGGTCGGGACCCGCCCGGCTGACCGGCCGCGACACCGAGCTGGACGCCATCGTCGACGTGCTGAAGCGCCGCCCGGCCGCGGTCCTGATCGAGGGCGAGCCCGGCATGGGCCGCACCCGGCTGCTGGCCGAGATCGGGCGGCGCAAGGAGTTCGAAGGCAGCCGCGTCCTCACCGGCGCTTGCCAGCCGTTGCGGGAACCCTTTCCCTACGGGCCCGTCCTGGAAGCGCTTCGCGCGGTGGGTGACACGCCGCTCGGCCCGCTCAGCCCGGTCGCCGGCGTGCTGCGGCCGCTGCTGCCGGAGCTCGCGGAAGCGCTTCCCCCGCGGCCCGAGCCCCTCGCCGACCCGGTCGCCGAACGCCACCGCGTCTTCCGCGCGGTGCGGGAGCTCCTGCGGGCGTGCGGACCGGCACTCGTGCTGATCGACGACCTGCAGTGGGCCGACGAGGACACCCGCGACCTCATGCGGTTCCTCGCCGGCACGATGCCACCGGAACTGGCGGTGGTCGCCACCTTCCGGTCGGCGACCGACGTCCGTCCCGGCCCGCTCGGTGCTCCTTTCCGGACCGACCCGGCCGTCCACTCCGCGCGTGTCGCGCTGGGCGCGCTCGACGTCACCGCGGTGCGCAAGCTCGCGGTCGAAATCCTCGAACTGCCCCGCGTCACCGACGAGTTCGCGGCGAAGCTGCACGAATGCACCGCCGGGATCCCGTTCGTGGTCGAAGAAACGCTGCGGGCCCTGCGCGAAGCGGCCGAGCGGCTGCCGGTCGGTGAGATCCTCTCCGACCGGATGCTGGAGAACCTCGAAGTCCCGGTGTTGCTGAGGGAAGCCGTCACCGAACGGCTTTCCGCGCTGCCGGAGCCGGCGGTGCGGCTGGCCGGCGCGGCCGCGGTGCTCGGCGTCGGCGCCGAAGCCGGCGTGCTCGGCGAGCTGGCCGGGCTGCCGGACGACGTCCTCCGCACCGCGCTGCTCGCGGCGTTGTCCGGCGGAGTGCTCGGCGAGGTCGGCGACGGCAAGTACGGCTTCCGGCACCCGTTGGCGCGCAAGGCGGTCTACGACACGGTGACCGGCCCCGAGCGCGCGTTGCTGCACGCGCAGGCGATCCGCGTGCTCGCCGCGCAGCCGTCCCCACCGCTCACGCTGCTGGCCCGGCACTCCCGCGCGGCCGGCCGCGTCGACCAGTGGCGTCACTACGCCGAAGCCGCCGCGGACGAGGCCGTCACGCGCGGCGAGACGTCCCGCGCGATCGACCTCCTGCAGTCGGTGCTGGCCGAACCCGGTCCCGCGCAGTCCGACGCCGGGCGCGTTGCCGGCAAGCTGAGCCAGGTCGCGCTGCGGGGGTTCCGCCCCGACGTGATCGGCACGCTCGAGCGCGTCCTCGAAGAGGTGACGCTGCCGCCGTCGGTCCGCGGCTCGATCCGGCTGAGCCTCGGCATGCTGCAGGTCCGGACCCTCGGCGGGCTCGGCCGCGGCCGCCTCGAAGTCGAGCGCGCGATCGGCGAGCTGACCGACCGGCCCGACCTCGCCGCGCGCGGGATCACGCTGCTCGCGCAGCCGATCGACGGACTGACGCCGTTGTCGTGGCACGAATCCTGGCGCGCCCGCGCGGGCGAGGTGTACGAGCGGCTCGACGACCCCGAGCTGCGGCTCGCGCTGACGGCCGATCGCATCGCGGCGGCGTCCCACGTCGGCGACGGCTCGGCGTGGACGGAGTTCGAAGCGCTGCCGGACACCGTCGGCACGGTCGCCGAGCGCGTCCAGCTGGCCCGGCTGTGGTGCAACCTCGCCGACGGCCAGTCGTGGGCCGGTCACCTCGACCGGGCGGAACGGCTGGTGACCGAGGGCGTCCGGCGCGCGACCGACGCGGGCGCGCTGTACGCGATCGGCCTGATCCAGGGCACCCGCGTCCGGCTGGACTGGGTGCGCGGGCGCTGGAGCGGGCTCGCCGAAGCCGCGGAACAGCTGCGCGACAGCTATCCGGAGCTCGGCCCGATCGTCATGGAGTCGTCGCTCGTGCTCGGTGGGCTGGCGGCCGTGCGCGGCGAGTTCGCCGCCGCGCAACGGCACCTGACCGCGGCGAGCGTGCACGCGCCGGACCGCGGGCCGATCCCGGTGGTGCTGTCGGCGGCCGGCGTCCTGATCACGGTGCTGCTCGCGACCGACGACGTCGACGGCGCGTGCGCGGCGGCCGACACGGCGGTGGCCGCGGCCGGGCGCAAGGGCGTCTGGATCTGGGCGGCGGCGCTGGTCCCGGCGGCGGCGCAGGCGTACGCGCGGGCCGGGCGCTGGCCGGAAGCCGACAACGTGGTCGAGGCGTTCGCCCGCGGCATCGAAGACCGCGACGCCCCGGTCGCGACGGCGGCGTTGATCGCCGGCCGGGCGGTGTTGCTGGAGGCACGCGGCAAGCAGCTGGCCGCGGCGGCGCTGTTCGACGAAGCGGCGGCGGGGTACGCGGCCTTGCCGATGCCGTACCCGGCGACGGGCATGCGCGAGCGGGCGGCGATGTGCCGCCTGGCGGCGGGCAACCGGGACGCGGTCGAGGAGCTGACGGCGGCGGCCGAGGCGTACGAACAGCTGGGCGCGACGCGGGATGCCGGCCGGTGCCGTCACCAGCTGCGCGAACACGGAGCTTGGGCGCCTTCGCAACGCGGACGGCGCGGGTACGGGAGCGAGTTGTCTCCGCGGGAGCGCGAAGTGGCGCGGATGCTGGCCGAGGGCCGGACGAACCGGGAGATCGCGGACGGGCTGTTCCTCTCGCCACGGACGGTGGAACAGCACGTGGCGAAGGTCCTGCGCAAGCTCGGCGCGCGCTCACGCACGGATGTCGCGCGCAAGCTGCCGGGCGAAGTCACCACGGCCCCGGCCGGCTGAGCTACGCGTTGGCGCGGTGGGCGGGAGAGTCCTAACGTGGGCCGGTGACTGAAGCTGCCCTTCCCGCGTGGCGCCGGCGGACCTCCGGCGAAACGCGCTGGCCCGCGATGGGCGTCGTCGTCGCCACGCTCGTGCTGCAGGTCGTGCTGCCCGACGACATGGCGCTGCACCCGCGGTGGCTGCTGCCCTCCGTCTCCGTGTTGCTCGTCGTCGCGCTGCTGCTGGTCAACCCGGGCCGGATGTCGCACTTCAGCGCCGTCGAACGGGCCATCTCGCTGCCGCTGGTCGCGACCGTCACCGCGGTGAACGGCGCGTCCGCGGCGCAGCTCGTCTACGGCATCGTCACCAGCTCGATCGGCGACCGCGCCGGGGCCGTGCTGGTAACCGGCGGGATCGTCTACTGGACGAACATCGTCGCCTTCTCGCTCTGGTACTGGGAGTTCGACCGCGGCGGCCCGGGCCGGCGGGCCGCAGGCCGGGCCGAGTTCCCCGACCTGCAGTTCCCGCAGATGGCCGACCCGGACCTGGCGCACCAGGACTGGGAACCGTCCTACCTGGACTACCTCTACTTCTCGTTCACCAACGCGGCCGCCTTCAGCCCCACCGACGTCATGCCGCTGCGGATCTGGGCGAAGATGACGATGATGCTGCAGGCCGTCATCTCCCTCATCCTGGCGGTCATGGTGGTCTCCTGGGCCATCAACAACCTCAAATGACCGCTTGGGCCAACTCAGTGCCGAGAGATCGTGAAGCTCTGGCCGTCCGAACCGATCGCGCCCGGGATCCACGTGTTCGTCCCGCGGTCGTCGGCGTTCAGCGCGGACGGGCTGGTCGAGGCCAGGTTCGTCCCGTTGAACTTGACGCCGGTGAACGTGATGCCGCCGGAGATCGTCGGGTAGGAGTCGGTCGGCGACTCGATGATCGCCTCGGCCGACGCGTGCTTCGACGTCAGCGACTTCGTGGTCGTCTTGGTCCAGCCCTTGGTGGTGTCGGACAGGTCGAGCCGGTAGGTGTTGGTGGCGGTGCGCGTCACCGTCGCCGTGATGTGGTCGCCCGCGCTCACCGACACGTTGTAGTACACCGGCGCGGCCGGGTACATCTCGTACCAGGCCGAGTACACCGCACGCCCGCTGGAGCAGTCCGTCTCGACGCCGGTCTGTTCCACTGTGGACGATCCGTCGCCGTCGATGCCGACCCACGGCGCGAAGAGGTCGTTGCTCGACCGGCAGGTCACGCTCGGCTCGGTCCAGCTGGCCGTCGCCGTGGTGAAGCTGCCGAAGCTGACGTATCCGCCCCAGTTGCCGCCGGAGAACTGGTGCCCGTGGAAGTGCGAGCCGTACTCGACCGCCGCATGGGCGGTACCCGAGACGGCCAAGCCGGCGGCCGCCGCGGCAACCGCCGTGAGGACGCGGACAGCGCGCGACGCAAGGATTCTGGACATGCGGGGACTCCGTTCACCGATGGGGACCGGGAAAACCGTGTCCCCAAGTGTTGGAGCAACCCCAAAAAGAAGGTAGCTACTTTCGAAGGGTCTTCACATTCCGGGAAATACTCACGATTTGCCGGATTTGCTCCGGAAAAGACGAAAAGACCCGTGAAGGCCTCCGCGGGGGAAGAGGCCTTCACGGGTCGATGTCGCTCACCCACCGCCCGGTGAGGTGAGCGGGGCTACTGCTGGGCCTGCGCGCGAGCCGTGTCCACGAACTTCGTCGTGTACGTCTGCGACAGGTCGATCTTGTCCTTCTTCGGCTTCACATTGCTGGACGACTCGCCCAGCACCTTCAGCACGTTCTGCGCGCCCGCCGGGTCCATCCGGCCGTCC